>WFWY01000077.1 GCA_015490895.1 Thiotrichaceae bacterium | reverse complement strand
CCCTGCAAGTCCGGCATTACTGGTGGCGGCCAAGACAAGTGGTATTGAAATTGATAGCGCACAACCGGGACAATGTTATCGGGAATTTTATAACCCTGCCAAGTTTGAGCAAGCAGATAAACAGGTTGAAATTAAAGAAGCATCTGAAAATATTGTTGTCAAGGAGGCGGAGTTTGAGCCTGCGGAAGAAGTAGTGACTGTACGTGAAGCCTATACTGTTAAGAAACTGATCCCTGCGGTCTATGAAAAGGTCGAAGAAAAATTTGAAATTGAGCCAGCTAAAGCTGTTTGGAAAAAGGGTTCTGGCCTGGTTGAGCGTATTGATAATACGACAGGCGAGATCATGTGTCTGGTTAATGTGCCGGCTAAATATGAGACATTGCTGAAAACAGTTTTAAAAAGTGAAGCAAAGATCGAAGAATCTGAAGTGCCGGCAGAAACCAGGGCGCTTAAGGTAATGAAGCTGGTGAGTGATGCGACATCAGAAAAAGTACCTGTCGAAGCCGAATTTACTACAGTCAGTACACGATCTAAAGTAGCGGATGCCCAGTTCATGTGGCGGCCAGTGGGAGAAGAGGGTGATGGAACCTATACTGGGCTTCAGGTTTGTCTGAAAGAGATTCCTGCCAAGCAACAAAAGCTCAAGAAGCTGGTTCTGGATACTCCTGCCACGGTGGAAGAGGAGAAAGTTCCTGCTGAAATCAAAACGGTCAAGGTTGAGAAAGTGGCAACCGCCGCTGAAGTGGTTCGTACGAAAGTTCCTGCGGTGACCAAAACGGTTGAATTACGCAAAAAAGTATCGAGTGAAAAGCTGGAATGGCGTCGTGTACTTTGTCAGACAAATATGACAAAAGAAATGAACATGAAGATTCAGCAAGCGCTTAAAGATGCGGGTTATTACAATGGCCCCATTGACGGTAGTATCGGACGTGGTACATTGAACTCTGTGAACAAGTATCAAACTGATAAAGGCTTGCCACGGGGTGGTTTGACGATCAAGGTTCTGGAAGACCTGGGTGTTATGTAATGAACCTTCCCGAGGTTATTTGAAGCAGTTGAAAAAAAGCCGCTATCTCTTAGCGGCTTTTTTAATGCCACCTAAAAGAATTGCCCGATAAGGAGTCTCTGATTAAGTCCGGTCGAATTTCCTGTGAGATGAAATCCGTCAGTTTCTTGATAGAAACGTTAGCAATAGTCATTCTATTGGTCACTTTTATAGCGAAAAAATGGCGATATTTCAGCCTCAGGAAAACGATTGGGACTTGATCCGAGGCTCCTTAAAGTGCTGACAGGTTAGCATAAGCCAATACTAGCCACTTACTCCCTTCGTCATCGAAATTGACCTGTACTCGTGCAGAGCTTCCTGAGCCTTCTGTATCGAGTATGATGCCATCTCCAAATGTTGCATGATAAACGCGCTGACCAACCCTATAACCCGAATCATTGTGTCGGGTAGGGGGGCTTGTACTCAGGGCCGAAGAGTGGGTATCCCAGGTGGCAACAGGTGGACGGATTTCTTCAATAAGATCATCCGGTATTTCATGGATAAATTGTGACGGCGCACCATACAGCGTGTTGCCATAGAGTTGTCGTTGCTCTGCATAACTCAAGGTGAGGAGCTGCCGAGCGCGAGTAATGGCGACATAGCAAAGCCGGCGCTCTTCTTCCATCCTGCCAGCTTCACTTAATGCATTTTGGTGAGGAAAAAGTCCAATTTCCATACCGGTAATAAACACTTGTTGGAATTCCAGTCCCTTGGCTGAGTGCATCGTCATCATTTGAGCACAATCCTCTCCCGCATCACCCTGGCCTTCTCCGGCTTCTAGTGCTGCGTGTGATAAAAAAGCTGAGAGGCTGTCCAGGTTGGCGTGATCTTCGTCGGGCTTATATTCAAATGCCTGTGCAGCAGAGATTAACTCTTTCAGATTTTCAATCCGGTCTCTGCCTTTTTCTTCTCCTTCCTTCTTCAGAAAATGTTCCTTTAAATGAGATAGATCTATAACATACTCGACCTGTTCATGAAGTGGCTGTCTGGCACTTTGTTTTGCCATCTGTTCGATCAGTTGAACAAACCCCTGTACCGCTGCTGCGGCTCTTGGTGTGAAGCCTTTTTGTTGCAGGAGCTGCTGTGCTGCCAACCATAAGCTTAGCCCTTGCAGGCTGGCATATTCACGGATAATACTAACGGTTTTGTCGCCAATACCTCGTGTTGGCTGATTGATGACACGTTCAAAAGAGGGATCATCATCACGATTGGCAGTAAGACGCAAATAGGCCAGGGCATCCTTGATTTCAGCCCGTTCAAAAAAACGTTGACCACCATAAACCCGGTAGGGTATGCCCTGCTCAATAAAAGTTGATTCAAATACCCTGGACTGGGCATTGGAGCGGTATAAAATAGCAGTCTCCTCGCGTTTACCACCCTGTTCGACCCAGGCTTGTATTTGTCCGGCAATATACTGCGCCTCGTCAACTTCATTATAGGCTGCAAACAGCTTGATGGGTTCACCTTCGGCTCCTTCCGTCCAGAGGTTTTTACCCAGGCGGTGTTCGTTATGGGTGATGAGTGCATTAGCAGCTTTTAATATTGTGTTGGTGGAGCGGTAGTTTTGTTCCAGGCGGATGGTCTGTGCCTGGGGATAGTCCTGGGTAAAATTCTGTATATTCTCAATTTTCGCGCCACGCCAACCGTATATTGACTGGTCATCGTCTCCTACAGCAAAGACAGGGCTTTTCCCGCCAGACAGGAGCTGTAACCAGGCATACTGTAGTTCGTTCGTATCCTGAAATTCATCCACCAGAATGTGCCGGAAGCGTTGTTGATAATGTTGCTGTAACTCCGGGTTGTCACGGATGAGTTCCAGTGAACGTAGTAGCAGTTCGGCAAAATCAACGACGCCGGATTGCTTGCAAAGTTGTTCGTAGGCGGTGTAAATACGAATCATCTGGTTATAGTTTATATCCCCGCTGTCTTGCATATATTGAGGGCGAACACCTTCATCCTTGCGTGCATTGATGAACCATTGAGCTTGTTTGGGGGGCCATAATTTATCATCCAGATTTAGTGAACGCTGGGCGCGCTTGACAAGGCGAAGCTGGTCATCAGAATCCAGTATCTGGAAGTGTTGGGGTAATTTTGCTTCTTGCCAGTGGCGACGCAGGAGACGATGTGCCAGCCCATGAAAAGTACCTACCCACATGCCGCCTACAGGAGTGCCCAGAAGATTTTCAATACGACCGCGCATTTCACTGGCAGCTTTATTGGTGAAAGTGACGGCGAGTATACTAAAAGGAGCGAGTTGCTCCACTTCTATTAGCCAGGCAATTCGATGCACCAGGACGCGGGTCTTCCCGCTTCCAGCTCCAGCAAGTACAAGGGCGGGGTGAGAAGGCATGGAGACTGCGTCGCGTTGTGGTTTGTTCAGTTCATCAAGAATATAGGAAACATCCATAGTTAATTATTCATCCTGTGTGAGACCGGGCCGAGAAATTCTGGCTGGACGTGAGCTGGAACAATGTGCAATTATGCACACCATTGTATCAAATGGGCGCACATAATAATGCATAAACTCATACTCCTTGTCAGAGAGTTACGTCAAAAAGGGGCGTTTAAGGTTAGTACACGATTGCTACTGGTGTTCTTGCTGGTAATAGGCTTGTGGGTGGCAACAATGCCCCTGAATCACCCTTCGATACCCAGAGTTAACGATAAGCTGATTCATATGCTGGTGTTTTTTTGTTTTGCTTTTCTAATGGACCTGGCAACAGCAAGAAAACCATTCTGGCTATGGAAAGGGATGCCGCTGTTTTTTTATGGTGCAGTGATTGAAGTATTGCAGAGTTTCACCGCCTACCGGAGTTTTGAACTGGCAGATTTGGTTGCGGATGCAGCAGGTATAAGTGTTTATTATGCGCTGAAATTTTGTCTTCGGGGAATGGTGTTGAGGGAGGCTAAAATATAATCATAATATTATTTCAGCATTCTCTAATGTATACGGATTTCTGCTTGTTACAGGCATGTGACAATGCTAGAATCCTCAGCTCATTGAACGCCGGAATGATGTTCCCATGCTTTTGGAGAACCCGGTAGTGGAGCGTGTAAAGTGCGCTAGAGGCACGGTCTGGTGGTATGACAGGAGTATGGATGTACCGATGCGTAGTTTAATATGCGTAGCTTGAGTAGCTTGAGTAGTTTGATAGTAATACAGCTCGCACTGGTTTTGATCGCTGCCGCAGGGTTTGTATATTATATAGGTGAAGTGAGCATCCCTGCCTCATTATTCGGAGGAGCGGTAGCAATAGCCAATACATTGCTCTTGTCCCGGCGTTTGGATACAGCTGCTGAGATGGCAGATGAGAATCCTGATGGAGGCGTTTTAACGCTTTACCTGGGTGTAATACAAAGATTTGTATTTGTGCTGGTCATGTTTGGTATTGGCATGGGGGTGTTGAAGCTCAATCCACCTGCCTTGCTGGGAACTTTTGCGTTGGCACAACTGGCCTATATGGTTCATGGATCAAGACGGGCTAGTAAATAGCCTGAGCCTGGCATTATCCGCGCGAGTCTTAATAAGAATAACCAAAAATATGCAACGTCACGTTTCCCCGTTTTAAACTGGATCGGGTGGCAGGTGTCATGCTAGTAATAGTGTTTAAAGAATACAGTAACTATCAGTTTTGACTGGCAAGTTAATCACACCAGAAAACTGGCAGGCTAGAAAAGAATTTTAATTTTATATAGGTAGGTTGATTGTGAGCGATACAAATGCGCCAGCAATATCAAACCCGGTCGAGTACATCCAGCACCATTTGACAAATGCGAGTCTTGGTGGTCACCCAGAGGCTCTGGTTGACTTTGGCGTATTTTTTATTGATACGTTTCTGGTAACGGTTGTTTTGGCCAGTTTAGTTGCTTTTGTTGCCTGGAGAGTGGGCAAAAATATTGATGCAGATAATCCGACCGGCATACAGAATGTGCTGGAAACCATTGTTGAATTTGTGAATCAGCAGGTAAAGGATATTTTTCCTAATGCGGACAGACTCATTGGCCCGTTGGCAATCACCATCTTTGTGATCGTCTTTCTCATGAATCTGATGGATATTATTCCTGTCGACCTGTTACCAGCGCTGGTAACAGGGGTAGCCAAAGCCTTTGGTGCCAACCCTCATGAAGTCTATTTCAAGGCCGTTCCCACCACAAACCTGGATACCACTTTTGCGCTCGCACTGATTGTGTTCGCCTTGATTATTTTTTATAACATCAAGAGCAAGGGTATTACGGGGTATGCCAAAATGTTCCTGTTCCATCCTTTTGGCAAATTTGCTATCCCTGTCAATATTATTATGACCGCCATAGAAGAACTGGCGAAGCCTATCAGTTTGGGGCTGCGACTCTTTGGTAACATGTTTGCGGGTGAGCTACTCTTTTTACTGATTGCCTTGCTCGGTTTTGCCTGGGCAATGCCAGGTCAGGTCGTTCTCGGAATGTTATGGTCGATATTCCACTTGCTGGTTATTCCTCTACAGGCCTTTATCTTCATGCTGCTGACGATAGTTTATCTGAGCCTGGCAAGCCAGGGTGTAGACGAACATTAAGAAAACAGGCACAGGCTATAGCCGTTTAATAGTCATGCTACCAAGAGACTCATTTTTTATTTTTATTTTATCTTTTTAGGAGATTAACTATGGATGCTTCAATGGTATCTGAAATCATGTCATCAACTGCTATCGGCGTAGGAATCATTCTTGCTGCTGCTGGACTTGGTTCTGCACTGGGCTGGGGCATGATCTGTTCCAAGTTTATCGAAGGTATTGCGCGTCAGCCGGAGATGCGTGCTCAACTGACAGGTCAAATGTTGTTTACTGGCGGTCTGATGGAAGCATTCCCAATGATCGTATTGGGTATTTCAATGTGGTTTATTTTTGCTAACCCGTTCATTGGCGCTGCAAAAGCGGCTCTCGGTGGGTAATAGAGTCCGATTGTTTTTGTTTATCTGAAATAACATTCGGAGGAAATTATGAATATCACCGCAACATTATTCGGGCAAGTGATTGTATTCACACTCCTGATTTTGTTCATCAAGCGCTTCCTGTGGGAACCTGTTCTGAATACCATGGAAGATCGAAAGGCACGTATTGCTGAAGGTCTTGCTGCTTCAGAAAAAGGTGCTGAGGATGCGCGTCTGGCGGAAGAGCGGGCGATTGAGATTTTACGTGAAGCCAAAAATCAGGCAGCTGAAATAGTGGCACAAGGTAAAGCTCGAGAAGCTCAAATTGTTGAAGAAGCCAAGAATAAAGCGATTGAAGAAGCCAATCGTATAAAGGTGGCGACTGAGGCGGAACTGGAACAAGAAGTCATTCGAGCTAAAGACAGCCTACGCACCCAGGTTTCGGAATTAGCCGTTGCCGGAGCGAGTAAGATCCTCGGCAAGGAAATTGACGCCAAGACACATAAGAGTGTCCTGGATGAACTTGTCGCAAAGATCTAGAGGTTGTTGATTAGATGTCAGAATTAACAACCACTGCCCGCCCTTATGCACGTGCCTTGTTTGAGCTGGCCAGTGATGCGGGGAAGTTGACCGAATGGTCAGAAACTCTTGCGTTCCTGGGTGTGCTTGTCAGTGATGATAAGGTGCGTGTGTTGCTGGATAGTCCAGGCATGACAAAGCAGGCCGCAGCGGATGCTGTGATCAAGCTAAGTGATGGCAGACTGGATGACAAGGCAGAAAACCTTGTAAGGCAACTGGCGGAATACGGCCGTTTGGAAGCTCTTCCTGAAATAAGTAGCTTGTTTGAAGCTATGAAAGACGAAGCAGAAAACGTAGTTGAAGCAGTAGTGACATCAGCTCAGGAACTGAGTGATAAAGAAAAAGATGTCATTGCAGCAGCTTTGAAAAAACGTTTGGGTTGTGAAGTCAAAATCACCACAGAAATTGATGAGTCAATTTTGGGTGGTGCCATTATTCGGGCAGGTGACTTGGTAATAGATGGTTCGATACAGGGCAGGCTGAAAAATATTCAGCATGCACTGGTCGGCTAAGAGGATTAATTAAATGCAGTTAAATCCAACTGAAATTAGTGAAATAATCAAGAAGCGAATTGAAAGCTTCGATGTGGAAGCAGAAGCACGTACCGAAGGTACGCTGGTTTCTGTGGGTGACGGTATTGTACGTATCCACGGTTTGGGCGATGTCATGTCAGGTGAGATGATTGAGTTCTCAAACGGGGCATTCGGACTGGCACTGAACCTTGAACGTGACTCTGTAGGTGCTGTTGTTCTGGGTGACTATAAGAGCCTGAAAGAAGGTGATACCGCCAAATGTACAGGGCGTATTCTGGAAACTCCCGTGGGGCCTGGTTTACTGGGGCGTGTTGTTGACTCACTGGGACAGCCTATTGATGGCAAAGGGCCTATTGAAAATGACGGCTTTGCTGCGCTTGAGCGTCAGGCTCCGGGCGTTATCGAACGTCAGTCTGTAGATGAGCCCATGGAAACGGGTATCAAGGCTCTGGACTCCATGGTTCCGGTCGGTCGTGGACAACGGGAATTGATCATTGGTGACCGCCAGACGGGTAAAACCGCTGTGGGTATCGACGCGATCATTAATCAGAAAGGCAAAGACGTACAGTGTATTTATGTCGCTGTGGGTCAGAAAGCTTCTTCCGTGGCAGGCGTAGTACGCAAGCTGGAAGAACATGGCGCAATGGACTATACCATCGTGGTTGCCGCCAACGCATCAGATCCTGCTTCCATGCAGTTCCTGGCGCCTTATGCCGGTTGTGCCATGGGTGAGTACTTCCGTGACCGTGGTCAGGATGCCTTAATTATTTATGATGACCTGACCAAACAGGCATGGGCCTATCGTCAGGTGTCACTGTTGCTGCGTCGTCCTCCTGGACGTGAGGCGTACCCTGGTGATGTTTTCTTCCTGCATTCACGTTTGCTGGAGCGTGCGGCGCGTGTTAATGCCAAGTTTGTTGAGAAGATGACCGATGGCAAGGTGACTGGCAAGACAGGTTCACTGACCGCTTATCCCATCATTGAAACACAGGAAGGTGACGTATCCGCCTTCGTACCTACCAACGTAATTTCGATTACAGACGGACAGATATTCCTTGATACGGATCTGTTTAACTCCGGTACACGACCAGCGATTGACGCGGGTCTGTCGGTATCCCGGGTGGGTGGTTCAGCACAAACCAAGATCATCAAGAAGCTTGGTGGTGGTATTCGTCTTGACCTGGCGCAGTATCGCGAACTGGCTGCGTTCTCGCAGTTTGCATCTGATCTGGACGAGGCAACTCGCGCCCAGTTAGAGCGTGGTGAGCGTGTTACCCAGCTGATGAAGCAGCCGCAGTACTCACCGCTTAAAACAGCTGAACTGGCATTCTCATTGTTCTCCGCTAACGAAGGCTATCTGGATGATATTCCTGTCAACAAGATCAATGATTTTGAAGATGCGATGTTGAGCTATGTGCGTAGTGAAAAGGCTGATCTTCTGGATAGCATCAATGAGTCAGGTGACTATAACGATGAGATCGCTGATCAAATGCGTGCCGCTCTGGATGATTTCAAAGCGAATCATAGCTGGTAACCGTTGACTTGAGAGGTAAGCCCCGTGGGTCTTAAAGAAATACGTACACAGATCAAAAGTATCCAAAGCACGAAAAAGATTACCAAAGCCATGGAAATGGTAGCGGCATCGAAAATGCGTCGTGCAACGGAACGTATGCAGGCTTCCAGACCTTATGCACATAAAATGCGTGAGGTAGTCAGTCATATGGCAAAGGGACATCTGGAGTACAAACATCCCTATACGCTGGAGCGCGATAATGTCAAGCGTGTTGGCTATATCATCATATCAACTGACCGTGGTTTATGTGGCGGTTTAAACACCAATCTGTTCAAGAAAGCCTTTCAGGAAATAGCTGATTGGAAAGAGCAGGGCGTGGAAGTGGATATTGCCGTCTATGGTGGAAAAGCCTTAAACGCATTCAAGCGTTATGGTGTGGTCGCCGAGGCGACAGGTTTGGGTGACAAGCCCGAGCTGGCGGATATGATTGGCCCTATCAAGGTTATGCTCGATGCTTATGACGAAGGCAAGATTGACCGTCTGATCATGGTCGAAAATGAATTCGTCAATAACATGACGCAGACCCCGCGGTCTACCCAGTTGGTACCCATCAAGTCGGAAGAGCTGGAAGAGCTGGATTATCACTGGGACTACCTTTACGAGCCAGACTCAAAGGAAGTCATTGATGCCTTAATGCAGCGCTATATTGAATCCCTGATTTATCAGGGTGTGGTTGAAAATGTGGCCTGTGAAATGTCATCACGAATGATCGCCATGAAAAGTGCTACCGACAATGCGGGTAGCATGATTGACAAGCTTCAGCTGGTTTACAACAAGGCACGTCAGGCAGCGATTACCCAGGAGATATCCGAAATTGTGGCCGGCGCGGCAGCGGTTGAATAGGGTTTTGACTGAATATTTTGGTCAGTGTGCCCGTAAGCAGAATTTAGTTTTATTAGGAGAGTACTACACATGAGTACTGGAAATATTGTACAAGTCATCGGACCTGTTGTAGACGTGGAATTCCCGCGTGACGCAGTACCTACCGTCTATGATGCACTGCTCGTCGGTGACCATAATAACCTGACACTGGAAGTTCAGGCGCAGCTTGGTGATGGTGTGGTTCGTACCATTGCCATGGGAACGGCAGAAGGCCTTAAGCGTGGTATGGAAGTGGCTAACACTGGAGAACCCATTCAGGTGCCTGTCGGTCAGGCAACACTGGGACGTATTATGAACGTATTGGGTGAGCCTATTGATAACGCGGGTGAGGTGGCTGCTGAACAGAAAATGTCTATCCACCGAGAGCCACCCAGCTATCAGGAGCAGGCATCATCCACAGAAATCCTGGAGACAGGTATCAAGGTAATCGACCTGATTATGCCCATCGCCAAGGGTGGTAAAATTGGACTGTTTGGCGGTGCGGGTGTTGGTAAGACCGTTACCCTGATGGAGCTAATCAACAACATCGCAAAAGCCCACTCTGGTCTGTCCGTATTCGCCGGTGTAGGAGAGCGTACTCGTGAGGGTAACGACTTCTACTACGAGATGGAAGAAGGCGGCGTACTGGACAAGGTTGCCCTGGTTTACGGTCAGATGAATGAACCACCAGGAAACAGATTGCGTGTTGCTCTTACCGGTCTGACCATGGCGGAATACTTCCGTGATGAAGGTCGTGACGTCCTGATGTTTATTGACAACATCTATCGTTACACACTGGCAGGAACAGAAGTATCCGCACTGCTGGGTCGTATGCCCTCAGCGGTAGGTTATCAGCCTACACTGGCCGAAGAAATGGGTGCTTTGCAGGAACGTATTACTTCAACCAAAACGGGTTCAATCACCTCATTCCAGGCAGTCTATGTACCCGCCGATGACCTGACTGACCCCTCACCAGCAACCACCTTTGCCCACCTCGATGCGACTTTGGTACTGTCACGTAATATTGCCGAGTTAGGTATCTACCCTGCGGTTGACCCTCTGGACTCAACTTCGCGCCAGTTAGATCCATTAATCATTGGCGATGATCATTACAATACAGCACGTGAAGTGCAGGGCGTCCTGCAACGCTATAAGGAACTGCAAGACATCATTGCTATTCTGGGGATGGACGAGTTATCGGATGAAGACAAGCAACTGGTTGGACGTGCACGTCGTATTCAACGCTTCCTGTCACAGCCATTCCATGTAGCAGAAGTATTTACCGGAGCACCGGGTAAATATGTTTCTCTTGCTGATACGTTAGCAGGCTTTAAAGCCATCCTTGCCGGTGAGCATGATGATATGCCAGAGCAGGCGTTCTACATGGTTGGTGGTCTTGACGAAGCGATAGAAAAAGCAACAGCTCAGGCCTAAAAACCAGGTAAAACCAGGAGAAAAGAATGGCTATGACAATGCATCTAAACGTAGTAAGTGCTGAAGAAGAACTCTTCTCTGGAACGGTAGAAGAAGTTTTTGCACCGGGGACCATGGGAGACCTGGGTATCATTCCCCGGCATGCACAGCTTGTTACTACGCTAAAAGCGGGTGAATTACGCTACGTCACCAATGGTCATATGGCATCATTGTTTGTATCGGGTGGCATTATGGAAGTACAACCCCATGTCGTTACGGTACTGGCAGATACCGCTATAAGAGCCGATGATCTGGATGAGAAGGCTGCTGAAGACGCGATGGAAAGAGCAGAAGCGGCACTGGAAGGAAAAGATCCGGAAGATCTGAATTATGAAGCGTTACAGGCTGAGCTGGAAGCTGCCAAGGCGCAAATCCAGATGATACATAACATTGGAAAGACACTGGGGAGACACTAAACAAGTAGATTCCTGATGTTTTTCAAAGGGCAGCCACTGGCTGCCCTTTTGTTTTAAATGTATCACTATTTTAGCAGAGGATTGATTCACCAAAGGCCGCCAATGAGCAACGAAAAAGACAAGTCCATTTGGGAACAACGTTATCAAGAGGGCACAACAGGCTGGGATCGAGGCAAGGTAAGTCCTAATCTATTGACATGGCTGGAGCAGGGCGACCTGCAACCCTGCCGTATTCTCATCCCCGGTTGTGGCAATGGCTACGAAATACTGGAACTGGCAAGTCGAGGTTTCGAGGTTGTGGCCGTGGACATCGCACCTTCCCCCATTCGCAACCTGAAAAAAATGCTCAAGGCCAATCACCAGCAAGCCGAACTGATCGAAAGTGACCTGTTTGCACTGGACTTTCGCAAAACCCCCTTTGATGCCATTTATGAACAAACCTGCCTGTGTGCACTGGAGCCCACAGACTGGCAAGCCTACGAACAATGGCTCTATGATTCACTCAAGGAACAGGGGAAGCTGTACGCACAATTCATGCAAACTGGCAGAGAAGGCGGCCCTCCTTACCATTGCGACATGACAGCCATGAAAACACTCTTTGACAAAACCCGCTGGGCATGGAAAAAGACACTTCATCCCACACCCATGAGCACGTTGACCAATGCACAAGAAACCCCGTCTTTACTAATAAAACAATAAAGCCTATGAAGCCTATGTCCCACTTCAAAGCCCCAGACAACCCGCAGCCACCACAGGCAGAAAAACACCCGTACCGGCAGCAACATCATGGTTTCGTCACCACAGATAACTACCACTGGTTACGCGCAGACAACTGGCAAGAGGCCATGCGCGAACCAGACAAACTGCCCGCAGCCATCAAAAACTACCTGCAAGCCGAAAATGACTATTTCAAAGCCTGCATGAAAGAAACCGAAACGCTACAAAAACAACTGATTGCAGAAATGCGCGCCCGTATCAAGGAAGATGACACCAGCGTACCAGAAAAACACGGCAACTATGCCTACCAAACTCGCTATACAGAAGGCACGGAATATCCCGTCTATATCCGTACCGACAGAGATGGTGCAGACGAAGAAATCTTGCTGGATATCAATAAAGAAGCCCAACACGAAGACTACTTCGACCTGGGATCGGTTACCGTCAGCCCACAACATGGCAAGCTCGCATGGAGCGCAGACACCAATGGCGCAGAATATTTCACCCTGAAAATACGCGACATTAACACAGGAGAGGATCTGCCATACGTTATCAACGATGTAGACTCCGTGGCATGGATCAATGAATCCAGTTTGCTGTATACCAAAGTAGACAAACACCACCGCGCCAATAAAGTCTACCGCCATCAACTGACAAGTGATGGCGAAGATGAACTGATTCTGGAAGAAAAGGACAGCCGTTTCGACATGGCAGTCAGTCGCTTATTAAGCGGAGACTATATCGCCATCCAGATCCGTATGAACGACCAGAATGAAACCTGG
>WFWY01000076.1 GCA_015490895.1 Thiotrichaceae bacterium | reverse complement strand
TTGTTGGACCTGGGCGTGTCTTCGCCACAGCTAGATGATGCATCAAGAGGTTTTAGTTTTATGCGCGATGGCGCCCTGGATATGAGAATGAATCCAGATGTTGGTTATAGTGCCAGTGAATGGCTGCATGAAGCGAAAGAAGACCAGATTGCTGATGTGATCTGGCGTTATGGTGAAGAGCGGTTTTCCCGAAAAATTGCCAAAGCTATTGTGAAATATCGGGAACAGGAAAAAATAGTAACAACGAAGCAGTTGGCAGATGTGATTGCTGACACAGTGTACAAAAGAGAACCCGGGAAACATCCTGCCACGCGGAGTTTTCAGGCGATCAGGATATTTATAAACCGGGAGCTGGATGATCTTGAGGATTGTCTACAGCGCTCTTTGCAACATCTTGCTCAGCAGGGTCGTCTCGTTGTTATCAGTTTTCATTCCCTGGAAGACAGAATCGTCAAGCGCTTTTTGCAGATGCAACAACGGGGCCCCAGGGTTCCGAGAAGATTGCCCGTGATGGGCAATGAGTATCAGCCAAAAATGCGTAAGGTAGGTAAGGCCATAAAACCAGGTGAAGCAGAAATCGCAGTAAATAGCCGTTCACGAAGCGCCATTATGCGTATTGGCGAAAGACTTTAAGAGCGGATCGGTAACAACTAACAAGAGCAACGAAGGAAGCAGAATGAAATTTTGGCAACTGTCATTGGTGGTCATTTTATACGTGAGTGTCATAGCGACGGCGATTCAGGTTGTCATGAATCGTCATCAGGCGCGCAGTCTGTTTTCTGAATTGCAGCAGCTGGAAAAAGAACGTGACAGACTAACGGCACAATGGAGTCGCCTGAAGCTGGAGGAAGGTACCTTATTGAACCAGGTTGTCGTGGAAACCCGTGCCCGGCAGGAAATGAATATGCGCCTTCCCCGGCGCTCTGAAATCAGGGTGATCCACGAATGAGCCGTAAATCCACATCGAAACCCCTGTCCCGGGGGCGGCGTACCACCCTGATGGTTTTACTGTTTGCCGGGCTGGGTGTGTTGTTGTTACGGGCTGCCTGGATCGAAGTGTTTCAGCAAAGCTGGTTGAAGGAGCGGGCAGACAAGCGTCAGGTGCGGGAAGTGATAGTGCCACCTTATCGGGGCATGATCCTGGATCGTAGTGGTGAACCTATTGCAGTCAGCTCTCCGGTACGTTCAGTGAGTTGCAATCCGCGTAAACTATTAAAGAAAAGGGAAGCACTGATTGATGCGTATGAGCGTGATTATGCGTCTGACATTGAAGCGCGTATCGCAGAGAACAAGCTTCTGGAGTTTGAAGCATCATTGTCGGCGCTGGCAAATGAATTGGGTATGGAGAAGGGTGTATTGCTGGAAAAGCTACACAAGTACCGATCTAAACACTTTATGTACCTGGGCAGGCAACTGGAACCGGAAGTGGCAGAACGCATTCTTTCCCTCGACCTTCCGGATCTGAGTGCTTCACAGGAGTATCGCCGGTTTTATCCCTCTTCCGAGCTGTTTGCACATGTTGTGGGTTTTACCAATATTGATGGCAAAGGTACGGAGGGCATTGAGCGCTTTATGGATGAGACTCTGGGTGGGCAGGCTGGCAGAAATCGTGTGGTGCGAGATGGTCGGGGTAAACTGATTGAAAATGTTGAGCAGCTGGAGTTGATGATTCCTGGCAAGGACGTGCAGCTGTCACTGGACAGGCGGATTCAATACGCTGCCTATAAGGAATTAAAAAAGCAGGTATACCGGCTCAAGGCACAGGCGGGGGCAGTCGTTGTACTGGATATACAAAGTGGTGAAATCCTGGCAATGGCTAACATGCCGGGTTTTAACCCCAATAACCGTACAGCACTGAAAGCCTGGAACGTCCGTAATCGAGCGGTTACGGATGCACTGGAAATGGGTTCGACTATCAAGCCTTTTACAGTAGCGGCTGCGCTGGATTCTGGTGCGGTAAGCATTAACTCCCATATTGATACATCACCGGGGCTCATCGAGTTTGGAACCTATACCGTCAGGGATCCGGCAGATTTGGGCACGCTTTCTCTGGCACGTATCCTTGCCCGGTCCAGCAACGTGGGTGCCAGCAAGATTGCCATGAAGATGGAACGGCGCAAGTACTGGATGTTTCTGAGTCGTATCGGTCTGGGCAGGGTGGCGGACTCCGGTTTCAGTAATGAATCACAAGGCCATTTGTTGCATTACAAAAAATGGGCGGATGTAGATCAGGCGGTCTTGGGTTATGGCTATGGTGTTTCTGCCACTTTGTTGCAGATGGCGCATGCCTATACCATTTTTGGTACAGGCGGCGTGCTGTATCCGGTGTCTATTCTGAAAAAAACAGGGCCATCTGTTGGCCAGCGCGTATTGTCTCCCGAAGTTGCCAATGCAGTATTGCAGATGCTGGAGACAGTGGTGGACAAGCGGGGAACGGGCAAACGAGCCGCTGTTGATGGCTACCGGATGGCGGGTAAAACCGGCACAGCATACAAGCTGGTTAACAAAAAATATCGCAAGCATCGCCGCATCACCAGCTTTATCGGCCTGGGGCCGGTCAGTAATCCCCGAGTGGTTGTGGCGGTAATGCTGGATGAGCCAAAGCTGGATTCAACGGGTGGTGAAAGTGCTGCGCCCGTGTTTGCAAAAGTCATGACACAAGCCTTGCGTGTCCTGGACGTTGCACCGGATAAAAGTCAGCAAAATGTATTACAGGTGCAGGCCAGCCATGCTTTAGTGGAGCCTGCATTATGAAGACTCCGCTGACAGCGCCCATGACATTATCAGAACTGCTGGCAGGGTTGACCGCTGACGGTGAAGAACACGCCGACATTGTGATTACCGACCTGGTGCTGGATAGCCGGGATGTCACCGAAGGTAGTTTATTTATCGCCCTGAAAGGAGTGCAAAAGCACGGCCTGGAATTTGCAGTCAGCGCGATAGATAAAGGTGCTGCTGCGATAGTCTGGGAAAATGATGATGCCTGGGGTGCCGCAGAATATTCGGTGCCGGTGATTGCTGTGGATGCACTAAGAGAAAAGCTGGGTGTGATGGCCAATCGGTTTTTTGGTGATCCCAGTGCGAGTGTTACCGTTGTGGGTGTGACCGGAACAGACGGTAAAAGTACCGTGAGTCATTTTGTTGCGGATGCCCTGAATGCCTGTGGAAACAAGGCAGCTGTGATTGGTACTTTGGGTGTAGGTATTCCCGGCGAACTGCAAGCAACCGGTCTGACAACTCCTGATGTCATGAGTGTGCATCGTCTATTGGCGCAGTTTAAGCAACAGGGTATTCAGTATGCAGTGATGGAGGTGTCATCCCATGCGCTGGATCAGCAGCGGGTAGCTGGTGTACGTTTTGCGGTGGCATTGTTGACTAATCTGGGTCGGGATCATCTGGATTACCATGAAACCATGGAAGCCTATGCAGCAGCCAAAGCAACCCTGTTTTACAAGGAGGGCTTGCAGGCTGTCGTATTGAATCAGGATGATGGCTTTGGTAAACAGCTCATTGGTGAATGCGCGAAAGATCATTCAGCGGCAAGATTGATAACTTATAGTACCCAGAATACGACACAACAGAAAAAGAACACTGCCCAAATGACAGACCAGAATCACACAGCGGCTACTTGCAAGCCTTCTGCTGAATGTCTGCTGGCAACCACTCCTCAGTATCTTGATAGTGGAATTCGTACCACTATCCGGTATCAGAAGGCAGGAGCAGAAGTCGTCACAGAAACGGTTTCTGCCCCGGTACTGGGTGAATTTAATGTCTATAACTTGCTGGCAGCTACAGGTTGTCTGATGGGGCTGGGGCTTTCATTTAAAACAGCGACGGAGGCTGTGCAGCAGGTCAAGGGTGTGCCTGGTCGCATGGAAAAGGTTTCTGCGGCTGATGAGGCGCTGGTTGTGGTGGATTATGCCCATACCCCAGGTGCACTGGAGGCGGCTTTAAAAGCAGTTCGCCATCATGTTCGCTACCGTGTGGTTTGCGTATTCGGCTGTGGTGGGGATCGGGATAAGGGCAAACGCCCAATGATGGCGAAAGTGGCCGAGCAGTATGCGGATATGGTGGTGCTGACGGATGATAACCCGCGTTCTGAAATGCCTTTCCAGATAATGCACGACATGATCCGTGGTCTGGAAAGACCCGAGCATGTGGCGGTAGAGCATAACCGCGCAAAAGCTATCCGCTTTGCCGTGAATGCAGCACAGCCAGGAGATGCTGTGTTGATAGCAGGCAAAGGGCATGAAACCGTGCAGATCGTTGGTAGTGAGAAATACCCCTTTGATGACCGGCTGGAAGCAATGGCGGCATTGCGGGAGCGTATCTCATGAGCTGGTTGCGTCTAACTGAGATTGCCAGCATGACGCAGGGCGTACTGCATGGAAATGACACGGCTGTCAATGGGATTAGTATCGACTCGCGCAAGGTACAAAGGGGTGACCTGTTTCTTGCGATCCGGGGCGAGAACCATGACGCACATGACTATGTGTGCAAGCTGCAAGGCAAGGCTTGCGGGGCACTGGTTAGCCACAGGCTGGAGTGTGATATCCCTCAGGTACTTGTTAAGGATACCCGGCTGGCTCTGGTCGCGTTGGCGAAAGCCTGGCGCAGTCGCTACAGGAAGCCCCTGATTGGTTTAACGGGCAGTAATGGCAAGACAACACTAAAAGAAATGATTGCGGCAATCCTGTCCCGGCAGCTGAATGTACTGGCGACCCTGGGTAATTTTAACAATGACATTGGTATGCCATTGACGCTATTACGTATTCGTGACACACATGATGTGGCTGTTATCGAAATGGGTGCCAATCATTTTGGTGAAATTGCCATGTTGACGGATATTGCCAGGCCAGATATTGCCATTATTAACAATGCCGGGCCTGCACACCTGGAGGGCTTTGGTGATATCCAGGGCGTAGCCAGAGCCAAGGGGGAAATCTTTCAGGGGCTGGCCGCGCAGGGCACGGCAGTTATTAATGCGGATGATACTTATGCGGATTACTGGGCAGGGTTAATCAATGAAGGGCAATCCATTATCCGCTTTGGTCTGGATCAGCCAGCGGATGTGCAAGGTGTATACCAGGGTAACGGTCAGCTGTTGATCAGAACAGAGGAGGGTGAGCAGTCGCTACAGCTGCAACTGCTGGGTCGGCACAATGCTATGAATGCTCTGGCGGCAACAGCGGTAACACGTGCTCTTGGTGTGAATCTGGCAACGGTAAAGGAAGGCTTGGAGTCATTGTCCAGTGTGCCGGGTCGCCTGTCGATGGTAACTGGCTTGCGAGGCAGTCTGTTGATTGATGATACCTATAATGCCAACCCCGCTTCTGTAGATGCTGCGCTGGGGGTGCTGGCTGAGGCACCGGGAGTACGCCTGATGGTGCTAGGCGATATGGGGGAGCTGGGTGAAAACAGTGCGGCCTTGCATGCTGAAACTGGTATGACAGCTAAACGTCTGGGTATTGACAGGCTGTACTGTCTGGGGCGCCACAGCACCGGAGCGTGTGTACAGTTTGGTAGTCCGGAGACGGCCTATGTTGAGCGGGATGCATTGATTAATGCATTAAAACAGGAAGTGGATAGTGATATGACCATTTTGATCAAAGGTTCGCGTAGTGCCCGGATGGAGTATGTGGTCGAGGCACTAAAAGCACATGAAACGAGCAGGAGCGAGCCATGCTAGTCGCATTATTTGACTATTTAAGTCAGTTCTACAGCGGGTTTAATGTCTTTCAGTACATCACATTAAGAGCCATTCTGGGCTTGTTGACAGCATTGGGTATTGCCATGCTGTTGGGGCCACGCATGATTGTTCATCTGACACAAATGAAGGTGGGACAGGTAATCCGTGACGATGGTCCACAGTCACACCTGGTTAAAGCGGGTACACCAACCATGGGAGGTGCCTTGATCTTGCTGGCTATTACCGTATCAACCTTGTTATGGAGCGACCTGAATAACCGCTATATGTGGCTGGTATTACTGGTCACGCTGGCGTTTGGAACGGTGGGTGGCCTGGATGACTATCTGAAACTGAAGTATGGCAATAGCAAAGGCTTACCTGCCCGGTTTAAGTATCTGGGTTTATCACTGATTGCCCTGATAGTGGCGGTAGTGATGTATGTCACTGCGGATAGTGCCGTGGAGACCACCCTGTTTTTCCCTGTGATCAAGGAATGGAACTGGAATCTGGGCTGGCTGTTTGTGCCATGGGTCTATCTGGTACTGGTGGGATCCAGTAATGCGGTTAATTTGACGGATGGTCTGGATGGTCTTGCCATTATGCCAACCATATTGGTGGCGGGCGGGTTAGCGGTTTTCGCCTATGTGAGTGGACATGCCAACTTTGCTCACTATCTGGATATCCCGATGATACCGGGTGTGGGAGAAGTGGTTATCTTTTGCACGGCCATTTTTGGTGCCGGATTGGGGTTTCTCTGGTTTAACACCTACCCTGCCCAGGTTTTCATGGGAGATGTTGGGGCGCTGGCACTGGGAGCTGCTCTGGGCATGATTGCAATAGTGGTCAGGCAGGAGCTGGTTCTGGTCATTATGGGTGGTGTGTTTGTCATGGAAACCGTTTCGGTGATACTGCAGGTGAGCTCCTTCAAGCTCACAGGTCGGCGAATTTTCCGTATGGCACCGATTCATCATCATTTCGAATTAAAAGGCTGGGCAGAGCCAAAAGTCATCGTTCGTTTCTGGATTATTACGGTGATTCTGGTGCTGGTTGGTCTGGCAACGCTCAAGGTGAGATAAGCCTCATACATACACGAAAGGTTTTGGTTATATATGGATAAGAAACACCAAAAATGGGAAACACTGATCGTCGGTCTGGGAGTGACCGGGCTTTCAGTTGCACGATATTTGAGCGCACGGGAAGAGCCGTTTGCGGTTGCAGACAGCCGTGAAAATCCACCAGGAAAAGCAGAGTTTGAAGCTGAGTTCCCTACCGTGCCAGCCTATTTTGGGTCTTTCAGATCCTCGGTCTTTCAACGGGCAAAGCAGCTGATTGTCTCACCGGGCATTTCGGTACTGACGGATGAAATTCAGCATGCACATAGCAAAGGCGCTGAAATCATCGGTGATATCGAGCTGTTTGTACGCAGTATTTCACAACAGCCCGTGGTCGCTATTACCGGCTCCAATGGTAAAACCACGGTAACGACCTTGCTGGGATTGATGGCAGAGAAGTCCGGCAGGCGGGTTCTGATTGGTGGCAATGTGGGGATTCCTGTTTTGCAGCTACTGGATGAGGAAATACCGGATTTGTATGTGCTGGAGTTGTCCAGCTTTCAGCTGGAGACCACTTACTCCATGAATGCTATTGCCGCTGTGATACTGAATATCAGTGAAGACCATCTGGATCGTTATGATGGTCTGGACAGCTATGTGGCAGCCAAGGCGCGTATATACGATCAGTGTGAGATACCGGTCGTGAATCGGGATGATGCACGTGTCAGCCGGCTGGCGGGCGTGCATGAGTCGATCAGCTTTGGCCTGGGAGCACCAGCGCGACTGGAAGATTTTGGCCTGCTGCCCAAAGATGGAAAGGAATGGCTGGCAAAAGGATCAAGCTATCTGATGCCAACGGAGGAGATTAAGCTCCCTGGTCGCCATAATATATGCAACGCCCTGGCGGCGTTAGCACTGGGGGATCAGGCCGGTTTGCCCATGACGGGTATGCTGGATGCCCTGCGCTGTTTTGAGGGTGTCCCTCACCGCAGCCAGTGGATTGCAGAAATCAATGCGGTGAACTGGTACAACGACTCCAAGGGTACCAATGTCGGTGCGACTCTGGCGGCATTATCAGGGTTACCAGGAAAAACCGTACTCATTGCTGGCGGACAGGGTAAAGGTTCTGATTTCACGCCATTGCGTGAAGTCGTAACCGACAAGGCCAGGGCGGTGATTTTAATGGGGGAGGATGCTGACAGGCTGGCACAGGCTCTACCGGATTATCCACATAAGATTTTTGTGAAAGATATGCAGGAGGCGGTGAGACGGGCTGCTGAACAAGCCCGGCCTGGTGATAATGTGTTGCTCTCTCCAGCATGTGCCAGTTTTGATATGTTCAGGAATTATGAGGAAAGAGGCGAAGTTTTTGTGAAAGCAGTGAAGAGATTGGCGGATGATTAAGCGTCTGGATGCATGGTTGACACGCTGGAGCCAGGTGCTGGATGCCGAGCTTTTGACAGTGGTATTGCTTTTGCTGGGCTTCGGGCTGGTTATTATGACATCGGCATCTGTTGCTACTGGTGATCGCCTGGTGGGTGAAGAAACTTACTTTATGTCACGTCAGCTTGTATTTATGGGTATGGGTCTTGTGCTGGCCTTGCTGGTATTCCAGGTGCCCATGTCGTTCTGGCAAAACCTGGGAGTAGCATTACTGCCTATTATTCTGTTGTTGCTCATTGCTGTCCTGATTCCGGGTATTGGCAAACAGGTCAATGGCAGTCGCCGCTGGATTAATCTGGGGTTCGCCAGTCTTCAGGTATCAGAGATCGCCAAGTTGATTATTTTCATGTACCTGGCGGGATACATGGTACGTCATGGTGACAAGTTAAAAACGTCTGAATCCTATAAGCCGCTGATCATGCCGTTGATCGTGCTGGGTGTGTTTGGAGCCTTGCTGTTGCTGGAACCGGATTTTGGCACGGTGGTGGTGGTCTTTGCGACCGGGCTTGCCATGCTGTTCCTCGGGGGCGTCAAGCTGTCGCGCCTGGCGTTGCTGCTGTCGGGTACCATTCTGGTCATGATTCCGTTGCTGCTAATGGGTTACCGGGGCAGACGGTTTATTTCTTTTCTGGATCCCTGGAAGGATTCAACCGGAACCGGGTATCAGGTTACCAATGCGCTGATGGCGATTGGTGATGGTGGCTGGTTTGGCTCCGGTCTGGGCGGTAGTGTGCAAAAGCAGTTTTATCTGCCAGAGGCGCACAATGATTTTATTTTTGCAGTACTGGCTGATGAGTTTGGCTTTGTCGGTATTGTGGTGACGTTGTTGCTTTATGCCTGGTTAGTAAAACGCGCTTTTGCGATTGGTTTTATGGCCGATACCAAAAAGCAGTTTTTCGGTGCTTATGTAGCGTATGCCATTGGCTTCTGGGTAGGCTTTCAGGCTTTATTTCATATCGGTGTCAACCTGGCTGTGTTACCACCTAAAGGATTGACGCTGCCCTTTATGAGTTACGGAGGGAGTAGTCTTTTAGTGACGTTGATTGCAATGGCGATTTTGATGCGGGTATACCGAGAAGCTCTTATGAGCCGTCCCCGCAAACGCGCTTCAAGGCGACAGGCTGTGAAGCGCAAGCCTGCAAAAAAACCACTCAAGGTGAAAGATAAGGTAGGAAAAGTCTATGTCTGATCAAGCCCCTATTTTGATTACAGCAGGTGGCACCGGTGGTCATGTTTATCCTGGTCTGGCAGTTGCCAGGGCGTTGCAGGAGCAGGATATCCCGGTGGTCTGGATGGGAACACGTAAGGGTCTGGAAGCACGAATTATACCTGAAGCCGGTATTGAAATGGTATGGCTGGAAGTCTCCGGGATTCGTGGAAAAGGAGTAGCAGCCCTGTTATTGGCACCTTTTCGGTTGCTGAAGGCATTGTTTCAATCCGTGAAGATTATGCGCCGTTACCGTCCGGCTGCAGTGTTGGGGATGGGAGGCTTTGTGGCAGGCCCTGGTGGCCTGGTTGCCAGTCTGATGGGGATTCCGGTGATTATTCATGAGCAAAATGCCATACCAGGGACAACGAATGCCTTGCTCAGCCGGCTGGTGCTGGAAAAGCTGGAGGGGTTTCCGGGCACTTTTCCCGAGAAGCGAGATGCCATTACAGTAGGTAATCCGGTGCGCCCGGAGATTGCTGCCTTGCCCGATCCTGAAACACGGCTGGCAAGCCACGAAGGTGCTTTCCGTCTGCTGGTTATCGGTGGCAGCCTTGGTGCCCAGGCCTTGAATGAAAAAGTACCCCTGGCCTTGTGTGCATTGCCAAAAGAATTGTCGGTAGAGGTTGTTCACCAGGCAGGAGAAACTACGCTGGATCTATGCAGAAAAACCTATGAAGCTGCCGCGGTAACAGCTCATATTGTGCCTTTTATTGAAGATATGGCAGGTGCTTATGAATGGGCAGACTTAATTATTTGCCGGGCAGGAGCACTCACTATTGCTGAAGTGGCAGCAGCTGGTCTGGCCTCTATTCTGGTGCCGTATCCTTATGCCATTGATGATCATCAAACTGAAAATGCCAAATACCTGGCAGAGCAGGGAGCGGCAATCCTGGCAAAACAGGCGGATTTGACCCAGGAATCTCTGGCGCAAGTAGTAGAAGCGCTTATCCGTAACCGGGGGCAGCTACTAGGCATGAGTCAAAAAGCCCGACAGCTGGCAATGACTGATGCGACTGAGAAGGTTGCGATTATTTGTGCGGATATTGCAGGATATCCCTTTCAGGTGCATCAGGATGATGTACTACAGGAGCCTGATTTCGCTACGGATTCTGAACAGGTATCCGGGGGTGAAGTATGAAGAGTGGCTATGACCTGGCGCGTCGAAGGATCAAGCAGGTACATTTTGTTGGTATCGGTGGTGCAGGTATGGGTGGTATTGCGGAGGTCGTGGTCAACCTGGGTTACCGGGTAAGTGGCTCGGATATCGCCGAAAGTCCCATGACACGAAGACTGCAGTCCCTGGGGGTGGATGTGCAAATAGGACATGCAGCCAACAATATCTCGGGTGCCAATGTCGTGGTTATTTCTTCGGCAGTGAGCTCGGATAATATTGAGGTACTGGCTGCCAAGGAAAACGCGATTCCAGTTATTCCACGTGCGGAGATGCTTGCCGAGTTAATGCGCTTTAGACATGGTATTGCGATTGCAGGGACACATGGCAAAACCACAACGACTTCACTGGTCACCAGTATTTTAGAGAAAACAGGTCTGGATCCCACGTATGTTATTGGCGGCAAGCTTACCAGCTCCTCCAGTAACTCCCGACTGGGAACAGGGGACTATATCGTTGCTGAAGCCGATGAAAGTGATGCTTCCTTTTTGCTACTGCAACCACTGATTTCTGTGGTGACGAATATAGATGCGGATCACTTGAGTACTTACGACGGTGATTTTAACAAGCTCAAGGATACATTTATCGAGTTTTTACATCATCTCCCCTTTTATGGTCTGGCAGTACTCTGTGTTGATGACGAGCATGTTCGGGAGATTATGCCGCGAGTGAGCCGAACCGTGATTACTTACGGTATTCAGCACGAGGCAGATATCCGTGCCGAGAATGTTCGCTATCAGGGTGCAAAAAGCTATTTTACCTTGCGCTGCTGCAAGGATGGTCGCTCGCTGGATATTGGTTTGAATATGCCTGGCGAACACAACGTACTCAATGCATTGGCAGCGATAGCGATTGCCGTGGAACTGGGTGTGCCAGACAGCGTTATTCAAAGCGCTTTAAATGAATTTCAGGGTGTAGGTCGTCGTTTTACCCAGTACGGCGATATAGAAACAGACAAGGGTACGATTACGCTGGTAGATGATTATGGGCACCATCCGACCGAGATGGAAGCGACGCTCAAGGCATTGCAGGGTGCTTGGCCGGAGCGTCGTAAAGTGGTGTTGTTTCAGCCACATCGCTATACCCGTACACGGGATTTGTTTGAAGATCTGGCGCATGTGTTATCTGAGCCAGATGTCTTGATTCTGATGGATGTTTATGCTGCCAGTGAAGAACCAATTCCTGGAGCGGATGGCAGGGCATTGGCGGGTGCGATTCGTATGCGTGGCAAGGTTAACCCCGTTTTTGTTCCGGAGCTGGATGAAGTTGTGCCGACACTCAAACACATTATTCAGGATGGAGATGTCGTATTAACACTGGGCGCAGGCAGTGTAGGCAGTATTGCCGCCGAGTTGCCAGAGCAACTAAGGGGAAAAGCATGAGTGTGGCAGTGACGGAATTCGGCAAGGTCGCTGTCGTCATGGGTGGCTGGGCAGCTGAGCGCGAGGTCTCGCTAAAGAGTGGGCAGGCGGTGCTGAATGCCTTGCTTCATGCAGGTGTCGATGCACATAAAGTTGATATGGGGCGTGATGTGGCTGCGATATTGAAAGCAGGGCAGTTCGACCGTGTTTTTAATATCGTTCATGGTCGTGGGGGAGAGGATGGCGAATTACAGGGTGTACTGGAAGTCATGCAGCTACCCTACACCGGCTGCGGCATCATGGCCTCCGCTATTAGCATGGATAAGTTGATGACCAAACGACTGTGGCTGGGGATGCATTTGCCAACAGCTGATTATCGTGTGCTGGAGGCGACAACGGATCTGGATGAAGTCGTTGATGCGCTGGGTTTGCCGTTGATTGTCAAGCCGTCACTGGAAGGTTCCAGTATTGGAATGAGCAAGGTTGATAACCGCAGTAGTCTGGCTGCGGCCTATGATCTTGCTGCCCGTTATGGAGAAGTGTTTGCCGAGCAGTGGATAAGTGGTGATGAGTACACCGTGGCGATACTGGGTGATGAGGTATTGCCCTCCATCCGTTTGCAGGCCAACAGTGCCTTTTATGATTATGATGCAAAATACCAGTCAGATGAAACACAGTATTTTTGTCCTAGTGGTTTGAGCGAAGACAGTGAGCTTGAGATACAGGCATTGGCAAGCCGTGCTTTCAAGGCAGTGGGTGGCCAGGGCTGGGGGCGTGTTGATGTGATGCGGGATGCTCGGGGTGATTTTATTCTGATAGAAGTCAATACAGTACCGGGAATGACTGATCACTCTCTGGTTCCGATGGCAGCAAAACAAGCCGGTTTGAGTTTTGAATCTCTGGTTGTGCGTATTTTACAGACAAGCTCATAGGTTAACGAGGTAACGGATGGCGCGAAAAAAGCAAAATACCCGAGTGAAAGCCAAACAACCCCGGCAGCCGTTTCGTTTTCCCTGGAAACTGATAGCTCTGGCAATGATCCCGGTGGTATTGCTGGCCGGTGTTTTTTATATATGGCACTGGCTGAAGGATAGTTCGCATTTACGCATTACCAATGTTGAAGTCATTGGTGATATTCAACATACCGATCAAAAGACCATACAGGAAATCATTGAGCCTTTTATCAAGACCAATTTGTATCTTCTGGATGCCTCAGGCATGGAGGAAGAGCTGGAGTTTGAGCCCTGGATCAAGTCAGTTGCGATAACCAGGCGCTGGCCTCGTGACCTGGTTGTGAAAATTACCGAGCAAAGTCCGGTGGCTTTTTGGGGTGATGACCGGCTGTTGAATCACCAGGGAGAGATTTTTGATGCCAGCCTGCCCTCAAAGCAGGGCATTATGCCCATGTTGTATCACCAGGAAGATGATGGTCTGGAGATGATCCGCAAATATAAGCAGATACAGCAGTGGTTAAAAACAGCACCCGTGGGTGTGAGTGAATTCATTGTCAATGCACGAGGTTCCTGGCAGATCCGCCTGACGAATGGCTGGTTGCTGGAAATTGGCAAGATAGAACAGGAAAGACGCATCAAGCGGTTTTTGGTGGCTTACAAAAAAGAGCTGGCGGATAAGGCTGAGAAAGTGAAAAAGATTGATTTGCGTTATACAAATGGATTGGCAGTGAGTTGGAAATGAATACCAGAGAGTATTAAAGATACCTGACGGTAACACAACGAAGATTGAGTTAACGGGAAACCGTTTGGAGTGAAACATGGCAAGCAAACATAGTGAAAACATGATCGTTGCTTTGGATATTGGTACATCGAAGGTGGTTGCACTGGTCGGTGAAATCAATGAAGAAGGCAGGCTCAATGTGGTCGGTATTGGTAAACACCCTTCGCGTGGTATGAAAAAGGGGGTGGTAGTCAATATTGATGCCACCATTGACTCCATTCAGCGTGCAGTTGAAGAAGCCGAGTTAATGGCGGGTGTGAATATTCAAACCGTTTTTGCCGGCATTGCAGGCAGCCATATTCGCAGCATGAATTCGCATGGTGTGGTGGCTATAAAAGATAACGAAGTTACCGAAGCAGATATTGAACGGGTGATGGATTCAGCGCGTGCTATTGCCATTCCAGCAGATCAGTTGATCCTGCATGTCTTGCCGCAAGAGTTCATTATTGATGATCAGGATGGTATTCGTGAACCCATTGGTATGTCCGGTGTTCGCATGGAAGCCAATGTGCATATGGTCACCGGCTCCCGCAGTGCGGCTCAGAATATTGTCAAGTGTGTGGAACGCTGCAACCTGGTCGTGGAAGATATTATTCTGGAACAGGTCGCATCGGGTCAGTCGGTCTTGCAGGATGATGAGAAAGAACTGGGTGTGTGTATTGTCGATATCGGTGGAGGCACCAGTGATATTGCGGTCTTCCTGAATGGTGCTATTCAGCATACGGCTGTGATTCCGGTTGCAGGAGACCAGGTCACTAATGATATTGCGGTCGCAGTACGTACGCCAACAGTCAGTGCTGAAAAAATCAAGATTGAACATGGTGTGGCGCTGAGGCAACTGGCCGAAGATGAAGAAATTGAGGTGCCTGGTGTGGGTGAACGGGAGCCACGTCGTTTATCGACGCAGACTCTGGCGTCGGTGATCGAGCCACGCTTTGAAGAATTGTTCCTGATGATTCTTGATGAACTGCGACGTAGTGGTTACGACAGTCGAATTGGTGCAGGTGTTGTGCTAACAGGTGGCTCATCCAGAATGAAAGGTATGGTTGAACTGGCTGAAGAAGTTTTTCATATGCCGGTTCGAATAGGATCCCCTCGTGAAGTAGGGGGGCTTAAAGGGGAAGTAGAAAACCCGATGCATTCTACAGGTGTGGGTCTATTGCTTTATGGAGCGGCACAGCAGGCCTATGGTGATAGTCATTCATTTTCTAATGTGTCTTCTGACACGGTATGGGAAAGAATGCGTAACTGGTTTAACGGGAATCTCTAGTTATGGCGATGATGACCGAGCAGCAATTAACCTTGCCCATGGATCTGGAGATGCCAGAGCACAGGGAGCAGGATTTAACTAACGGGTCGGGTTGTGAAACCCAACAGTGTAATACAACGAAGCAGGAGACAGTGATGTTTGAATTTATGGATGCGAATGAAAGTAACGCTAATATTAAAGTTATTGGCGTAGGTGGTGGCGGTGGTAATGCTGTCAAAAACATGGTGGAGTCGGGTATTGAAGGTGTGGACTATATCTGTGCCAATACCGATGCCCAGGCTTTACAGGGTACTGGAGTGGATACATTGCTCCAGCTGGGAGGTGCCCTGACTAAAGGTCTGGGAGCGGGAGCCAACCCGGATGTAGGACGCGAAGCGGCACTCGAAGATCGCGAAACGATCAAGGAGTTCATCATGGGTACCGATATGCTGTTTATTACAGCCGGGATGGGAGGAGGCACAGGAACCGGTGCTGCCCCCGTGGTCGCTGAAATGGCAAAAGAACTAGGTGTACTTACAGTTGCTGTAGTAACAAAGCCATTTCCTTTTGAGGGTCCCAAACGGATGAAGGCAGCGGAAACGGGTATTGCCGAATTACGCAAGTCAGTGGATTCCCTGATCACCATTCCCAATGAAAAGTTGTTGACCTCCCTGGGAAATAACATTACATTGCTCGACGCTTTTAAAGCAGCGAATGATGTTTTATTAGGCGCAGTACAAGGGATTGCAGAGCTGATTACTCGCCCGGGACTGATCAATGTTGACTTTGCGGATGTCCGAACTGTCATGACCGATAAAGGTGTTTCCATGATGGGAACGGGTGTGGCACGTGGTGATGAGCGTGCGACCAAGGCTGCCAGGGCAGCGATTTCCAGCCCGTTGCTGGATGAAGTTGAGTTGCGTGGCGCTAAAGGTATCCTGGTGAATATCACGGGTGGCCTGGACATGGGTATCCATGAGTTTGAAGAAGTGGGTGATATTATTCGTGGTTTCGCTCACGAAGATGCAACGGTTGTTGTGGGTAATGTTGTTGACCCGGAGATGAGTGATGAAATCCGGGTAACATTGGTTGCTACCGGGCTGGGCCTGGAAGCCCCTGTCAGCAAGGAGAGTACAGGTCGAGCCAGCCACTTGCGTCCAGTAGCGCTGGAACAAACCCGAAAAATTGCTGTCGGAGGTGATGCGCCTATAGGTGACAGCTACGAACCCGCTCAGGCGGCAAAGAGCAGAAGTGACTCTAACTATCTGGATATACCTGCATTTTTGAGAAATCAGGCAGATTAGCCCAGTCGCGTTCTCAGTGTGGTGCCTTCTCTGTAATTGATGGAGAAGGCTAGATTTTGTTTGTATTGCGCCAATAGTCGGGTTTTGTTCTATATTTATGACAGGATTCAGTACCTGTTCAAGTGATGAAAAATAGTATGCGGTTCCTTTAGGAGGCTCTGAACAAGTCGTGAGCGGTTTCTGAGGACTAGAATCCGCCAGGTATCCGCCAGGTATCCGCCACCCGGATAGTAAAGTTTCCAAGAGGTAGTGATGCAAGCTCAACAAACATTGAAACAACGAACGCTTAAGCAAAGCGTGCAAACCACGGGCATTGGGGTACATTCCGGTAAAAAAGTCAGGCTAACCTTGCGTCCCGCTGCACCGGATACAGGGATTGTTTTTACCCGTATTGATCTGGATAACCCTGTATCCATTAAGGCTGACCCTGAGAATGTTGGGGAAACTATGCTAAGTACCGCCCTGGTCAGGGAGGGTGTTAAAGTTTCTACGATTGAGCACTTGATGTCTGCATTGGCAGCTATGGGGATTGATAACCTGTATGTGGATATTACAGCGGAAGAAATTCCCATTATGGATGGTAGTGCTTCCCCTTTCCTGTATTTAATTCAGTCCGCAGGTATTGAAGAACAGAATGCCAGCAAATTATTTGCCAGGATCAAACGCCGGATAGAGGTTCGAAAAGGGGATATCTATGCTTCATTAGAACCTTATGATGGTTTCAAGCTGGCTTTTGAGATTGATTTTCAGCATCCAGCCGTTAAAGATACCCGTCAGTTTCTTGAAGTGGATTTATCCCGGCAGTCTTATGGTACAGAAATTGCGCGTGCTCGTACCTTCGGTTTTATGAAAGATGTGGAAATGCTTCGCTCAAAGAACCTGGGCCTGGGGGGTAACCTAACTAATGCGGTGGTGCTGGACGAGTACCGGGTATTAAATGACACGCTACGTTACGACGATGAATTCGTAAAACATAAAATACTGGACGCAGTTGGTGATTTATATACATTGGGGTACGGCATCATTGGTCGCTTTTATGGTTATAAGTCAGGGCACGCTGTTAACAATCTGTTGATGCGGGAACTGCTCCAGCAACAGGATGCCTGGGAGCTTGTTTCAGCAGACCAGGATGACAAGTCACCCTTTGCTTACGATGGCAGTGCATCCGTTGCATTTTCCTAGAAGGCTGTCTGAAAACTCGAAAAACTAGAACTTCAATCAATATATAGTGTGTTTTTAATACATAGATACACTATATACCGTGGTAATATTTTAGAAATGCTCGTTCTCGGATAGCCTCCTGGAAGAATAGTACAGTAAACAGCAATGACGAGTGTAACGACTCAGCTTACCCTCGTGTTGTCTAATCGTTGCGTTGTCTACAGGGATGAAGGTGAGGAGCGAGAGCAGCATGTGGAAGCTTTGAAAGTGCTCACTTATGTTTTATAAACTGTGCGTTTCGCCTTGCTCTTGAACAACACGAGGGCAGTCTGAACAGTTACTGACGACTAACTAATAATCTGACGGTAAACTTTTGATAACGGCGTTATCATCCCCTGTAGTCTGTTGTGGCTCGCAAGATAGCCTGTTCTCGTGTAGTTGCCCTTGTCCACAGCTGTTATTGATCGTTACCATTACCGCTTCTGGCGATTCGTAACAAACCCTCTCGCAACGCCTCATCTTCAATACCTTCAGCGATAGATACGAGAGTACGGACATTTTCTCTGGATAATTGATAGGGAGTTACTTTTCTCTTCCGTCGAGTCGTTTCTGGCATAGCCATTCTGACCTTGATGTGATCAATGAGCAGAGCGCTGTTGTCTTTCAGATAGTGGATAATTTGCTTTTGCTCCAGCCTGATGCGTGTAGCGAGAAGGTTGTCATGTGTGAAGACAGTGAGTGTGCGCCGTTCCCTGATGACCCACATCAGGTTCTTTTTTTGCTCCAGCCCTGCCGCCTTAAAGATAATTTTGGTCAGATCATCGACATGATTTAGCCTTTCGACCAAATTTGAGTCAACTAATGTTCGAATATTCTTCATGCTTCCATTGTACCTCTGGAAAAGCAATCTTTCCTGTCAGGTGAACCTGTTTATAAAAATAATTTTAAACGGACTTATTACCAAAGATCCATACTATTAGCCGGGTAGGAGTGTTAACAATGAAGATTATCTGTAGTAATCAGGACGAGTCACACCGTGTTACGTTTTCACTAAATATATGGTTGCATCTAGTTATCCCCGCCATGTTTGTTGCAATACTCATGGGGATATTCGTAACAACCCATATTCAGGTTTCAACAACACAGACATTCCCGAACAGGGGTGGGCAAGCAAGTGGGGAAAAAGCGCAAAGCGCTACTGCAGGTGATGATATTTATAAGATTGAGATCAATACGCTGGCAAAACGTCTGGGAATTCTTGAGGCTGAGAGTCTGCGTTTGAATGCCTTTGGCACACGTATTGTCAAAATGGCACGCCTGGATCCTGAGGAATTTGCTTTTGATGATGCTCCTTCGGTGGGTGGTGCCCGTTCATTGAATGAAGAGGGTGAGGCAGAATCGGGTTATGGCATCTCTGCGGACGCATTAATGGAGACCATTAATACACTGGAGAAGCAGTTACTGGACCAGCGTAACCGCCTGGAAGGTGTGCTACAGGTCATAAATGGACGCATACTGGATAAAGAAGTAATGCCTGATGGCATGCCTGTCGAAAAAGGTTATATTTCATCAAAGTTTGGTTTTCGGCGTGATCCTTTTACGGGAAAAAAACGGATGCATAAAGGCATTGACTTTGCTGGTAGAAAGGGAACCCCCGTAAATACAGTAGGGGGTGGCGTTGTGCAGTTTATTGGCCTGAAGGGAGGCTATGGAAAAGTTGTTGAGATTGACCATAGTGATGGCGTCGTTAGCCGGTATGCACACCTTAGTGTCATTAAGGTGAAGCCAGGACAAGTCGTAAAGAAAGGTGAGCAAATTGCGCTGGTAGGCAGTACGGGCAGGTCAACAGGCCCTCATTTGCACCTGGAAGTACTGAAAAATGGTGTACAGCAAAACCCAGCGCGTTATTTTTAGTTGCAACAAACTCTCTTCTGTAACATAAAAAATCGACCAGGAGCAGGGGGAGAGGAAGAGGGGTATTGTTCAGGTTGAGAGGGATCCGGAGGTGGAAATCAGACTGGCCAGAAACCAGGATCCTGTCCGAAAAGTAAGAAGCTACTGCAAATCCCATGAGCATCCTGATCTGAGCTTAGTGAAATCGTTAAATAGCAACGGCTATTCGCCTCTTCCAATAATTTCACCTTGGGATGCTCCTGTGATTTTCGCTATGCTTCCTATTCTTGGACAGGCTCCTGGTATTTTTTCATGGGAAATAAAAAAGGCCAAAACAATGTTGACATTAGTAAATTAGAGAATTATAATATACTCATATTGATTGAGAGATTGATCGATACTCCTCCATCCTCCTTTGGTGGTAATTGCACGATTCTTCGGAATCGTGCTTTTTTTTGTCTCGAAAAAATGTCTTATTAAGGAGACTCTGATCAAGCCCCAATCGTTCTCCTGAGGCTGAAATATCGCCATTTTTTCGCTATAAAAGTGACCAATAGAATGACTATTGCTAACTTTTCTATCAAAAAACTGACGAATTTCATCTCACAGGAAATTCGACCGGACTTATTCAGAGGCTCCTTAAGGAGTTTGTCGGTGAAATACCCTGCAGGTGATATGTGTATCTGATTGGGAAGATACAGAAGAAAGCAGGTTTAAAGTTCTAATCTCAACGAATAATCGCTTGAGTCTAAAACCGTATTCAAATAGAATACGCCGTCCTTAATATGATTAACAAAATGGTAACAGGTAGCGGGGAGTGAAGTAGAGCCTTAAACCTGTTCCATTCATGAGTGGAGTCTCGAAATGGGAACATTCAGTGCCAAAGCAGCAGAAGTCAAACGCGACTGGTTTTTAATTGATGCCGATGGGAAAACATTGGGAAGATTAGCCAGCGAAGTAGCAACTCGTCTGCGTGGCAAACATAAACCAATTTATACACCGCATGTTGATACCGGTGATTACATTGTCATTATTAATGCCGAAAAGATTCGTGTAACGGGTAACAAGGCAAAAGACAAGATGTACTATAAGCACACGGGGTATATTGGTAATATGAAGTCAATCAGCTTTGAAAAGCAGATTGCCAAAAAACCTGAGCGTGTTATCGAACTGGCTGTGAAAGGGATGTTACCCAAAAATGCGCTAGGTCGTGAAATGTACAGAAAACTTAAAGTATATGCGGGTTCTGAGCACAAGCATGAAGCTCAGCAACCGCAGCTTCTGGAAATATAAGGTAAATCAGAATGGCAGACACACAATACTACGGAACAGGTCGTCGTAAATCTTCTACAGCACGTGTTTTCATGAAACCGGGTAGCGGTAATATCACGATTAATAAAAAGACACTGGAAGAATATTTTGGGCGTGAAACTGCTCATATGATCCTGCGTCAGCCACTAGATGTCACTGATAATAATGACAAATTTGATATAGTGGCTACTGTTAAAGGCGGTGGTGACAGTGGTCAGGCAGGGGCGATTCGTCTTGGTATTGCCAGAGCACTGCTGAAGTATGATGAATCATTACGTGGTGATTTGAAAAAAGAAGGTCTGTTGACACGTGATGCACGTAAAGTGGAACGTAAAAAGGTTGGACTGCACAAAGCACGTCGCGCAACCCAGTTCTCGAAACGTTAATAATAATGGATCAGTCTCTGCTATCCGGCAGAGACCTGGACGCTGCTGCAAGCATACATAAAAAACAGACACCCGTTACAGGTGTCTGTTTTTTTGTGCGTGTCTTTTCTGGAAAATTTCAATTATGCGCTTGCCAGTGTGTGAGAATATCCTCTTTAAACTTCTTAATAGAAAGGGCAAATTATCTTTTTCAAATTCAAATTCAAATTCAAATTCAAATTCAAATTCAAATACAACCAGCTGACGATTCTGATTAAGCGGTTTGCCATCCAGCCCCGGAGCTTGTCCGAGAGCTAGCACTTCTAAAATATCACCACGATATATAGTGTGTCTATGTATTAAAAAAGGGCTATATATTGATATAAGTTCTAAATTTTCGAGTTTTCGAACAGCCTCCTAGGCTTTTTTTGCTGGAGGTTTTCCTGTCCGAGGCTTTTTTCGTTTCATACTTTTCTCAATATAGTCGATAATCATGCCGGCGATATTTTTTCCGGATGCGCTCTCAATACCCTCCAGCCCTGGCGTTGAATTAACCTCAATAACAACCGGGCCATGATTTGAGCGCAAGATATCTACACCCGCGATACTGAGACCCATGATTTTTGCAGAGCGCACGGCCGTAGAACGCTCTTCCGGGGTAATCCTGACAAGTTCGGCTTTGCCTCCGCGATGGATATTAGATCGAAACTCTCCTTCTCGTGCCTGGCGTTTCATGGCTGCTACGACGCGATTGCCAATAACAAAGCAGCGTATGTCAGCACCCTTGGCTTCTTCTATATACTCTTGCACCAGAATATTGGCTCTAAGTCCCATAAATGCTTGAATGACACTATCTGCTGCCTGATCTGTTTCGGTGAGTACCACGCCAATTCCCTGGGTTCCCTCGATAAACTTTACTACCAGTGGTGCGCCGCCCACCATTTTTGTGAGATCCTCAATATCTCCCGGTTTATTGGCAAAGCCGGTAACAGGCAGGCCAATACCCTTGCTGGATAACATTTGCAGGGAGTGCAGCTTGTCACGTGAGCGGGTAATCCCGACTGATTTGTTCAGTGAGTAGACTCCCATCATTTCGAACTGGCGCACGACTGCTGCACCGTAAAAAGAGACCGATGCACCTATACGGGGAATAATGGCGTTAATACCCTGCAGTTCTTTGCCATGATAATGAATAGTAGGGTGGTGAGAAGTAATGTTCATATAGCAACGAAGAAAATCAACAACGATAGGGTCGTGACCATGCTCTTTGGCAGCTTCAATCAGACGCCGAGTGGAATACAGCTTTTTATTTCGGGAGAGAATGGCAATACGCATAATCGAAACTATATCCTTATAGAAAATTCCCATTTCGTCAGTGGATCAAGTACAGGGATACCCTGAGTTTAGCCAATCCAGTACTATCGAACGGGGGGTTGAAAAACGACAAGCATGCAACTATTGCTATGGCGGCTATCCCGGAAGAATAAAGCGACTGCAAGCCCTACGAGCATCCTAAGCAGAGATTACGTAGGCATACTTATTTCAACGGGGATATTCGCGCAATAGATGCCGATACTTTCATCCTTTTGCACCCAAAGGATAGTATAGTTTTTAATAATATGAGCTGATTTCTGATACTTATATTTAGCGTTCCGGGTACAAAAACCTGATGAGCAAAAAGAAAGCAGAACACAGTGCTTGTTGATTTGTCATTTGGAGAGGCCTAGCGGTGTTTTTGTGTATCATCCTGACCGGGTGGAAAAATAGAAAGTTATGAATAATCAATAGGATCTACATCGATAGACCAGCGCACACCACCCGTCTTCCGCAGTTTTTTATTGCTCTGACTCAGGGAGTCCAGTGCCTGATGCAAACGCTGGCGCTGAAGGCTGGTAATTAATAACTGCCCGCGATAGCGGTTGGCACGTTTTTCAATCGGTGAAGGCGCTGGGCCCAGCAGGGTGAAATCTGCCGCTTGATAAGGTTCGAGCAAAGTCTTTATTTGTTGCAGAAACTGTAGGGCATGTTGTTGTTTGTTGGCATTCGCCCGAATCAGAGCCTGATAGGCAAAGGGAGGAAAGTGCCAGTTCTGACGTTCACTGAGAGATTGTCTGGCGATGGCGAGATAGCCTTCAGATAGCAATATCTGGAAAAACGGATGATCCGGCTGTGTGGTTTGTAGTACAACAGTACCCTTTTTATCAGCACGCCCAGCACGCCCGGCTACCTGAATAACGACTTGTGCCAGGCGCTCCCAGGCACGAAAATCCGTACTGAACAGGGACTGGTCTACATCCAGGATACCCACCAGTGTAAGGTTGGGAAAGTCATGACCTTTGGCTAACATCTGGGTACCGATCAGGATGGCGGCCTGACCGTCATGAATTAATGCCAGTTTTCGCTGGAGTTCACCTCTGCGGCGCGTGGTATCACGATCTATACGGATAATACGACCGTCAGGAAAATGGGTTTGCAGTTTTTGTTCAATGCGCTCGGTACCCTGTCCACGGGTAGTGATATGCGTATTACCACATTGAGGACAGTGATTATCAACAGCACGTTCAAAGTCGCAGCGATGGCAGATCAACTTTAGCGAATGAGCATGATAAGTCATATTGGCATCACAACGGTTACAAACAGCATGCCAGCCACAGGCAGGACACATAAGCGCAGGCGCAAAACCGCGTCTGTTTAGAAACAGCATCACCTGGTTGCCCGCCTCGGTATGTTCACGAATCTGGCCAAGCAGGGGAGGGCAGACACCGGACTCCAGTGGCAACCCCCGGATATCCTGTACCAGCACGGTTGGCTGCATGACAGTGCCGGGGCGCTGCTTCAGGCTGAGATACTGGTAGCGTTCCTGCATAGCATTGTGTAGCGTTTCCAGTGCAGGAGTGGCACTGCCCAGGATGACAGGTATCTTTAAATCATGTGCCCGTTTGACGGCCAGATCCCTGGCGTGATAACGAAAACCTTCCTGTTGCTTAAAGGAACTGTCATGTTCTTCATCAATCAGGATCATGCCAAGCCTTGGCATGGGTGCAAAGATGGCCGAGCGAGTGCCAATCAATATATCAACTTGCCCTGTTTGTGCGCCTAACCAGGCTTTCATGCGCTCGCCGTCAGCCAGGCCGGAATGCATGACTGCAATAGTATACGTTGGAAAGTGGTGTTGAAAACGGCTCAATAATTGTGGTGTCAGGCCAATTTCCGGTACCAGTATCAATACCTGTTTGCCGGCTGTAAGGAGTGGTTCCATCGCATGCAGATACACTTCAGTTTTGCCACTGCCGGTAACGCCATGTAGCAAGTAAGGTTTGGCTGCCTGAATCTGCCGGACACAGTTTTGTTGTTCCGTGCTCAGCCGGACAGGGTTCCTTGTCGGGGCGGCAGGAGGCTCTGGTAGCGGGAAATAGAATTCGAACTGTAGGCTCTCAATCAGCTTTTTACGGGCTAATGCACGTAGCAGATTATTCACACCTGGACCAAAGCGGGTTTGCAGTAGTACCTGATTCAGCCCTTCTGGATGCCGCTGGATGGTATCAAAAACCGCCTGTTGTTTGGGAGCACGTTGTAGCTTTTGCAGATCCTTTTCATCAATACTGTGGCAACATGTCCAGATGGCTGTTGCAGGGATCTGGCGCTGCCCCCGTAAAGCCAGAGGCAGGGCATGGGCAATCACTTCTCCTGCCGGATGGTGATAGTATTGGCTTGCCCACCGCAGCAGCTTGAGAGTGTGCTGATCCAGCAAGGGCTCGGGATCCAGCACACGAATAATGCTCTTGAGTGATTCAAACGCGGATTCACCGGCGTGATCAACCACGACTCCCGTCACCTCCGAGGGGCCAAAAGGCACTCGTACCCGAGTACCAGGCTGAGGCAAGTTGTCGCTGGATAAAGGCAAATAGTCCAGATATTGATACAGGGGGCGCGGAACAGCAACGCGTAGAATAGGCAACGGTTTTGACATAGGGCAAGCTTAACACGGGGTATACAGGAGGTGTACCTGCTGGCAGGTGCCGGATACTGTACCAGGAGCTTGTTCGAGAACTCGAAAATGCAACCATCAAGCAATATATAGTGTGTTATTATCTATAAAAATACTATATATGCTATATCTGACTTTTAGATACCTATTCTCGGACATATCTCTATATGTATAGGGCTAATTTGTAGGTTGGCGGTGACGAAGGAACCCCAACAAACCATACCCTGCTGGGTTTCGTGCCTCTTATTTCATGCACGTTCCTGAGTGGACTAAATAGCGGAACCGGCTGTACTTTTCATGTATGATACGGGGCTTTTTATAAGCCCTTTGCGGGGCTGGATCGATAGTCGAAAGGTGGTAAAAAAAGCATGAAAATCCGCTCTATTCTGGTTTTTCTTACAGTACTTTTCATTGTCATGTTGATGACACCTGTCGCGATATATATGGTGAAAAGTATACGCGGTAGTCAGCCAGTCGAAACACAGCAGTTGCCATCAGCTGTGGGTTCTGCGACACAGACAGAAAGCGCACCCGCCGAGGTGATATACCCGGCGCAGCGGGAATATCAATCACCCCTGGGAATAAATACCAATGAAGTGTATGAGCAGGATGCCAGTTTGCCTTTTGTGGATCTGTTTCGTGCTGCAACTCCTTTTAACGAGAATATCCGTTGTCGTCCACAGGATCAGCCATGTCTAACCTCGGCGAATGTGCAATATGATGAACAGGGCTGGCCGGTTCGTCTGAATGGTGGCAGGGCAGGTGCTTTCTTTCTCAGAAATATTCCCCTGGCCGCCTTGCCGGAAGGAGAGTACAGCGTGCGTTATGAGGGCAAGGGGCGGATTGAATATTTGCACAACGTCACAGTGATCTCGCGTCAGCCGGGTGAGGACAGCATCCGTTTCACGGCGCGTGCTGACGGGTTTATGACAGCCGCTTTGCAGATCACGGAATCTGACCCGAATGATCCGGTGCGAAATATTCGGATACTGATGCCGGGGGGGATTTGTCAGCATGATCCCTTCCATCAGGTCAGTGATGCCAGTGCGTGCAAGAATACCCGGTATCTGGACTTTAGAACGTATTATGCCACCATTATTTTCAACCCGGACTATCTGGACTTTATGAAAAACTTTGGCGTTATTCGTTTTATGCCTATGTCCGGGGTGACGCGCAACCCTCATGCACGTTGGGATCAGCGTCCACAGATGCAGGAGGCAACCTGGGGCGGAGTTTATGGAGAACGTGGTGCGCCTCTGGAGATTCAGATTGAACTGGCGAACCGGCTGCGGGCTAATCCCTGGTTGAATGTCCCTCATGCTGCCGATGATGACTATATGCGAAAGTTTGCCGAATATGTACATGAGCACCTGTCCCCGGGACTGACCCCTTATATCGAATATACGAATGAGGCCTGGAATGCCAACTTTATACATAACGAATACATGCAAAAAATGGGCATTGCAGAAAAACTGGATCAGGATGCGTTAATGGCAGGCTACAAGTACTATGCCAAACGCTCCGTGGAGTTTTTCAAAATATGGGAAGCAGTATACGGTGGGCAGGAGCGTTTTGTGCGTGTCATCGGTGGCTGGGATACACGCCCGGATATCAGCGGGATCATTCTTTCGTATAACGGCACCTATAAACAGGTTGACGCACTGGCGATAGCCCCCTATGTCGGGGGTAATATACGCGGCTTCAGGGCTGCTGAAACGGTCGATGATATCTTTCATTTGCTAACCGATGAAGGCTCATACCGCTCCTTGCCACAGGTTATCAAAGAGATCAAAAAGCAGGCTAAACTGGCGCGAGACTTCGGGGTAAGCCTGATCGCCTACGAAGGCGGGCAGGGGCTGGTTGACTGGGCCGCCAAAAATTATTTGCAGCATCCCAACCCACTTTTTTTTGCAGCCAACCGGGATGAGCGTATGGGGGACTTGTACACAAGTCTTTATCAGCAGTGGCGCGACCTGGGGGCTGATGTGTTTGTTGCCTTCAGTGCGCCGAGAGTCTGTAACTGGGATGGTTGCTGGGGACTCAAGGAGCATATTCGGCAAAAGCCGTCAGCTGCTCCAAAACTACAGGCATCTACTGCATTTAGTGAGGCAAACCCGCCCTGGTGGGACTGGAAAAGGCGTAAAAATCAGGCTAAGCCTGACGCCTCAACCCTGGTTAAATATCAGCCTGGTCTAGATCCTGACAAGCCCCGTATTGTCATTCGTCCAGCGACGGGTGATGTGGAGAATTTTTTCCGTCTGGAAAACCCGAGAGCCCTGAACATATTGCTGGAAGGCAACACCTGGGATAAACGTGATATCTCCGGTAAATGGCAAGTCAAATGGGACAAAGAGCGTCTGTATCTGATTGTCAAAGTGTATGACAAGGAGGCACAGGTAGATTCCAGTGATCCTGCACAGGATGACTCCATTGAATTCTTTATAGATGGTGATAACGGACGTAGTGCCATGTTTGATCAGCAGAATGATTTCCACCTGATTTTTGTCAGGGGCAAAGCAGGCGTGATCTTTGGAGCAGGCAATGCAGATGAAATCCTGCTGGATGCTCCCGTGGCCTGGGAAGAAAAATACGATGGCTATGAGATGCGAGTCAGTATTGCCTGGAGCCAGTTGGGGATAACGCCTAAAGTGGGCAATAAACTGGGTATGGATGTCATTGTGAATGACGATGATGATGGTGGTGACAGGGATGCACGTATTGGCTGGAATACACGTAATTCTCAACCTGTGCCGAAAGATTTCGGGATGATTCTGATGAGTGGCCGGTAACGGGTCGTGCTGTACATGGGGTGAATTCTATCTCTTAGTTTCGAGGAAATGGTTCCTGATTTAATAGCTCACCTTCTCAACAACTATTTCCAGTCCTGGGCTTGCATCAAATAATAACTGTATGGGTGGACCCACATAGCGGTTGATGTCTTCCTCATAGAGCTGTTCCATATCATTGAAATAAGAGATTTCTTCTGCGGACTGGGCATAGAGTATTTTGCGTCCGCCTTTATGGTCGATGGCATAGATGCGAAAGTAGGGGTTTTGTACTTGTCGGGCATTTTCAAAACGCCAGCGAATAGACAGGTTGTGAGCTTTACCCGGTTGCAGGGTTAACAGTGGAGATTTTGCTGTATTTCCCCATATAGCCCAGCCCGTTACACCTTTTCCACTAATTTTGTCCTCCAGGGTAGATGGGGCGATTGTACCCCGTGCGTGTGTCTGGGGGATAACTGGAGTGGTTGTGGAAGGAGGAGTCGCTGCGGCGACGGGTGGCTGTACAGTGACAGGTGTTGGAGTATAGGGCTTTGGCCTTGCTGTGGCATATGTGATATCACTGTTTAGATAATCTAGCAGTGCAGCATATTTGGGTGTGCTGGGCTGATGCAGGTAGTCGAGCATGCCAAAGAAGTTTTTGGGTTCCGGCTCACCGATACCATAAAAATGCAACATGAGATCGCCTCCGTTACTGGCCCAGGTATGCAGGTACTTGTCATAAGCGGCTTTCATGCGTGGGTCTTTCTGGGCACGCATAAACAGGTTAAGTACTTCCGGTTCTTTTACCGTATGTGGGGGGTCGAAGCGGATCAGGTGTTGTCCGGCCTCATAGGCAACCATGGGTAGACGGTACCTGTCCGCATTTTTCTTATTGGCGAGCATCTGTTCCTGTAACAGTTGCATGGCTCCTCCTTTGGGGCCATTTTTTATCTGCCCCCCTTCCATGATTTCGGTAAATAAACGGGTCAGGCCTCCGTCAGCATCGTGTAGCCAGCTTTTAACGGTATCCCGGTTTTCTTTTCTTGCAATATAATCACCGAAATAAGGGCCAACACCAAAGGCATCTATATGCCGACCACAGCCGTTGGCCTCTTTCCAGAGTGGGCAGTCGAGGATTTCCTTGCCCAGCCAGGGTACCGAAAACAGCGTGCCCGCGACACAGTTTACGCGATGGCGTTGTGTACCAAACTCCTGTTTCCATATCTGGCACATTTCAACACTACGTTTGGCATACCAGTTGGCTGCCAGCAGGAAGCGTCGCTTGATACCCTTGACCTCTTTATAGGGAAAATGCCAGAGTTTGTCCGCCTTGCGGGCAGCATAGGTGGCGGATGGGAAGATAACATTCCAGACTTCATTGGAATACTCCACATAAACTTTCTGGTCTTTGCGTAAACGCTGTTTGACCATTCTGGCGTACTGGCGCATATAATCATCACTGGCTTTATAAGGGATACTTAACCAGGGCGTGGCGTTAATGGCATTTGCCATATCCACCATACGTTCTGCCGGCACACCCTTGTCACCCGTGTAATGTGCAGCACTGATGCGGGTTCGTTCGTTCCATTCAATCGCTTCATTGGAACGGGTGTTGGTCCAGGGCATAAAGCGGATGCTGTGCATGGGGCGGATTCTGGCGAGATAGTCCGGGTTAAATACCCGGCGGTCATGTTCATACTTTTTGGGAACGATACGGATATTGCGAATATAGTTCCCATTACGGCCGGGATCGGTGCGGGTAATTTGTAACTTCAGATTGCGTTTGGGAGAGAGCAGGTCAAATTCGATATGACCGGGGCGTTGCAAGGCAATACGCAAGTCACCCGTAATCTTCAGACTCCCTTCACCATCATACTGTACGACATAGCGACCAGTAGGGAAGTGCCTGGAGAGCTTCCAGATACTGGTGACACTGGTAAAAACCGGTTGATCCTGTGGTAAGGGCAGGTTTTTAACCCAGCCGTTTGCGTCCAGGTGGAGCAAATGCTGTTCACGGGTATTGAGGGAGGTTTTGCGAGTACAGTCAGGGTCAATGGGCTGGCCAGAACCCCAGTCAAATTCACAGGAGGTGTACCAGCCTTTTGATAGTTTGAAAATATCGACAAAGGGGATGGAGGTGGAAAGCTTTCCCAGGTCACCCACATTAATACCTAATCTAGGGTTTTCGCTAAATTGTGCAACAGCGCTCTGGCTCATCACAAGGATGAGCAACAGCAAGGATAAGGTATTGAAAAAACGTAATGCCATGTCGCCTCTCTTCAGGTCTGTGGTGACTGAAAGAGAAGCTTAGCTTTTATGGTTCGGTGAATCAATGTGTTAACACCGCATGTGTCTGTTTTCTGATCACATTCATTAGATAGCGACGGCTATTCGCCTTATTCAATCGAAGAAGTAATTATTCAGCGTAATGATACGCAAGATGGTAAGCTGCTGATTATTAGGGCTTCGGCAGCAGGGATGCTGCCGCAGAGCTTACAGGGATGTATGCATAGCATCCCTAATAATCAATAACTTACCGCCTCCGCTGTTTAATTGCGGTAGTTACTTGAAGAATAATCCTATATCACAGGATGACTTCTGCTACGTTTTTTGTGCCCGGACAAGCTTCTGGCGCGGTGTTATGGCGAATATTACGGAAGGTTGCATATCCTTGTGCCCTATTCATAAGGGCATGTTATTGAAAGCGGATCAGGTAAGTTGCCCCCTGCTGTGCGGTATCCGTACCCTCGGTTTTGGCAATAACGTAGTATTTGCTACCATCATTATTGTAAAAAGCAAACTGTGCGATAACCCTGTTAGGGCTGCCATCCAGAGAGTAGTTCTTAAAGGAGAATGTGCCGACCTGAGCCAAAAAAGGTGTCTCGAATAGTCGTATTTCTGAATCCGGCGCGGCAGAATTCGCCGTAGAATCTGAAATCACCGTTACAAATCGGTTGACAGACTGAGAGTGGTCAGCATGAACCAGATAGACTTGATAGTTTGCGTTTACAATGGCAGATCCCCGGTACAGCATATCGGTATTACGGTCAGCTGCTGTCTGGAACAGATTGCCCGAGGCTGTTATAAAGTAGTTTCCATCTTCGGTAAACCAAAGGTCTCCGGAGAAAGCATAATCACCGTGATAAGGGGAGTCATAGAGAAAAATAGCCGGGTTGGATGAGATATCCAGCTTGTTGACATCCGATGGAGATAAGCCATTGTTCGCGCCGTAAAGCGCCTGTGCGCCTGGCTGTAATTTGATTTTTGAGCCCGCGTAAATGCTTGATCCGGTATGTGCATTGCTTGATTGATTGCTGGGGTCGAAGGTATAGATGGCATCCCATTGTGTTCCTGGTGCGGGAGACAGATAGATGAAGCCGCTGTCGTCCACTTCAATATCGCCTACTTTTAACGGAACACTCCATACATTACCCATGGAGATAGCATTGGCCGGATAGTAGCCAACCCCGGTATCATAACCCACAGCAATAGTGCTACCGTCTGCGCTAACAGCAACACTCAATGGTGTTTTTGGCAGCGTGGTCTGTTGCTCGGTAACACCAGTTTCCGGGTTGATAATCCGTAGTGTATCGGCGGGATTTGTTGTTACGACAATTAAACGGTTAGCGGGTTTGCTATAGACTGCATCCAGTACGTTATGTGAAAGTGGTGCAGGTGCTGTAATGGCACTAAAGCTGGCAATACGCGTATCACTTGCTCCAGCTTGATCGGTAACTGTCAGGCTGACTTCATAGGTGCCTGGTATATCGGCAGTAAAGGCCGTTGTGGGTGCGCTAGTTGTTGATACGATGGCCTGGCTACTGGCAGGTTTCCGGGTTAGTTCCCAGCGGTAGGAAATAATATCATTGGGATCAGGGTCAGTGCTTCCAGAACCATCGAGAGTAATTTCCACATTAAGAGCGATGGTGGTGCTCTGCCCCCCAGTAATGACCGCAGTGGGCGTATTATTATTGCCTTGTGGTGATGTTGATGCTGTGTTATCGACTGTGGCGAAGCGTTCATAAGTGCCATCACCGTCCAGATCCAGTTCTGCACGTATTTGCTCGGAAGATAGGGGGATCAGTTTTAGTTTTTTTTCAGATACTCCTGTAGCAATGACAGGGCCGCCGTTACTGGGAAAGGAATCATTGCTGGAGAAATACCCAAGTACTGTCTCAGTAAGTACTGTTACATAGCCGAAATCTTCGTGATAGATTTTTCCGCCCATGCTAAGAGACAGGTTCACTGGTATTTCGGTGACAAAGTTCTCATAGAGGACTTGCTTGCCACCTTTGGTACTCATCATATTTTCAGTGCTGGTGACACGGCTGTTAACAAGATCCCTGTCTATCAGGCTGGTACCAGTGAGCGTATAGCTTTCAGTGTTCTCGGTCACATTCAACTGGTTGTAGCTGAGTGTAAATGACTCAAGCTCATCATAGACTGGGTTGTAGCGATGTATCACTAAAACAGCAGGGCCATTGAGTGTGACACCGTTTTGGGTACAGTTTGTATAGCTAATATTTAGTGTGCCCGTTAATGTTGTGTCATCAACATTACCATTGATATTCAAGCTTCCACCACCGGAGCAGGTGCCTGATTCTGTAACCGCCCGTCGCTGAATACTCGGGTTGAGAGGGTTAGTCGCATTAATTGCATCGAGCATGGCATTATAGACAGCAAGGTTCCCAATGGATGAATCTGTTTGGCCTGTCGATAGGCCTTTTGAAGCTAACGGACTATTGACTGTCGAACCTCTGAATAATAATCGGATAAAGGTTTGATAGTTTGCCTCGCTTAATGTCGCCAGGCTGCGTTTTCCGGTATAGCTTTTTGAAGCATTGGCTAATGTAGAAGCTGTGGTTCCGGCACCACCGCCGCCGCAGCCGGTGACCAGTAAGAGGGTAAGTGAAGCGATTAAAAAGATAACAGTCTTGTGCATTTTATAAGCCCTTTGGTTTGTTCAGAACCCTTTATAGCACAGTTTGAAAAGGGAGGGTAGTGAATATAAACTATTGTTTATACGGTAGAAGTGGCTTTTCGATTTATTTGAAATACTGGTAGTACGAGTGATCTGCTAATGACAACATTTCCCTGTCACCGCGGCTGTCTCCATAGGCATAAATGGTGTCATAGTTTTCCAGTGGATAGTGTTTGAGTATGCGGCGTTTTTTTTCCTCACCGTAACAGTTGCCACCAACGAATTCGCCGGTGATTTTTCCTGCTATATTGTGGTGAAGCTGGGTACCGATGAGCTGGATTTCGTGTTTAGTGCACCAGGGTTTCAGCCAGTTTACTGGAGATGCGGAAACGACCACTACCTGATGTCCCTGCTGTTTGTGCCAGTAGATACGCTCAAGCGCATCGGGCTTGATCAGGGTATCTATTTTTTGAGCAGCAAAGTTGCGCGCCAGGTTATCAAACTCTTGCAATGTCATGTGTGAGAAAAAGGCTTTAAAGAGTTTTGCCTTGGCGATGTTATTGTCCATCAGTCTGAGTTTGAACAGAATGAGTGAAGGGCTGATAGAGGCGAGCTTCAGACTGATTTGTAGCGGTGAAAAACTGTACCGAAGAAAATGCCACAGGCTGTCGCCATTACTGATGGTATCGTCGAAGTCGAAAAAAGCAATGCTGGTTGTGGCTTGATGCATAGCGGCACTACAGGCTCAGGCGTTTAAAAACACTTTCCGGAATCGTCCGGATAATCAACATAATCCAGCGCCAGTACCAGCCAGTGTAACAAATGTTCCGCTTCTTTTGCTGGGCTCGATAGATATCCCTGGCAACATCTTCCGGCTCTAGCGTGAGGGCTCCGGGAAGATCCATGCCTTCAGTCATACTGGTGTGAATGAAACCGGGATTCACCGTCATCACATGGATGTTATGGGTATAGAGTGCATTACGCAAGCCCGACAGGTAGGCTGTAAAGCCGGCTTTGGCAGAGCCATAAAGAAAATTGCTCTGGCGACCGCGTTCCCCAGCAACAGATGAGACACCGATAATAAAGCCACTGCCTCGTTGTTTGAAGTCATTGGCGACAAGGTTCAGGATGGAAATGAGAGCAGTAAAATTGGTGGTAACAATCTGCTCTGCATGGTCGAAGTCTTCAAACCCCTTGTCCTGGTCACCCAGAAGGCCGATAACACTCACCACACCCTCTGGCCTGCTTTCAAGTGACTGATAGAAATCCTTGTGTGAAGAAGTATCCAGTGCATCAAAATACACAGCCGTTGCCTCTGTCCGGTAGCGGATACGCAAGTCGTTTGCTGACTTTTCCATCTCTTCGGGATGTCTGCCAGCGAGTATTATCTGATAGCCATGACGTGCGTATTGGTGAGCTATCGCACGACCGACATCAGAACTTGCACCAAGAATAAGAAGGGTAGGGGTGGAGAGCTGACTCATGATGGATTCTCTTTGTTTGTAGGGAGAGGGCTATCGGTGATTTGCAGACGATCTGATTGCAGGGAGCGGAACAGGCCTGCCTTGTCATGACTGTATTTGATTTTCTGGAAGATGGGGAGCTGTTCATAGCCTGCTTGCATCCAGCGTGACTGCAGGCGTGAATCCTTGGTGAGATAAACGCGCCCCTGGGCTTGATGAACAAGCTCATCCAGTTGATCTAGCAGCGTAAAAGTGGCAGATGTGGCAGGAAAGTCCAGTGCCAGGGTGTACCCTTCACGGGGGAAGGACAGATAGCCCTTATCCTCTTTGCCAAATAACTTGAGTACCGCCAGAAAGGAGCCGGTTCCTGCGTGAGCAATATGTTCCAGAATAGCGGGCATGGCAGTTTTTGAGGTTTCTCTGGGGAGGACAAACTGATATTGCACAAAGCCCGCTTTGCCATATATCCGGTTCCAGTGCAGCAGCGTATCCAGCGGATAGAAAAATGTGTTGTAGTCAACAACTTCCCTACTGCTGCCAGCCGGTACCTTGCGATAATAAAGGGCATTGAATGCCTTGATGCTCCAGTGATTGAGTGCAAAACCGGGGAAGTGAAACGGTACACTGCGTTGCTTTTTGGGCGTGAGATACAATGGCTGTTGAACCTGTGTGGCATTCAGTTCATCCGGTGTTGCATGCTCGCCTCGCATAATAATGGAACGCCCCAGCATGTCACCTTTTGCCAGACAATCAATCCAGGCAACGGAATAGGTCCACTCTGCAGAGGCTTCAAAAACTTCCATAGCTTCATGGATATTATTCACCCGGATACTTTCCTGACGAATATAGGCTGTTTTTATGGGTAGTAGACGGAAGGTGAGATCCATAATAATGCCGGTTAAGCCCATGCCGCCAATAGTCGCGTGGAACAGCTGTGTGTTTTTTTCAGGGCTGCATTCAAGCTGTTGACCATCCGCTGTTAGCAGGGTCAGGCGCTCGATATGTCGTCCAAAAGAGCCATCACAATGATGGTTTTTGCCATGTACGTCAGAGGCAACCATACCGCCGAGTGTGACATAACGGGTTCCTGGGGTGGCAGGCATAAACCAGCCGCGTGGAACGATGACTTCCAGCAGGTCAGACAATACAACGCCGGACTCAAGCTTGATCCGTCCTGCTTGCTCATCAAATTCAAGTAGCCGGTTATGGCGAAGAGTAGAAACCACGGTTTGACTCAATGAAGAATCACCATATGAGCGACCCATGCCACGGGGGATAACACGGTTATACTGCCCGGAAGGTGTTTTCTGGAAGCACTCCAGTGAAGTCAGTTCAGCGTCGATTATTGGGAAGTTGCCCCAACCATTGAGTTTCATCATGGCTTACCCATAAATGAACCAGCCAAAGAGTGCCAGCCAGAGAATAATCACAATCTGGATAAAGCGGTCTTTGAGTACTATTTGGGTCGGATTGCCACTTTTTTCCTCAACGAATACCAGTTGTAGGTACCTGAGAATACCCAGAAAAACAAACAGTGATGTGGTGTAGATATATTGGCTGTGCCATTTTGCAATAATTTCTTCGGAGACGGTATACATAATGTAGGAAACCAGTACCATGGTCGCCAGCATAATAATGACTGCATTGACAAACTGGAGATTGTAGCCAGCAACGGATTTACGCATGGCCTCCCCGGTGGCTTCCATAATCAGCACATCATCACGCCGCTTGGCAATCGCCAGAAAAAGCGCCAGCAGAAAGGTCATCATCACGATCCAGGAGGACAGGGTAACACCGATAGCTTCGCCGCCTGCAAACAGCCGGATCACGAAACCAATGGCGATAATACAGATATCCAGAATTGGAATATGTTTGAGGCGCAGGCTGTATGCCAGATTTAACAGAAAATAGCCGAGCATGATAATGGCGACTGTCCTGGGTAAAAAGACGATTGCACCCACAAAACCTACCAGTAATAAAACAACAAACAGGCTGAGTGCTTCAGAGGGTTTGACAGCACCGCTGGCAATAGGACGGTTTTTCTTGGTGGGGTGACGGGCGTCATCTTCCCTGTCGAAGTAGTCATTTAAGATATAAACAGAGCTGGAAATCAGGGAGAAGAATACAAAGGTTAAGACAACCTGGGTAAGGCTGACAGCATCATTGATCTCCGGAAAGAAAAATATAGGGGCAAAAATCAATACGTTTTTAACATATTGATGAATACGCATTAACTTTAAATAATTCTTCAACCTAAAATCCTCGGTTGGACAGGGCAGGGTATGCGGCCGTAGTGGTGTCGGTTGTAGGGCGTAGATCAAGGCAGAACTGTGTGGGATGGCTATTCCCTTTTAAACAGTTACAACACAGATATACGGCATCATAGTCGTGTAATTTGCCCGGTAGTGTCTTCACCTTGCAAGTGAGCACATGGTAGTTAGTAATAGTGTAGTTATAAATTTTGTTAAAATTTATCATCTTATTGGTTTATTGAAGCGGTCAGGCAGAATTCAGGCTCAGGTACTCTCACAGATTGAGGTCTCATTCCCCACCGAATATAACGCCAGAAT
>WFWY01000075.1 GCA_015490895.1 Thiotrichaceae bacterium | reverse complement strand
GCGCGAAACTGATGTCAAGAAATAAGACATCCTATACATAAGTTTCTCAAAACTAATTGATCTGTATCAAAAACGCTTCGTAGTCTACAAGCTTAAAAATAAATATGCTAGTGATGCAGCCATGTTTTATGGAAACTTTTCTTTTACCAACTAAAAAAAACAAACATCCTGACTCCTCGAATAATCCTGGGAAAACCGGCTCCAGAAGAAATCAACTATTTGATAAGTAAAATATATTAATATCCGTCAGCGTACATAACAAGCCGGGTACCGATAAAGCAACCCATCTGTTTTCATAAATTATATTTAGAACAAAGTATAGGTCGAATCTATTAAATAATTAAAATATTATTAAATAATGATAATATAATATTTTATTGACTCTGTTTAATTTTGATCTCCTGCTGTGTTAGAGTCGCATACCCGGAAGCTTCTTAATTTATTAGATTGAGCGGAAAAATGCTTATGAGCACACACTCAAGCTTATACACACGCACACTTAAACTGGCAGTTGTCCTTGCACTCACCGTTATTGTTTTAGGCGCCTACACACGCCTGTCTGATGCTGGTCTGGGGTGTCCAGACTGGCCAGGCTGCTACGGTCACATAGGCGTTCCCAAAGAACTGAGTCACTCAAGCTATGACAGACCACTCGAACATGCCAAGGCATGGAAAGAAATGATACACCGCTACGCTGCCGGCGCACTGGGTATTGTCATACTGTTGATTGTATTTCTGGTCATTAGAAAGAAGACCACGCTGCACCAGTCCATCACCCTGCCCATCGTATTACTGCTGACGGTTGTGTTCCAGGCTCTGCTCGGCATGTGGACAGTAACCATGCTGCTTAGCCCCATGATTGTCTCAGCACACCTCATTGGTGGCTTCACCACACTTGCCCTGCTGTGGTGGTTACTACTCAACCAGATCCACCAGCATCGTTCCACACTCCCCAGTAAAAGCATGAAAGTCCTGGCAGCTATTGGACTCCTGCTTGTCATACTGCAAATTTTACTGGGGGGATGGACAAGTACCAACTATGCGGCGCTTGCCTGCGGGAATGACTTCCCCACCTGTGCCGGACAATGGTGGCCCCCCATGGACTTTGTCAATGGCTTTGATTTAGTCCACAGCTCTGGCACCAATTATGAATTTGGTGTACTTGAAAGTCCCGCACGAACCGCGATACAAGTTGCTCACCGACTGGGAGCTCTGGTCGTTTTTGTTTACTTGCTCATGCTTGGTATCAAACTACTCACTTTTTCTTTTGGGCGACACAAAACCCTGGGAGCCATTCTAATCCTGTTTCTGGTGCTGCAAGTCACCCTTGGAATGATGAATGTTATTTTGGGATTGCCTATTACTATCGCTGTAGCGCATAATCTCGTCGCAGCGCTGCTCTTGTTGACTGTACTCACCATCAATCACAAGTTAACGAAAGGGTAACCCATTTTTAAACAACACTTTAATAGTGAAAATCACGGTAAAAAACACCATATGGATCAGGGAAAAAAATCATTCATTGCACTTGTTTTCGTTTTTCTAGCACCTGTCCTGCTCGGCACGCTGGTCTTTTTTAACAAGGAGAAGCTTGGCCTGGGCGGTAGCACTGTCAATTACGGCACACTTATTACCCCGGTCATACCCCTCAATACACAAGGACTCTCTGAATACGCTACTGACGCAGAGAAATCCAAAATAATTACAAAAAAATGGACATTGCTTTATATCGCTCTCGACTCCTGTGACACCACCTGTAAAGAGCGCCTGCTGCTCATGAAAAATGTTCGCCTCCTTATGAACGAAGACATGAGACGTATTAGAACCACACTGGTTTCAGCCGATAACACACTGCAAGAAACCCTTAAAACAGACTACCCGGATCTTGTTTTTGCCCGGATCGACACAAGCACGACACCCTTTCTCAGCCAGTTCAAACACAAAGCAGTGAACCCCATTTACCTGATTGACCCCCTGGGCAACCTCATGATGTTCTACCCGCAAACAAAGTCCGATCACAAATTAATGATCAAGGATCTAAAACGTCTGTTAAAATACTCCCGTGTGGGGTAAATGAAGGCATGAACAGCAATAGCATCGACATGAATAACGAGCGCCCATCCATTAGCGACTTTATCTCCCTGTGCAAAGTAAAAGTTGTCTCTCTAATTATGCTAACAGCCATTATCGGCATGTTTTTGGCTACGCCGGGCCTGCCACCCTGGCATCTTGTCCTGCTTGGGTCTATTGGTATCGCTTTGGCCTCCATGTCTGCAGCCACATTCAATCATATTATTGACCAGAAAATTGACGAAGCCATGAGTCGCACAGAAAATCGTCCTCTGCCTGAAGGCAAAATGTCCACCCGGAGCGCTCTCATCTTTGGATTGCTGCTAGGTACTACGGGTATTGCCATTCTGATCATAGGTGTCAACCTGCTCACCGCTGCATTGACACTTTTCGCACTTATCGGTTATGCCGTCTTTTACACACTCTACCTGAAACGTGCCACACCACAGAATATTGTAATCGGCGGTGCTGCCGGTGCCGCCCCACCCTTACTTGGCTGGACAACCATCACCAACTCCATAGACCCGGGAGCCCTGCTTCTTTTTTTGATCATCTTTATCTGGACACCACCCCATTTTTGGGCGCTGGCTATTCATCGCCGCGATGAATACGCAAAGGTTAATATTCCCATGCTGCCTGTGACCCACGGTCACGAGTACACCCGAGTTCAAATACTACTCTATACTATCTTGCTGGTTGTTATTACCCTCTTACCCTACCTGACGGGCATGAGTGGTCTTATTTATCTGGCAGGCGCTCTACTGCTCGGCATCGTTTTTTTATATTTTGCTATTCGCCTGTTAAAGTCGCCTGAAGATAAGCAACTACCCATGCGTACATTCGGTTACTCTATTAACTACCTGATGCTACTTTTTATAATATTACTGGTTGATCACTACTACCCCTTTCACCTGAAGGACTTGCTCCAGTAACAACCAATACGACAGAGAACCTGATTCATGGAATTTTTTAAAGTCATTAAAAGCGTGATGTCTGCAATGATTGGTGTTCAAAACAAAAAGACGCTGCAAGAAGACTTCTCCAAAAGCAGCCCCATCCCCTTTATCGTTGCTGGGATTATTATGACTCTGCTCTTTATAATCAGCATCTGGGTTGTAGTTCAGCTTGCACTTGGTTCGTAACCAGACAGATACACCCTTCATGACCTGTATCAGTATCTTTTTTCGTGAAACCTGATACACATCACACAGCTGCGGACCACTCTGCAAAAATCATTGCCTTTTACACCTTCGACTTCTAACCTGCCTATCAGCCAGTCAGCCATTCTCTTGCTGCTGGACTTGCATTCCAGGAGCCTGTCGGACTTGACCGTTTAAAGCGAAAATTCGCGGGAGCGAATCAAAGAGGCTTATCAGGTTCCATGAACAGCCGGGCTCCTGGCTATTTCGTTAAAAGTATTGAGGTGGTTCCATGTTCGAATATAAATTACCTATGGCTATTATTATCGGATTTGTACTCTGGGGGTGGTTCTCCTTCTTCTCCGTCGTCTTTTTTTAATCCTGTATCAGCTCGATACCGATAATACTTCTCAGCAAGGCTATTTTAATTACCTCACTGCCTTTTAAGGAGACTCTGATTAAGTCTGGTCGAATTTCCTGTGAGATGAAATTCGTCAGTTTCTTGATAGAAAAGTTAGCAATAGTCATTCTATTGGTCACTTTTATAGCGAAAAAATGGCGATATTTCAGCCTCAGGAAAACGATTGGGACTTGATCAAAGTCTCCTTAAGATCTTTGCATGAAAAGATCTTAAGAAAATAGCAAAACCTTTCAGATTTTCCTGAAACCTGGGCCCTTGTGTTCACTACAGCACGGTGCAAACCATTAGTTGAGTTTAGTGAGCCTGCACTTTTTTGAAAAACGAAAACTCGTCATTATCCTGCTGTTAGACCCTGCTGTTGGACAAAACACCGGGGGGGGTCAAGAGTCTTTTAGCCCCCTATCGTTAGCTAAAAAACATCTGTGCATTAGAAAGTAATAAAATTCCAATATTACTCAATAGAGATGAAGTTGCAAAAACTTCTGACACGGTTATACAATCAGGCTGAACCTGGTATTTCTGGCGGTGCTTACCGCCTGCAAATTTAACATCCGCTCTTTTAGCTCAAGGAAAACTGCTATTCACTACTCTGGCAGTGACTCCCTGTCACCGGTTCCTGCGAAACATCAAACCGACGTAATGCTGTTGAAACAGAACTGCGTCGACATCTACTAAAATAATAAGATTTCCGCAACCCAAACAGCTAATGAGCCTGGCTTGAGATCAGTATACCTGAGGAGGTGCAGCTATATGGCAAGCGTACAGCAAAATGGCGACAAAAAAAGCGATATCAATTACGACTATAATTATGACTACAGCAAAGAGCCTATCGAGATTCGACAAGTCGATGCAATGGCTGCTTTTCGGTGGCTGCGTAAAGGTATCAGGGATATCACCGTATCACCCACATTAAGTATCGGGTACGGAGTCGTCTATACTGTCGTTGGACTCGTGCTTATCGCATTGAGCTGGAATCACCCTATTTATGCTGTTGGCATGGTTACCATTTTCTATATTCTGGGACCTCTTATTGCCGTAGGACTTTATTGCATGAGCCGTCACATAGAAGCAGGCGTTAAACCCTCGTGGGACAGCGAGGGCTGTCGAGCACTATGCTACAACCCTGAAGGTTATATCGGCTTCGCCATTATCATCGGTATGCTGGTGGTTTTCTGGACTATCGTGGCAGCGGTCATCATTGCGCTTAACTTTCAGAGTTTCACCGTGGGTGACACCCTCCCTGAAACACTCTCCCTGCTTATCTCAAACAAGAATCTCTATCCCGTCATTGGCCTGCTTTTTCTCGTAGGACTGGCCTTTGCTGTTCTCGCCTTTATGATTAGCGTTATCTCGATTCCCTTGATGACACACCGTAAGGTCGATGTCGTAACCGCCATGATTGCCAGTGCCCGATCCGTATTGACCAACCCTGTGCCCATGTTTCTGTGGGCAGGCATTATTGTATTAATGATTGGTCTTGGCTTCCTGTTTGCCTTTGTCGGCATCGCCATCACATTACCTATCATTGGCCATGCCAGCTGGCACGTCTACCGTGATGTTATCGTTGATAACCGTATTCTCACAGCCAAGCCAGACTGCGATGTACCCGTATTTCCATTCTTGCGCGGTAAAATTTAATCACTATCACGACAGTCAGTGCAACTATTCACTTAGCAAGTCTCTGGTCAAGTCCCAGTCGTTTTCCTGAGACTGAAACACCACCATCTTTTCGCTATTAAAAGTAACCAATAGAATGACTATTACTAACTTTTACTATCAAAAGACTGACGAGCTTTATCTCACAGGAAGTTCGACCGGACTTAATCAGAGGCTCCTTAACTTATGTTAAGAATGTTTACCTTCATCTAACCTATAGTGCCGGTCGGGCTGGCGACGTACCAGAAACTTGCCCCCATACAGCTCACTCAGCTGCACACCCATTCTATTATGATAACAGGAGCTTGCCATGATGTTCCCAGATGATGTCGTTGACCTCTCAAGGCTGCAATTCGCCACGGTCGCACTGTATCACTTTTTATTTGTACCACTCACGATTGGACTCACCTTTTTACTGGGCATCATGGAAGCCGTCTATGTCATGACGGGTAAAGAAGTCTACAAGGATATGGTTAAATTCTGGGGCAAGCTGTTCGGAATCAACTTTGCACTAGGTGTGGCAACCGGGCTCACCATGGAATTCCAGTTTGGTGCCAACTGGTCTTATTATTCACAATATGTAGGCGATATTTTTGGTGCACCACTGGCGATTGAGGCATTGATGGCCTTTTTCCTTGAATCCACCTTTGTCGGTATTTTCTTCTTCGGCTGGGACAGGCTGAGCAAGGTACAACACCTGGCTGTCACCTGGCTAATGGCAATCGGCACCAACCTGTCTGCATTATGGATTCTGATCGCTAATGGCTGGATGCAAAACCCGGTCGGTGCAGAATTCAACATTGAAACCATGCGGATGGAAATGGTTGACTTTACCGCCGTTCTGCTAAACCCGGTTGCACAGGTCAAATTCATCCATACAGTCGCCGGAGGCTATGTTGCAGGCTCTATGTTCGTATTGAGTATCAGCGCCTGGTATCTACTAAAGGGGCGGGACGTGGCCTTTGCCAAACGCTCTTTCGCTGTCGCTACAGGCTTCGGTCTGGCATCCATTTTATCCGTTATCCTATTAGGCGATGAAAGTGGCTATACCGCGGGTGAAGTCCAGAAATACAAATTGGCTGCCATTGAGGCCGAATGGGAAACAGAAGAAGCACCCGCTGCCTTCACTCTCTTTGGATTCCCTGACCAGGAAGCTGAAGAGACCCACTCAGCCATCAAAATCCCCTATGTCATGGGCATTATCGCAACACGATCTTTTACTGAAGAAGTCACCGGCCTGAAGGAGCTTATCGAAAATAATGAAAAGCGTATTCGTAACGGTATGCTGGCTTACGCCCTGTTCGACAAGCTCCGCAAAGGAGAAGGGACAGAAGTTGACCGGGAGAGCCTGCAACGCCTGCAAAGTGATCTGGGGTATGGTTTTTTACTCAAAGCCTATACGCCCAATGTTGTCGATGCTACCGAAGAACAAATAAAACTTGCCGCCAGAGAGAGCATCCCCCAGGTCGCACCACTGTTTTATGCCTTCCGTATAATGGTCGCTTCCGGCTTCGCCATACTTATTATCTTTGCCCTGTCATTTTACAGTATGAGCAGGCGTAAAGCCTGTAACAACCGGATCTTTTTATGGCTTTGCGTGCTCGCCTTGCCACTACCCTGGGTAGCCATTGAATCAGGATGGTTTGTTGCCGAGTTTGGTCGCCAACCGTGGGCAATCGGTGAAATTCTACCTACGGCTATGGCGGTTTCTTCCTTAAGCTATAATGACGTATTGGCCAGCTTCATCGGTTTTGTGGTGTTCTACACGGTACTGCTAATCATTGAGCTTTATTTGATGATTAAATTTATTAAACTCGGACCCAGTAGTCTGCACACCGGTCGCTATCATTTTGAAAAACAGCATGGCCGCTCCGCTGAATCCGTCTTTGCCTCCAAATCAAACGACTTGATCTAAAAACCAGGGAGATAACAATGGACTTTCTAAGCTACGAAAATCTGCGCCTTATCTGGTGGTTACTCATCGGCGTCCTGTGGATTGGCTTTGCACTAACAGAGGGCTTTGATATGGGAGTGGCCATGCTCCTGCCTTTTGTTGGCAAGACGGATGAAGAACGCCGGGTAGCCATTAACGCTGTTGCACCCCACTGGGATGGTAACCAGGTCTGGCTGATACTGGCCGCCGGCGCCCTGTTTGCCGCATGGCCAATTGTCTATGCAACGACCTTTTCAGGCATGTATCTGGCACTGATTATTTTACTGTTTTCCCTCTTCTTGCGCCCCACCGGTTTTGACTACCGCTCCAAAATAGACAACCCTAAATGGCGCAACAGCTGGGACTGGGCACTATTTATCCCGGGAGTTGTCCCTCCCCTGATTTTTGGTATCGCCATGGGGAACCTGTTTTTAGGATTACCCTTTCACTACGATGAGTTTTTGCGCTCCTATTACAGTGGTAACTTCTTTAGCTTGCTCCATCCCTTTGCACTCCTTTCCGGTTTGCTGGCAGTCAGCATGTTCCTGATGCAAGGAGCCAGCTACCTGATGCTACGCTCTGAAGGCACCGTTCACGAACGTGCACAAGTTTTTTTGAAATGGGCGGCACTGGCTGTCATTGTCCTGTTTTCCCTCGCCGGTCTCTCTCTATGGTTTGGAATTGACGGATATTCAGTCACTGACGGCCTTAGCCCGGATGGGCCAAGCAACCCCACACACAAGACGGTAGTCATGGAAGCGCATGCATGGTTCAAAAATTACTCCACTTACCCGTTGACACTGATTGCGCCACTGCTTGGGTTACTAGGTGCTCTAGGTGCCTGGCTCATGGGCAAAGCAGGTAGATCGGCGTTAGCTTTTTTAAATTCCTGTCTTAGCCTGATAGGTATCATACTCACTGCGGGCTTCTCCCTGTTTCCTTTCATCATGCCATCCAGCACTCATCCCGATCATAGCTTAACAATCTTTGATGCAACTTCAAGCGAGCTAACCCTGCAAATCATGTTTTGGGTCGCCATAGTATTTGTTCCCATCATCCTGACGTACACCCTATGGGGCTACAAAGCCCTGTGGCGCAAGTATTCCGTTGAATACATCCGTGAAAATGATCATTCACTCTACTAGGAGATAAATCATGTGGTATTTTACCTGGCTACTCGGCGTATTACTGGCTTCTGCGCTGGGTATCATCAATGTCATGTGGCTGGAATTAAACGGCCTGGATGACGACGAAGAGTAAGGCTGCGAGTACACGCTGTTATGCATCCCAAAGAGCTCGCGGGGTCATTCCCTTCTTGCATCAGAGTAGCAGCATCAGATCATGTCTATTCCTGCATTCCTGAAATCCCGAAAGAAACTGGCGGGGCACGCGCTTCATCTATCCGTTGGTCTGGGGTTATGCAGTGGTTTTTTACTCATCTTTCAAGCATGGCTGCTGGCTCAGGTCATTCAGGCAGTCGCCATCAACAAGCAGCCTCTCTCTCACGTATCTCTCTGGTTAGCCGCCATGCTGGCTGTTTTTCTGTTGCGGGCATTGCTGGCCTGGGCCGCTGAAGTCACTGCCTTCCATGCCGCCGCCAATATCAAGCGACAACTACGCCAACAGCTGCATCAACACTTGCTGGCTTTAGGGCCTGCATACCTTACCGGAGAACGTAGCGGTAGTATCGTCACCACACTGATAGATGGTGTTGAAGCCCTGGAAGCCTATTACGCCAGGTATCTCCCTGCTATGTCATTAGTGGTTCTGATCCCCCTGTCTATTCTCATTTTTATATTCCCGCTCGACTGGATCTCAGGCCTGGTACTTCTGGTTACGGCTCCCCTGATACCTTTCTTCATGATCTTGATTGGAAAAGGTACCGAACGCCTTAACAAAAAGCAGTGGCGTAAACTGGCACGCATGAGTGCTCACTTGCTGGATATGATTCAGGGACTGACAACCCTGAAAATTTTTAATGCCAGCCGACATGAAGCAACATTAATTAGCCGTGTCTCTGACGAATACCGGCGCAGCACCATGTCCGTATTACGGGTCGCGTTTCTCTCATCCCTGGTGCTGGAATTTCTGGCCACTGTGAGCATCGCACTGGTTGCCGTACTTATTGGCTTTCGCCTGTATTATGGAGAAATGGATTTTCTGTATGGCTTCTTTGTCTTATTACTGGCACCGGAATTCTACCTGCCCCTGAGGAATATGGGTACACACTACCATGCCCGCCTGGAAGCGATTGGTGCTGCTGAAAAAATGGTGGAAATACTGGAAACACCTGTCAGCCCGGAGGGAGAATCACAGCACAAAGACTACGTAATACCTATTTCTGACTGGACACGTATTCAGTTTGATCATGTCAGCTATGCCTATACTGCCCATCAACCGGCACTACAAGAAATCAACTTTACATTGAAACGCGGGATGCGACTGGCTCTCGTTGGCCCCAGTGGAGCCGGAAAAACCACACTGGCCAGATTACTCTTAGGCTTTATACTACCGCAGCAAGGCGCAATCAGGATTGATGACCAGCCACTCAACAAAGAAACCCTGAGCCACTGGCACAAACAACTGGCATGGATGCCACAAACACCTCACCTGTTTCACGGCACCGTACGGGACAATATCGCTCTGGGGCAAGTACACGCCAGCACCAGGAGCGTCATTGAAGCTGCCAAAAAGGCATCAGCCGATGCCTTTATCCAGACATTACCCCAAGGCTATGACACCCTCATTGGCGACAAGGGACAGGGCCTGTCTGGTGGACAGGCACAACGTCTGGCTTTGGCACGTGTGTTCTTAAAAAATGCACCACTTGTCATTCTGGATGAAGCTACCGCAAACCTTGACCCGGAAAGTGAACAGCTCATTCAGCACAGCATCGATAAACTGGCACAGCATAAAACCCTGCTCATCGTCGCCCACCGTCTCCAAACGGTGAAAAGTGCCGATCATATCATTGTCCTCGATGATGGTCGCATTGCAGAACAGGGAACCCATCAGAGCCTGCTAACCACAAAAGGACTTTATGCCGAACTGGTTACAACCCTGGAGGCTGAATAAATGAACGATACGCTACATATACTCTGGCGACTGCTCAAACTATTTCGCCCCTACTGGGGCTGGATGGTACTGGGTATTCTGATATCTCTGGTCACACTTCTGGCCAATGTCAGCCTGTTAGCACTATCAGGCTGGTTTATTACCGCCATGGCTATCGCCGGCCTGACAAGTGCCCATATGAACTACTTTACCCCATCAGCCGCTATCCGTGGCTTTGCCATTGCCCGCATTGTAAGCCGCTATGGTGAACGCATTATTACGCATGAAGCAACTTTTCGCCTGCTGGCGCAGTTACGACGCTGGTTTTATGAAAAACTGGAACCCTTGTCCCCTGCTGTCCTGCAAACCTATAAAAGCGGGGATCTGTTAAGCCGAATCCGGGCGGATATAGACACTCTGGAAAATTTCTACCTGCGTATTTTTTTGCCCATGGTCGTCGCCATCCTGGGCTGTACCGCCTTCCTGTTTTTTCTCTACCACTACCACCCACTATTAGCGCTCACAGAAGGAATTTTACTAAGCCTGGCAGGTATTTTTCTCCCCCTGATTATTAATAAACTGAGTGAAAAGCCGGGCAGTCAACAGATTCACACCGCTTCAGAGCTACGCTCAACCGTCGTTGATAGTGTGCAAGGCATGGGGGAACTGCTCATCTATGGCGCACAACATCAACAAACAGAACGCTTATCAGATCTCACTGAAGCACTGCTCAAAGATCAACAACGCATGGCCACTTACAGCGGCCTGTCACAAGCTGGTCTGGGACTATTTGCCAATCTGGCCATGTGGTTTCTCTTGCTGATCGCCATTCCGCTGGTTGTAGAATCCAGCCTGTCACCCGCCAACCTGGCCATGCTGGTACTATTCACACTAGCCAGCTTTGAAGCCGTCATGCCACTCCCCCTGGCCTTACAACGACTACCCGAAACCCTTGCTGCCGCACGCCGGGTTTTCGATCTTGCTGACCACTCACCCCGCATACCTCCTCCGACAACACCTGCACCGCAACCTCACCGCTTTGATATCCAGTTCAAGCAGGTAGATTTCCGTTATAGCGATGACACACCATGGATATTAAACAACTTTAACCTGACCCTTCCCCAACACGGCAAGCTTGGTATCGTTGGATCCAGTGGTGTTGGCAAAAGCAGTATCGTTTCTATTCTATTACGCTTCTGGCCTGTTCAATCCGGCCAGGTCACACTGGGTGGCTACCCTCTTGAACACTTTTCAGGCGATGCACTGCGGCGCTACTTTTCCGTTGTCTCCCAGAGACCGCATTTATTTAACAGCTCCATTCGTGCCAACCTCCTGCTGGCAAATAGAGAAGCAAGCGATGAGCAGTTAATACACGCCTGTCAGGTCGCCCATATTCACGATACCATCATGGCGCTACCTGATGGCTATGACAGCTGGATTGGTGAAGCTGGCATAAAGCTCTCTGGTGGCCAGGCACAACGCCTCGCTATTGCCCGTGCCCTGCTGAAAGAAGCACCTGTTGTTATTCTGGATGAAGCCTTCGAAGGGCTGGACTCCCGCCTCGTACAACAACTCATCCCCGACCTGTTCGCGCATCTTCAGGAAAAAACTGTTATTTATATTACCCACAAGAAAGCGGGGCTTGATAAGATGGATACAATCCTTACACTGTAGCCTGGATTTTTTGCGTTACTATCTTTTTGTATCACTTCCGGATTATAAAAACACACCATGCTGATTGTTATTTCACCCTCCAAGGGTCAAGATTTTGAAACACCCGCCCCTGTAACCGACTACTCTTTGCCACAACGACTGGATGATAGCCTGATACTCAATCAGGAAGCTCGCCAACTGGAAGTGGACACGATTCGTGAATTAATGCAGGTTAGCGAAAATATCGCACAACTCAACTATGACCGCTTTCAGCATTTCAGCACACCCTTTACTCTGGAAAATGCCAAGCAAGCCCTGTTTGCCTTCAAAGGAGACGTATACAGTGGTATCAGTGCTGTCCAGTTTAGTAAAGACGATATCCAGTATGCCCAGGATCATCTGCGTATGCTCTCAGGCCTCTATGGTGCCTTAAAGCCTCTGGATCTGATCCAGCCTTACCGCCTGGAAATGAAAACCAAACTAAAAAATCCACGCGGCGATAATTTGTATCAGTTTTGGGGTGATCGCATTACACAGGATCTCAACGATGAGCTGGAAAAACAGCAGGAAAAAACACTTATCAATCTGGCATCCAATGAATACTTCAAAGCCGTCAAGCTCAAACTGCTGAACGGGCGTTTACTGAATATCAATTTCAAGGAAGAGAAAAATGGCAAGGCACGGGTTATCGCCATCTTTGCCAAGCGAGCCAGGGGCATGATGGCTGACTATATTATCCGCAACCGGATTGAACATTCAGAAGACATCAAGGGTTTTGACATGGCCGGCTATCGCTACTCGGACGCGATGTCGGATGACCGGCAATGGACATTTGTCAGGCCCCAGCCAAAGAAAAAAAATTAAAGAGTGCGTAGGGAACAACACGTATTCCCAGTGGAGGAAGGCACTACTCAAAACGCATGGATAAATCGACCGCACTGACATCCTTGGTAATTTCTCCCACGGAAATGTAATCCACACCGGTTTCGGCAATGGCACGAACGGTCTTCAACGTCACTCCGCCAGAGGCCTCCAGCACAATCTCTCCCTGGTTGGCACTGACCACCTCACGCATCTGCTCCAGGCTAAAGTTATCCAGCATAATAATATCAGCATTGGCAAGTCGGGCTTCTTCAAATTCTGTCCGTGTTTCTGTCTCAACTTCAACCAGGAGATCTGGATGCAACAACCGGGCCTGTTCCACAGCACGCGAAATGGAACCTGCAGCCAGAATATGGTTTTCCTTGATGAGTACACGGTCATAAAGCCCGATACGGTGGTTACTACCACCTCCACAAGTAACCGCATATTTCTGCGCCTGTCGTAGGCCTGGCAGGGTTTTTCGCGTATCCAGTATACGTGCTCTGGTACCAGCTACCGCATTGACATAGGTATGTGTCGCCGTGGCAGTGGCGGATAGCAGCTGCAAAAAATTCAGCGCCACCCGTTCAGCGCTCAACAATGAGCGAGATGCTCCCTGTACCCGACACAGGACTGTACCAGGCTCAATAATATCGCCATCTTTATGGTACCACTGTACTATCGCAGAGTTATCAACCTGATAAAATGTTTCATCGAACCAGGCTGTCCCGCACAGCACTGCATCATCCCGACAAATAACGGTAGCCTTGGATGCTTCATCTAACGGGATCAGATCCGCTGTCACATCGCCCGTGCCTATATCTTCCTGCAAAGCAACATGAACAGACCGGGAAATATTATTGGGTAGCTTCATGAAATATCCGTCTTGCATGAACAATCAAAACAGTAGCACAAAAAAAGGGAGCAACCTACGTTGCTCCCTTGACTAAGTGGATAAAACCGGAAATTAGTCTTTCAAGCGGGTAATACCCATCATTTTCAACATGGTTTTTTCATAAAATGGCTCAGAGGAACCTTTCTTCATTTTGCGAATAAAGTACTTCTCAAAAGCGATTTTGGCCAGATGCACCCACTTGCCTTTCTTGAACCAGGCCACATTTCTGGGCGGTATCTGCGGAATCGCCACAAATGCTGCACCGGTATCACCCATATCTGCCAAACACAGGGCAGACCAGGTACCCTGGGCAGAGGGCTCCTTACCTTCCAGCTCTGCATGAATATTGTGCACACACGCCGTTACCATGGACTCAATCATATAACCTGTCTTGGGCGCACCGGTAGGCACGGGTGTCGCTTCAACAGGCGGAATAGCAATACACACACCCGCAGAGTAAATATTGGGATACTTGGGGTTACGCTGATGCTCATCAACCAGCACAAAACCACGTGGATTACACAAACCCTCTACAGCGACCACCGCATCCACACCGAAGAACGCGGGCAACATCATAGCGACATCAAACTCAATCTCGTGAGACTGGGCCACTTCACCATTCTCGGCCATCTCATCAACAAACATCTTGCCCGGCTCGATTTTGGTTGTTTTGGCATTCGTAATCCAGGGAATATGGTGATTCCGCATTTCCGACTCCAGCATTCCCTTGGAATCACCAACACCACCCAGCCCCAGGTGACCAATATAAGGCTCGGAAGTCACAAACTTGATATGAAACTTGTCACGTACCTTGCGCTTGCGAAGATCCGTATCCACAATAAAAGCAAACTCGTAAGCGGGGCCAAAGCAGCTAGCAAAAGGAGCGGCACCAATAACAATCGTACCACTTCCTTTTTCTAGCAGCTTTTGGTAATCCGCATAAAAAGCTTCTGCATGGTCTACAGAACACACCGAATGCGAGTTCGCATCAGGACCGGAACCTTCCAGCTCTTCAAAATACAACTTGGGTCCTGTTGCAATCAGCAAATAATCATACCCAACTGTCTCACCATTGGACAATTCAAGTTTACTGTTTTCAGCATCAATCTTGTCACAACGGGCAGCAATAAAATTGATACCTTTTTTATTTAAATATTTATCCAGCGGGAAGGTAATATCACTCCGGCTTCTCCAGCCCACACCAACCCAGGGATTGGAAGGAACAAACTGAAAGTAATCACGCTCATTAATGACCGTAATATCATGCGCTGTTCCCAATTCATCTCTCAGCTCATAAGCAGCGGGCATGCCCCCTGTACCTGAGCCCAATACAACAATATGCGCCATAATAACTCTCCTGTTTTATGGTAATAATTTTCATCTGATTTATTCTAGTTGGTCGTGCCAATCTAGCGTAGCGCAATGGGATCACAAAAGCTGATAATGGTCAATATTCAGTGGCATATCAGAATATTCTGATGAATGTCATTTAAACACCTTCTCCCGATGACTTTTTCAACATTTTTTAGACCCGGAGCAATGTCCGGCACTAATGCTATCATGCTAGACTACATGTAGGCTTCTGGAAAACACAAGGACCCTGATTCCTCGGTTGACCACTTCAGGCAATTTAAAGAAGGTTGAAGGTTATAATGCTTAATAACGTTACTGGCTATCGTGTTGTGTTCACTGGCAAAATGAGCATACGCGGCACTGCCCAGGCAAGGATATTAGAATGATGCGCGTCTATCTGGTGGGTGGCGCCGTCCGGGACAGATTACTGGGGCTCCCTGTTAAAGACCGTGACTGGGTGGTCACAGGCGCCACACCGACACAAATGACAGCGCGTGGCTATCGCGCTGTAGGCAAGGACTTTCCCGTTTTTCTACACCCTGAGACGCACGAAGAATATGCGCTGGCGCGTACCGAACGCAAGACAGGCAAAGGCTATCATGGCTTCCGCTTTAATGCCTCCCCGGAAACCACTCTGGAACAGGATCTATTACGCCGTGACTTAACTATCAACGCCATGGCTGAGGATGAACAGGGGAACTTACATGATTTCTATGGCGGCCAGCAGGATATTGAAAACCGTGTGTTACGTCATGTTTCACCGGCTTTTGCCGAAGACCCGGTACGGATTTTGCGGGTCGCCCGGTTTGCCGCACGCTATGCAAACCTGGGCTTTACCATTGCCAGAGAAACCTTGCAACTGATGTCTGACATGGTCGCAGCAGGGGAAGCAGATGCACTGGTTGCCGAGCGAGTCTGGCAGGAAACCGAACGTGCCCTGGGCGAAAACCAGCCACACCACTTCTTTACTACCTTGCGCGAATGTGGCGCACTAAAAAGGCTATTTCCAGACATCGACCGCCTGTTTGGTATACCTCAACCTGCCAAGTGGCACCCTGAAATTGATACCGGCATCCATACCATGATGGTATTGCAACAGGCCTGCTTGCTGAGCAACAAACCGGAAACCCGCTTTGCCGCCCTAACCCACGACCTCGGCAAAGGCATTACCCCCAAGGCAATTTTGCCCAGTCACCATGGGCACGAAGAAAGAAGCTATGAGTTGCTGGTCGATCTCTGTATTCAGTATCGTATTCCCCGACGCTTTGGCGAATTAGCCAAACTCACCGCCCGCTACCATACTCATATCCATAAGGCCCTGGAGCTAACACCCAGGAGCATCCTCAAGGTATTGGTAGCCTGCGATGTTTTTCGCAAGGCGGAGCGATTTGACGAGCTTTTGCTTGCCTGCAAGGCAGATAGCCGGGGGCGTACCGGTTATGAAAATAATGCCTACCCACAACTGGATTTTTACACCCAGGCTGCCAAACTATGCCGTGAAGTGAATATTCACGACCTGATCACCGACGACATGAATGGTGAACAGATCAAGGATGCACTGCATAAGCGCCGACTATTAGCACTCAAGACATTTTGTTCTACACTCAAGACTGAGAAACCCAAAGCCTGAGGCTTCACCTTAAGGAGCCTCTGATTAAGTCTGAATGGAATTTCTCGAATGATAGAATTGTTCAGTTTTTGTTTAAAATGGGCGATTCTAGCTTCGAGAAAACCGCTCACGACTTATTCAGAGTCCCCTTAATACACCATCTAAGGAGCACCCCATGTCAAATGAAGGTTACCACGAGCCCGTGGAAGAACTCTCTGAGGAAACCCGCGATATGCACAAGGCCATCACCTCACTCATGGAGGAGCTGGAAGCTGTTGACTGGTACAACCAGCGTGTCGATGCCTGTAAAGATACCGAATTAAAAGCCATCCTGGCGCACAACCGTGACGAAGAAAAAGAACATGCTGCGATGGTGCTGGAATGGATCAGGAGACGTGACCCTGCCTTCAACAAGGAGCTCAAGGATTACCTGTTTACCGACAAGCCCATTGCACACAAGTAAGGTTATCTGCCCTGATTAGTGATCGGATTATCATTGTCGAACGGCCTTTACGTAAGGTATCATGGCTCCTTTTTTGTAACTAGCCGAGCCAAGAGGGCTTTATATGTTTTCCAGAGATATGCGTATTGCCGGGTATGATGATGAATTATTCAATGCGATGCAGGCAGAAATTGAACGGCAGGAAACCCACATTGAATTAATTGCATCCGAAAACTATGCCAGCCCCCGTGTCATGGAAGCCCAGGGCTCTGTGTTAACCAACAAATATGCCGAAGGCTACCCTGCGAAACGCTATTATGGCGGCTGTGAAAATGTCGACATTGCCGAGCAACTAGCGATTGACCGGATAAAAAAACTGTTTGATGCGGATTATGCCAACGTACAACCGCACTCAGGCTCTCAGGCCAATGCCGCGGTCTATCTTGCCCTGCTGGAAGCCGGTGACCATGTGCTAGGCATGAGCCTGGCTGACGGAGGGCATCTCACCCATGGTTCCCATGTCAGCTTCTCCGGCAGAACCTATAACGCCGTACAATATGGACTGAATCCGGAAACCGGAGAAATAAACTACGAACAGGTTGAGCGCCTGGCTACTGAGCACCAGCCCAAAATGATCGTAGCAGGCTTCTCAGCCTATTCCCGCGTGGTGGACTGGCAACGCTTTCGGGATATCGCCGATAAAGTAGGTGCCTACCTGATGGTCGATATGGCACACGTAGCCGGACTGGTTGCGGCAGGTGAATACCCCAACCCCACACAAATCGCTGATGTCACCACTTCAACAACACACAAAACCTTGCGTGGCCCCCGTGGTGGTATCATTCTGGCAAAATCCAACCCGGATATTGAGAAAAAACTGAACTCTGCTATCTTCCCCGGTATCCAGGGCGGCCCGTTAATGCATGTGATTGCAGCAAAAGCCGTCTCCTTTAAAGAAGCCATGGAGCCTGCCTACAAAGACTACCAAAAGCAGGTCATTGTGAATGCCAGGGCCATGGCTAACACCCTGATTGAACGAGGTCATAAAATTGTCTCTGGTGGCACCGATAACCATTTGTTCCTGGTTGACTTTATTGACAAGGGGCTCACCGGAAAAGAAGTCGATGCCGCCCTGAGCAAGGCACATATTACCGTCAATAAAAATGCCGTCCCCAATGACCCGCAGTCACCTTTTGTCACCAGCGGTATTCGTATTGGCACCCCTGCCATTACCACCCGGGGCTTCACCGAACAGGATGCAAGTGACCTGGCAGGCTGGATTTGTGATATCCTTGAAGACCTGAACGACGAATCAATAATTGATACAGTGAGGGAGAAAGTACAGGCTATCTGCGAGCGACTGCCTGTCTATAGCTAATTTGAGGAGTAGCTATGCACTGTCCTTTTTGCGGCAATCGCGCAACGCGCGTGATTGATTCCCGTTTTGCGAGTGACGGGGATCAGGTGCGGCGGCGTCGGGAATGCCAGGGTAAAAACTGCAAAGAGCGTTTTACCACCTACGAAACGGCCAATTTCAACATGCCAACGGTACTGAAATCTAACGACGTACGTCAGTCTTTTAGTGAGCACAAATTACGCGACGGCATGTTACGCGCCCTGAAAAAGCGCCCGGTTTCAGCCGAGCAAATGGAATCAGCCATTATACGTATTAAAAAAAGCATTCTGTCCACCGGCGAAAACGAAGTACCCTCCGTACAGATTGGTGAACACGTCATGCAAGAGTTACGCTCACTGGATGATGTCGCCTATGTGCGCTTTGCATCGGTCTATAACAGCTTTAACACCATCGCCGAATTCAAGCATATTATCGAACAGATGGAAAACAGTAAACACTAGGAGCTTGTCCGAGAATAGAATAGGAAGCGTAGCGAAAAATTACAGGAAATTCGACCGGACTTAATCAGAGGCTCCTTAACGAAAGAACCACACATGGCAGATTTTTCCGTTGCAGACCACACCTTTATGGCAAAAGCCATCCAGCTTGCCCAGAAAGGCCTGTACACAACACACCCCAACCCTCGTGTTGGCTGTGTCGTGGTTAAAAATGACATCAAGATAGCCGAAGGCTGGCACGAGAAACCCGGGCAAGCCCATGCAGAAATCCACGCCCTGAGCCAGCTAACTACCACACAGGCACAAGGAGCAACAGCCTATATCACGTTGGAACCCTGTGCCCACACCGGCAAAACACCACCCTGCTCCCTGGCACTGATCCAGTCCGGCGTAAAGCGTGTCGTCATCGCCATGCAAGACCCAAACCCGCTCGTTGCTGGCAAAGGCATACAACACCTTCGCGAGGCCCAGGTAGATGTTACAAGCGGCTTGATGGAAACTGAAGCCAGAGCATTAAACCCCGGTTTTATCAAGCGCATGGAACAGGGTTTACCATGGGTATCCATCAAACTAGCCATGAGCCTGGACGGGCGCACTGCCATGGCGTCCGGTGAAAGCAAATGGATTACTTCACCCGAAGCCAGACGAGACGTGCAACAATTGCGCGCCAAAGCCTCCGCTATCCTGACCGGACAAGGCACCGTACTTGCAGACAACCCCTCACTCAACGTACGCCTTAATGCCAATGAACTGGGGATTAGCGAGCCGGTCAGACAACCCCTACGGGTCGTGCTGGATCCTGAATGCCTCACCCCCATCCACGCCAATATGCTGGCACTGGCGGGCAAAACACGTATTTTCACCCATGAGAAGCCAACATCCTCGAAGGTACAAGCCTTACTCGGCACCGGCGCAGAAGTCATCTCCCTCCCCGCTATCAGTACTATCAATCACCCTGGCCATCTACCCTTAAAGGAAGTTATGCAAACCCTTGCCAGCCAGGAAGTGAATGAAATCCATGTCGAAGCCGGCGCAACTCTATGTGGCGCACTGTTGCAGGAAAGACTGGTTGACGAACTCATTATCTATATGGCACCGCACCTGATGGGCAGCAATGCCAGGGGCTTGCTCAACCTGCCCGGGCTTGAGCATATGCAAGACCGTATCAACCTTACTATCAAGGAAATACGCGCAGTAGGCAAGGACTGGCGAATAACAGCACACACTGAATACTGAATAAAAATACCAGCCTTCCTTTGCTACAGTATACCCCCATACCATGTGCCCCCCATGTACCCCCTATACTGCTATTCGGGTACACCTTGCCAGAGCATTTCATAGCCAATTTCGTAGGTATCATCACAAAAATCGACTAATTGAGAAAATTTTTCTTTAAATAGCTTATCAGCGTGTGATTTTTCGTGCTGTTCAAAAGACTTCCAGTAGGTGACAATCGCAAGCTCCCCCTGCTTTATTTTTGCGGCACTGCGTTTTTCGTCCGGTGGTTCACCAACACTGCCTTCTTCTGAAATAAACCCGGTGTACTTGAAAACCTGACCGGCGATAAAGCCACCATTATCATCACCGTAGTTATTTTTAACAACATTACACATTTCGCCGAGCAATAACTCCACGTCTTCAATTTCTACGCCTTCCTTTAAATCAACGACGTTAAATAACATAACGCAACCATAGGGTATGGTAATGGGTGCAAACATAATTATTCTCCTTGATTTTCCTGGTTTGAAAAAACCTATCCATCTTATGGATATAACTAATTAATAGTATTGAGATTGATGTGTGAACTATCAAGGCTTTTTTTATTCTACGGAGGTTCGTCACTAACAGGGGCGTTGTTAGTGATACAATCGGGAAAATTTCAGGAGTTTATACATGCAAAAATACATATTCGTTTACGTGGGTGGTGATTACCCAACGAGCCAGGCAAAGCAGCAGGAGCATTTGAGTGAATACCAGCAATGGCTTGACTCCCTGGGTGATGCGGTGGTTAACCCGGCTATTCCTTTCAAGGATACGCAAACTATTCACCCGGATGGTAGCAGTGAGCCGGGTAGTACAACGGCTATGTCCGGGATGAGTGTTCTGCAGTTTGATTCTATGGAGGCTGCACGAGAAGTCGCAAAAACCTGTCCCTTCCTTAAAATTAATGGAACGCTGGAAGTGTCGGAAATGATTGAAATGCCAGACCAGGTACATTAAGGAGGCTCTGATTAAGTCCGGTCGAATTTCCTGTGAGATGAAATTCGTCAGTTTTTTGATAGAAAAGTTAGCAATAGTCATTCTATTGATCACTTTTATAGCGAAAAAATGGCGATATTTCAGCCTCAGGAAAACGACTGGGACTTGATCAGAGTCTCCTTAAGGAGACTCTGAATAGGCATTCCCCGCTGTTTGGCGTATGATTGCACCTCCGCAAATCAAACGCTTCACTACACTACTACACTCATGTTTACCGGAATTATTCAAGCTATTGGTACGTTACAATCCATACAGCCTCGCGGTGGGGATATGCGCCTGCGTATTGCCACAGGCAAGCTGGACATGACGGATGTGTCACTAGGCGACAGTATTGCGGTGAATGGCGTGTGTCTAACAGCGATTGACTTTGATGCACAGCATTTTGCAGCAGATGTCTCCAATGAAACACTGTCGTTGACGTCACTGGGGCAATTATCACCGGCTTCTGAGGTAAACCTGGAAAAGGCGTTGACCTTGCAGACCCATCTGGGTGGGCATCTGGTGAGTGGCCATGTGGACGGGCTGGGTGAGGTACTAAAACTTTATGATGACGGGCGCTCGGTACGTTTTCATATCAAAGCACCGAATGAACTGGCACGCTATATTGCGAACAAGGGCTCTATCTGTGTGGATGGGGTGAGCCTGACCGTCAACAAGGTGACAGGAGCGGTGTTTGAACTGAATATTGTGCCTCATACAATTGAGGAAACCATTATCAAGCATTATTCCACAGGAACTCAGGTTAATCTTGAAGTGGATCTGATTGCCCGCTATCTTGAGCGCCTTTTACTGGGTGAGCACGCTGCCGATACAACACAGGACAGTGGTATCACCCAAACCTTTCTGGCAGAAAATGGATTCCTACACCCATGAAGTTCAATAGTATAGAAGAAATCCTCGACGAGATGTCGCAAGGCAATATGGTCGTCATTGTGGATGATGAAGATCGCGAAAACGAGGGTGACCTGTTGATGGCTGCTTCCCAGGTTAAACCAGAAGATATTAACTTTATGGCAACCTACGGGCGCGGCCTCGTATGCATGCCCATTACCCAGGAGCGCTGCAAACAACTGGATTTACCCTTGATGGTGTCCCAGAATGATGAAAAATTCAGCACTAATTTTACCCTGTCCATTGAAGCTGCCGAAGGTGTCACGACGGGGATTTCTGCCTATGATCGCGCCTTGACAATTCGCAAGGCGGTCGCTCCGGATGCCTCACCGGATGATATCGTCCAGCCAGGACATGTGTTCCCGCTGATGGCAAAGCCTGGGGGTGTGCTGACCCGCGCCGGGCATACCGAAGCAGGTTGTGATCTGGCTCGCCTGGCAGGTTTTGAACCGGCCGCAGTCATTGTTGAAATACTCAATGAAGACGGTAGCATGGCACGACGTGATGACCTGTTCACCTTTGCCGAACAACACCAGCTAAAAATCGGTACGATTGAAGATCTGATTCGCTATCGTATCGAAAATGAGCGAACCGTTAGACAGATCCAGAAAAATACCGTAAAAACCCGTTTCGGCGAGTTCACCATCGCTGCCTACCAAAACAGCAGTGACAAGGATATTCACCTGGCACTGATCAAGGGTGAAATTACGCCCGAAGAACCGACACTGGTGCGCGTCCATGTTGAGAATGAACTCTGTGACATGCTTTCACTGGAGGAAAGTGCCTGTGGCTGGCCATTACGTGATACCATGAAACGTATAGCAGATGCTGGAAAAGGAGTGGTTGTTATCCTGCGTACCCCGGACTGTAGTGCCGAAGACCTACTCAGAAAACTGGCACAAATGGAACACCAACACCAGAGTACACCCAATAGGAAGGCGGAAGAAAATACCAAAAACCATCAGGCTGAATTAAGAACCTATGGCATTGGCGCTCAAATACTGGCTGATCTGGGTGTGCGGAGAATGCATGTGATGAGCGCCCCGGTGCGCTTTCATGGCCTCGCCGGTTTCGGGCTGGAAGTCGTCGATTACGTTCAGGGATAATATGGACTCTATGCGCCAAAGGGCTTTCCCGCCTCTCATTAACTTCTGGAGACCCCCTGCGCGGTCTCTTTCACTCAGTTCAGGAAAAGACTAATGCTGCAAGATATTACCATGATCGAAGGGGACTTCACCTCAGGAAGCGCAACATACGGCATTGCAGTTGCCCGCTTCAATGAATTCATTGTTGAGAGCCTGCTAAGTGGTGCTGTTGATGCCTTGACCCGTCATGGGGTAACAAGTTCAAACATTGAGATCACCCGGGTTCCGGGTGCCTATGAACTTCCCCTGATTGTTCAGGAAATGGCCAAGAGTGGCAAATATGATGCCATTATCGCCCTGGGTGCAGTAATACGTGGCAGCACACCACACTTTGACTATGTGGCCGGTGAATCAGCCAAAGGCCTGTCCAGCGTGGGCATGCAACATGCCTTGCCAGTAGTCAACGGTATTCTCACAACTGACACTATTGAACAAGCTATTGAGCGTGCCGGCACCAAGGCTGGCAATAAAGGAGCCGAAGCCGGGCTGGTCGCTATTGAGATGGTTTCCCTGCTACAGAAATACAGAAACTGATTCAGCACATGGCAAAAATCACCCCAAAACAAGTTTTTATTGCGCGACGACGTGTAGCACGGAAGCTCTCACTAATGGCCATGTATCAGTGGCACCTGAACGGTGATAATTTTCAGGATATCCATGCCTACTATCTCACCGACAAGGCAATGGCAAGTGATTTGCAAAAGGCAGATGTCAGCTATTTTCAGGCGTTGACAGATTATGCCATGTCAAACGCGGAAGCGCTGGATGCACAAATCAGCCCATACCTGGACAGGCCACTGATCCAGGTCGGTCCTATTGAGCACTCAGTATTGCAACTGGCTACGACTGAACTGAAAAACTATCCTGATGTTGGATATAAAACTGTGGTGGATGAGTGGGTTAACCTGTGCAAAAAATTTGGCCCGGAAAAATCATACAAGTTCATTAATGGGGTGCTTGACAAGCTTGTCAACGAAATTCGCCCGGCAGAAACTGGAAAATAGACATTCACCTGCCACATATGACAACCAGCCGATGCAATCCGTACTAACGGTCAAACACGTAATTATGTACCTGTAACTTACCCGCAATGGGATGAATGGGATATAAAAATGAAAAAGTTATCTATTATTTTCTCTCTTGTCGCCGCGCTCATTATTGCTGCTGCCGCCTTTTTTATTGCCACCTTTGATGCAAACCACTACAAGCAACAAATCATCACCCTGATCAACAAACAAACCGGGCGTGAACTCACAATTGACGGTGACCTGAAACTCGCCCTGTTCCCGGATATTGCGATACAGATGGGACACACTTCCCTGTCCAATGCGGCAGGTTTTAGCGACGATCATTTTGCCACCATAGACTCGGCACAGGTTTCAGTCGCCCTGCTCCCGCTATTAAAAAAGACCATCAAAGTCGATGAAATCAGGCTCAACGGCTTAAAGCTGAACCTGCACCGTAAAGCCAACGGCACTACAAACTGGGAAGATTTGGCTGGCCAACCTGCCAGCGAGGAGAAAAAAACCGATACCGATAAACCAACCTCCAAAACCGTTGCAGAGATGCTCAACAACCTGTCCATTGCTGGAATCAACCTGAATGATGCCGATATCCACTGGCAAGATGCACAGGGAGGGCAGGATCTGCGCCTTTCTCCTGTCAACCTGAAAACAGGAACATTCCGACCCGGCAAACCACTACCCGTCGAGTGGGCACTGGTACTACAACAGAAAAATCCGGCAACCACACTTGCTATCGAAGGACAAACCACGCTGACAGCAGATAAAGACAAGCGCTTCACTCTCTCAGAGCTGACACTGCATACCAATATTACGGGTACACAGTTTCCCAATGGCAGCCTGGAAGCAGACCTTTCCGGCTCTGTTGCTGGTAGCCCCGAGACAATAACTATCCCTGATCTACAATTTAAGACTAAAATCACCGGTGACCTGATTCCCGAAGGTGAGATTCAGACCGAACTTACCGGCAAGCTAAACCTCGACATGAAGACCCAACAGGTACAGCTCACCGCGATGCAACTGAATACAGATGTCACTGGCAAACCACTACAAGGCGGCGCCTTGCGTGCAATTCTGAAAGGAGATAGCCGCTTTCAGCTATCCAGCCAGCAGTTCAACCTCCCCAGGCTGACACTGGATGTCAACCTGGCTGGCGGGCCACTAAAAAACGGTACCGCCAACACCCGTATCAACGGAGACCTGTCTGTCAATCTGGCACAATCTCAACTCAGCATGCCTCAACTCACTCTCAACACACAGCTTGAAGGTGGCCTCGTCCCAGGCGGGAACCTGTCACAACAGGCACAGGGAAAGGTCTCTATTAACTGGAAAAACAAACAGGGAAGTATCGACCTAAGGCACCTGCAGGTAAAACTGGCTGATCTAGAGCTCACGGGTCAACAGGTCAGCATCCAGCCTCTGGCCGAAAAACCTGCGATATCCGGGCAATTTCAAAGTAACACCTTCAACCTGAAACAGGTATTGAAAACACTCGGCATCACTCCCCCTGTTACGCGCCATCCGCAAGCCCTCAGCCAGGTACAACTACAGTTTAAACTTGACGCTAATACCGAACAGGCCAGCCTGCAACCACTCACCCTGAAACTCGACAAAACAACACTCACCGGCAAGCTGGCGGTGAGCAACTTCACCCAGCCCGCCCTGCGTCCGGAACTGAGCATCGACCAGATCAATATCGACGACTATCTAGCACCTGATGCCCCGGCAACCAGTACTGCCACCCCCCAGGCTACCGGGTCGCAGGCGCTGTTACCTCTGGATCTGCTGCGCGGCCTGGATATTGACGGTGGCTTCAGTATAAAGCGCATGGTCATCAATAAGCTATCCCTAAGCCAGGTCAAGACACGGATTAAAGCTCACCAGGGACTAATAACGATTGACCCTGCCAATGCCAACCTGTACCAGGGACGCTATACAGGCAGTATTACTCTGGATGCCCGGCAAAATACCCCACTACTCACTATGCAGCACGAGCTAAAGGGCCTGCGTTCGGAAGGCCTCCTGTATGACCTGTTTCAGGACAAGTACATTTCTGGTGATGCCCAACTGGTTACCAGGCTAAGTTCCCGTGGCAATACCCTCGACGCCCTGCTAAAAAACCTCAATGGTACCACCCGGATTGCCTTCAAGGACGGCACCATCCGGGATTCACGTCTAGCCGAAAAAACAGCCCTGGCTATCAAGGCCTTTGAGAAAAAAGAAATCAAGGGTGATAAATCCGTCATCACATTTACCGGCCTTAGTGGTGATTTCAAAACAACCAATGGGGTTTTTGATACCCGCAACCTGAAACTTGTCTCACCCTATTTAAATATCTCCGCAAGCGGCAGTGCTGATCTCACAAAACAGCAACTGGATATGAAGTTACGTATTGGCCCCAAACAATCCGCTACTGACAAATCCTTATTCGCCCCCCTGCACATCTATGGTTCATTTGCAGACCCGAAATTCAAGCTGGATTTGCAAGACCTGGTAAAGGCACTGGCTCAGCAAGACCTTGACAAAGCCCGACAAAAAGCTGAAGCAAAGCTGAAACAGGCCGAACAGGAAGCCCGACAAAAGCTGCAACAGGAAAAGAAAGCCTTGCAAGACCGCCTGACTGCAGAAAAGGCTGCCCGGGAACAACAACTCAGGCAACAACTGGATGCAGCCAAAACCAGAGCCGTGCAACAGGTAGAACAAAACCTGGGAAACAAACTGGGAGACAGGCTAAAGCAACAGCTCGGCACGGGAGACAGCAGCAAACCCGCCCCAGATACCGGGACCGAAAAGGCTGAAGAAACATCGCCGCCAGCCAGTGTCGAAGACCAGGTTAAAGACAAGCTCAAGGGCAAGCTAAGAGACCTCTTTTAAACCATGCCGCCAAGTACTTTTGCCAACCGGGTATTACACTGGTTTGACCAGCATGGCCGCAAGGATCTTCCCTGGCAACAGACCCCGACACCCTACCGGGTCTGGGTCTCCGAAATCATGTTGCAGCAAACACAGGTAAGCACTGTTATCCCCTATTATCAGGAGTTTATAACAACTTTCCCGGATGTAATCACGCTCGCCAATGCCGAGCAGGATCGTGTACTCCAGTACTGGGCCGGGCTTGGCTATTACAGCCGGGCACGCAACCTGCACAAGGCGGCGCAACAGGTTCGGGATAACTTTCAGGGGGTAATTCCAGACACTCTGGATGCCCTGACCCGTCTCTCGGGCATAGGTCGCTCTACCGCCGGTGCCATTCTCAGCCTTGCCTTTCATCAGCCACAGCCCATTCTGGACGGTAATGTCAAACGGGTACTAGCACGCTACCATGCCCTGTCCGGATGGCCGGGGAAAAGCGCGGTGCAAAAGCACCTGTGGACACTTGCCGAATCTCATCTGCCAACTGGCCTGCCCGCACCACGTCATGCCGATTACACCCAGGCCATGATGGATCTGGGAGCAACCGTGTGCACCCGGAACAAGCCAGCCTGCCTGCTTTGCCCATTACAGGCTGACTGTCAGGGACTGAAAGCGGGAAACCCCACTGCCTACCCAGGCTCCAAACCTCGCAAGAAAATACCCGACAAACACACCCTGATGCTCTTGCTGATGAATGACAAACGGCAAGTCCTGCTGCAAAAACGCCCGGCTCCCGGAATCTGGGGAGGCTTGTGGAGCCTGCCACAATTCGAAAACATGACTGCCTGTCATGCCTGGTATACCCAGCGTTATACAGAACCCTTTCCTGATACCGAGGAACTGCCCGGTTTTATACATACCTTCAGTCACTTTCGTTTGCATGTGCAGCCTTTCCTGACTGCCCCTGCCCCCTATTCACCCAAAGACAAAGGTGTAATGGAAGAAAACGACAGCCTCTGGTATAACAGTGGCACTCATTTTACGGGCGGCTTGCCCGCCCCTGTCAAGAAACTATTTAAAAGGATTCAGTTATGACCCGCATGGTGCAATGTGTAAAACTTGGTAAAGAAGCAGAAGGGCTGGATCGTCCGGTCTATCCCGGTGAGCTTGGCAAAAAGATCTACGAGAATGTCTCAAAAGAAGGCTGGGCAGAATGGATTAAACAACAGACCATCCTCATGAATGAATATCGCCTGACCCCCGTCAATCCCAAGGATCGTCAATTTCTGGAAGAAGAAATGGACAAGTTTTTCTTTGGCGATGGCCCATCAAAAATTGATAACTACGTTCCTGAATAGGGGCTGAAAGCAGGGAACTTAATCTATATCAAGAACGCACTTCCAGAGAATGTAATTTTCATTAGAGAATATTAGTTAGTTCTTATATAATCCCGCCCATCTTTTCATCTAGCAGGAATATGACCGTGGCAACCCATCCATCCAATAAAGACCCCATCGCCAAATTTGCACTTGTCGTTGGTTCAGCATTGCTTCTCGCTGCTGTATATGTGCTGATAAGCAGCCTCGTTAGCACCATTGACCGTAACAGCGTGAAAGGTGAAATTGATACCCAAACCCTCGTTGCCAACAATGCTGCCATGGTAGAAAGTGTTCTTAAGCCGATTGGTGAAGTTACCGCATCTGATGGTTCCGGTACTGCCCCTGGGCCTGCCCGATCTGGCGAAGAAGTCTATACTGCTGTCTGCCAGGCCTGTCATGGTACAGGTGCCGCAGGTGCTCCCAAAATTGACGACAAGGCAGCATGGGAGCCTCGTGTTGCCAAAGGCTTTGATGCATTAATGAATACCGCAATTAACGGTAAGGGTGCGATGCCAGCACGTGGTGGTCAGAATGCACCCGATGCAGAACTGAAAGCTGCTATTGCCTACATGACCCAAAAAGCCGGTTTTAATCTGGACATCCCCAGCGATGCACCCGTAGCCCCCGCTACTGAAGAAAAACCAGCAGATACCTCTTCTACCCCCGAAAACAGCAATGCCACTAACCAGGCTGACACAGCAGATGCAAACAGCCAGGAAATAACCGAGGCTACGAGTGAAGAAGCCGCTCCAGAAGAAATCACTGCAACCACAGCCGTGACAGCAGATACAACGGCAGCAGGCACTCAACCCCCTGCTACACCTTCAACCCCTGAAGCACCTGCGACCCCTGCAACTGAAACAGCAGCACCCCCTCCCGCAACGGACACAACGACTCCCACTTCCCCGACCGTTGCAGACGGTGAGAAAATCTATAAGGCAACCTGCTTTGCCTGTCATGGATTAGGTGTAGCGGGCGCTCCGAAAGTAGGCGACAAAACAGCCTGGGAAGCTCGCATTGCGAAAGGCGACGATGTGCTACACACTTCTGCCATAAAAGGTATACAGGGCACTACCGGAGTTATGCCCCCCAAAGGCGGAAATTTCAGCCTCTCTGATGATGAAGTAAAAGCAGCAGTTGACTATATGGTATCCCAGTCCCGGTAATTATTCGCCAGGAAACACCCGGTGTACCTGGCTGCTATTCCCTGTCCGCTGCTGCCGGCAGTAAGCCGAATTACGAATACGTGTTAAGGAGACTATGAATAAGTCGTGAGCGGTTTCTCGAAGCTAGAATTGTTCGAGAAATTCCACTCAGACTTAAGGAGCCTCTTAATTGGGATTGTCATAAAAAATATAGGATGTTGAGTAATCACTAAACTCAAAATATACCTTTTTCTCACCCGGATCCTGAACACCATTCAGATTTGTATCATAAATACCATAACCAAACCGGTAGGGGCGATTAGCATCATTCGAAGTACCAGATGCCGTCGTCAGCTTATCAATCTTGAGAAATTTCTTAACGAGCTTGTCACCCGCATAAACTTCCAGTATACCATCGGTACCCGTCCAGTTCTGTATTCCTCTGCCAAGCTTGTTCTGCGCTTCCTGGGTACAGGACGTTAATGCGAAAATACTTGCCAGACCCACTATGGCTACAACCAGACTTTTCTTGTTTATTGTCATACTTACTTATCCTTGCTTGTTATCCATTATCCTTCCTAACTATAGCAAACTTATTGCGTAAAGTTATACCCGGCTACAATAACCGACAATGCCCTATCATGATAGTGGATTCAGGATCATTCAGGGCGATGAAAAAAGGAATCAGAAGGCTATCCAAGAACAGGTATCTAAAAATAATAACCACCGTATAAAGTGTTATTAGTAAAAATAAAACGCTATAGATTGATTGACGGTTTATATTTTCGCATTCTCGGACAGCCTCCTATGGGTCAATTCTGGAAGCTGTCTGAACATATGCCTGTTGCTTGTCCAGTAACAGATAGGCACGCCGCAAACCCGTTACCCGATTTGCCCAGCGTCGCGCCAACTCACCTGTTCCGGTATAAAAATCCAGTCGTGATTTCCCTTTAATGGCATTCCCCCTATCCTGGGGAAACAATAACCGCCACTCGTAATTCAGAACATTACCCTGGGCATCGACACGCGGAACTTCTGCCAGTAGTACCGCACCAAAAGGGATAAAACGGGTATCAACCGCAACCGTATGACCGGGGATCAGTTTCATACCTGATGCTGCGGATGCCATTTCATCACTCAGTCTAAAAAAGACATAGCGTGGGTTAGCGGCAAAGACTTCTCCCAGAGTCTCCGGATGCTGTTGAAACCATGCCGTTATAGCCCGACGGGACAGATCACCCTTCAAGTAGCCCTTGCGCTGCATATAGGACGCAATGCTTTTAAAAGGCAGACCATTAGAACCAGCGTACTGCAGTACCTTACGCTCGCCATCTTCAAACAGTAATACACCTGAGCCTTGCATATGAATATAGAACAAATCAACCGGATCTTTGACCCAGGCCAGCTCGAGCCCACGACCAGCCAGTGCCCCCCGATTAATAGCATCCCGACTCAAATACTGTTGTTCATCATCCGGAAGACGGTAAACAGGAAACGGATACTCCGCAGAATAATGCCTGCTGGCAGCAATTTCAGGTGTGTAATAGCCGGTAAATTTTGCCTTACTATCTGCGTATTGTGACAAGTTCAGCAATTCAAAACGATCACTCAGGCTTTCACTACTATCCAGCCAGCGTAACACGCCTGCTGCTGTTGCCAATAATTGCTGACCGCTAAGATGGATACCCTTGGCTGCAAACTTCCGGTAGCCTGGATATTTCTCCAGATAGCGAATTTGATGATTCAGCCCTTCACGCGTTGCTGCATGATTAACAATACACTGGCTATTCATCACCATAAGCTGATAGCAGGCTTGCGTCCGGGAATCTACAGCCGAGTAGGAATTAAGTTCGGACTCTGCATAGGGTGGAGCTTGCTCCCAGGAATCCAGTGTTTCAACTTGCTCATAGCGTGACGGTAACTGTCCTGCCAGGGGTTGCCCCATATAATCCGCACGTACAGAGGAAATAGCGAGGCCTGCCATAAGCATTCCTGCCACAGTTTGGTTTAACATGAATTGACACCCTTTTATTTTTATAATTATTAATAACCTTGCACCCAAGGAGGCTGAAGGTCTTTTATTTCAGGAAGCCCTGATGAAATAAATCAGAGCTTCAGCCAGGAGCCTGTCGGACTTAACGCTACTCTTGGGGAAGTCGCGAGCCGCCAGGAAGCTGTCTGAGAACTAAGAAGCTACTGCAAATCCCATGAGCATCATAATCTGAGCTTATTGAAATCGTTAAATAGCGATGGCTATTCGCCTCTTCCAATAATCTCACCTTGTGATGTTCCTGTGATTTTCGCTACGCTTCCTATTCCCGGACAGCCTCCTGGTTATGTGTATTGGGATAATCAGTATGCAAAATAATGGGGGGAATTTCACATAGAGCTGACAAAGTGTCATCAGTACCGCTGAGCCTGATTCTTGAGCGATACATCTCCAGTTTAAATTGTTATATGTAACGGGCTAATGGCAGGTTGGTGCTGAGACACGAATCCCACATGACATGGTTTGTTGGGCCTCGTCTCAGCGCCAACCTGCCATTCGAGGCTCTACAACCTACGGTAGGTATCCACACGATTCCGCCAGCCTGCCAACCAGCGTGCTTCGTTGTTTTGGGGCGGGGAGTTACGTACCCGGCGCAATAATACCTGATAGGCGGCATCAGCAAATGCATTGAGTGCCTGGGGGCCCGGCTGGCTTGGCCGCATGGTCTCCAGCACCTGCAACATACCCCAGTTCTGGCCGTTATAACCGCCATTGCGGTTAAGCCCTTCACCCTTGAAGTTGACATAGTCAATTAATGGGTACCAGCCACCCGGAGTATTTGCCAGTGCATTGATATTCTGGGCAACCCGGGCTTTTAGGTGGGGTGGTGCCGCATTAACAAATTTCTGCAAGGCTCTCTTGCTACGCTCTACGATATATTCTGCCTGGAGACCTCGTGTTTGGTATAAATAATTCACAAGCTGCTGGATCTGAGGTGTATTCTTGACCCGAAACAACTCTTCCCGACTATACCAGGGAGCACCACGCGCAATGGCAAATTGTACCCAGGGAGGTGGTGGAGCACCACGCTGACTCATATAACGAATCAGGCCAGGAAAGGTATCTCCAAAGCGCTGCTTTCTGCCGGGCGGATACCAGGTAAAATGCCCAATTCCCATTGCAGCAAAATCCTCGCCTACGTTCCAGTGAACCAGCTTGTTTTTGTCACCACCCGCTTCATTGATAAAAATTTTCTCACCGATGCGACGCATTTCAGCAGCATCAGGCCCCATACTTGCAGGAGGCAAGCCCGCTTCGGGAATCTCCGGACCTGCTTCAGGTATTTGTTTAAAAGGGTTGTTACTACAGGCGGACAGAGCAGTAGCCAGAACTACGGCACATCCTAACTGTACTATTTTCATCATGAAATTCCTTGTGTGACTTCGCTTGTCTATCACGAAACAGTCCAGGCAATGCTTCACTACTGGTCAGTTGTCGTATTGGGCTTTGTACCTCGATGTCAACCTGTGACTATGTAGTACGGATAAGCCCCTATAAATGTAGCACTTCATTCTTCAGGATGCATGGTTTAATTTGCTTCATCTTAATAAATTAAGAATACTTTCATTAACATAACCATCTGGGGGGATTCCCATATCTTTCTGCCAGGCACGCAGAGCCTCACGCGTATTGGGACCTATTTTTCCATCAATGCCATTGGTATCGTAACCCAGCACGGTTAGTAAAAACTGCAAGTCCCTTTTCTCTATGTAGCTAAGCGGAACATCCTTACGCGGCCAGTCTGCAACAATCTCCCTTCCACCACGAATACGATCCCCCAAATAACCCACTGCCAGAGCGTAAGTATCAGCGTTATTGTATTGCTTGATAACCTGAAAGTTTCTAAATGTCAGAAAAACGGGGCCTTTGTGCCCTGCTGGCAAAAACACCCTGGCCTCTTTTTTATCCAGGCTGTTGAGAGGGCGGCCATCTACCCGAATCAAGCCTTCTTTTGCCCATTCGGAGATACTGAGCCATGTGGTAGGGTCTGCCAATTCCCAGTCAAAATCATCGGGTAATGTCACCTCCATACCCCAGCGCTGCTGTGGCTGCCAACCCGCCTCCTTGAGATAATTAGCTGTCGATGCAAAAACATCATCCAGACTGTTCCAGAGGTCTTTGCGTTTGTCTGTATCAAAGCTAACAGCATACTTTTCATAGGTTGAAGGCATAAATTGGGTATGCCCCATGGCACCTGCCCAGGAACCCCGCAACTCATCCTGAGTAAAGTGTTCATTCTGGATAATACGCAAGGCTGCTACAAGTTCATCCCGAAAAAAATCTTTTCTGTCAGAACCATAAGCCAATGATGCCAGGGAACGAACCACCCTGTAGTCACCAAAGTTTTGACCATAGCTGCTTTCCAACCCCCATATGGCAACAAGGTACTCTGGCTGTACACCATAAATTTTTTCTACCCGCTTTAATAATTCACCGTGTCGAGCGAGCAATCTTCGCCCCTTTTGCACCCTTTTTTTCGACACAGCCTTATCAAGGTATTCCCATACGGACTTGGTGAACTCGGGTTGATGATGAATGAGTCTGATCACTTTGGGATTGATAGTAAGACCTGGCAAAACAGCCTTCAATGTTTCTTCTTTGACGCCATTTTCCCGTGCGTAGGCATAAAGATGACTTTTCCATTGTTCAAAAGTGGTCTGTGCAGGTGCGGGGGTCTCTGCCACTGCTGGCCAGCAAAATAATAACCCTGCAAGCCAGGAAACAACTAACCAGTGATTGGAAATGTAGCTTTTCTTTCGCAACACAGTATTTTCTCTTAGGGTATTTATTTGCTGTGATTAACCTACAAGACTAACAAGCCAGCTGGTGCTAAGACACGAAGCCCAACTCGACAATATAGCTGGAGGTTGCAGTCAATAATAAATAATACCTGTTATTGGGCGTAGCGCAATCTCAGCAATATATGCCGCACAGCGCTTTGCCGTAAGTCTTCCCTGATTAGACGCTCTTCTTCTATTTTTCCTAATACAAATGCGGAATCATAGATCTGCGTCCTGTCGAGGCTAATATGACTGGCAGGCAGCAAGGCTCGCTGATCCTGCGCCGATTTCATTTCATAGCCAAATTTCAGAAAGATCAGATATTGCCGCACTTCACGGTTCTGTCCATAACCGGCTACCCGCTTGCCTTCCCTGTACTGATTTATCTGCATGATAGCTGTTGCCTCATCAGGGTTCATCACCAGCTCACTACCTACTTCTTCCAGGGCTTTTTTTAGCGCCTTCCCAAAGGGTTCATCCGGATCCTGTCCCTGGAGGTAGATTTTCTTATAGGTAGCAGGTAATGCCACACTACCCCGCAGATGAAAACCTCCGTTACCAGAGCTACAGGCCGTCAGGCCAGTAGCAAGCAGCCAAAAAACAAACACACTCACCAGGAAGCTGGCACGGTACCCTGTTATCTTGAGAGGTGAGCTGTTTTTCATATAAGATGGCTTCCTGTCAAAGTAAAGGAGGGACTAATTCGCGACAATATTCACCAGCCGCCCGGGAACAACAATGATTTTACGAATCGTTGATCCCTCTATAAAGCGCTGTACATTCTCATCATCCAGTGCCTGCTGTTCAATACGGTCTTTATCGGCGTCCACACTCACCTCCATTTTACCTCGAACCTTGCCATTCACCTGAATCACCATCTGAACCTTACTTAACACCAGGGCAGATTCATCCACCGCAGGCCAGGGCTCATCTATCACCAACCGCTCATGTCCCAATTTACTCCATAATACCTGACAAATATGCGGAGTAACCGGCGACAACATCAAGACAATGCCCTCCAGAACAGTTTGCCGCAAAGCTCTGGAGGTGTCATCCCCAGCCTTGAAGCGACTTAAGTCATTGAGTAACTCCATGTTCGCTGCAATGGCAGTATTAAAGGTGAAGCGCCGTGCCATATCGTCCGTTACCTTCTGCAAGGTCTGGTGTAACTTGCGCCTCAATGCCTGCTGTTCATCATTGAGAGTATCACTGTTTAGTGCCGCTACCGTACCACCCTCATTCACATGGCGTGCAACCTGCCGCCACAAGCGGTTCAAGAAGCGTTGTGCGCCCTCCACACCAGAATCCGACCACTCCATGCTCTGATCCGGTGGCGCTGCAAACATGGAAAACAGGCGCAAGGTATCCGCGCCGTAGCGTTCAATCATCATTTCCGGATCGACGCCATTATTTCTGGACTTGGACATCTTGCTCATACCCGCCGCTATCACCGTTTCATGGGTGTCTGCGAGATAGCTGTGAACCGGTTTACCTTTGTCGTCACGTTCAACGATGACATCATCCGGAGCACACCAGTGCCGGGCACCTCCTTCTTCATCCTTGTAGTAAGTTTCTGCCAGCACCATACCTTGCGTCAAAAGATTGGCGAAAGGCTCATCTGAATGCAACAAGCCTTCGTCACGCATCAGTTTATGAAAAAAGCGGGAGTACAATAAATGCAATATCGCATGCTCAATACCACCAATATACTGATCAACCGGCAACCAGTAATCGGCACGCTCATCCAGCATCGTAGTATCATTATCCGGGCAGGTATAACGGGCGTAATACCAGGATGATTCAAAGAAAGTATCAAAGGTATCCGTTTCACGTGTTGCCGGCTTGCCACAGGAAGGGCAGCTTGTTTCGTAAAACTCCGGCATCTTTTTAATGGGTGAGCCACCGGTCTCATCAAAAGTGACCGCTTCGGGCAGAATGACTGGCAGCTCTTCCTCCGGTACGGGAACAGCACCACAATCACCACAATGGATAACGGGTATCGGACAACCCCAATAACGCTGCCGTGAAACTCCCCAGTCGCGCAGGCGGTAGTTAATGGTTTTTTTGCCTTTACCCTGGTGTTCCAGAAAACGGGCAATAGCATCAAAAGCTTCAGCAGAGGTTAGCCCGCTAAATTCACCCGAGTCAATTAATACCCCTTTTTTGGTGAAGGCCTGCTCCGTAATGTTCACAGGGCGACCATCAGCCGGAGCAACAACCTGTTTAACAGGGAGATGATAGGCATGAGCAAACTCCCAGTCACGTTGATCGTGCGCCGGTACGGACATCACTGCACCAGAGCCGTAGGACATCAGTACGAAGTTGGCAACCCAGACCGGCACCTGTTCACCTGTTACCGGATGAATCGCCATACGGCCAACCGGCATACCTTTTTTTTCCATCGTGGCCATATCTGCTTCAGCTGTTTTCATTTGCTTGCAGCCTTCGACAAAGGCGGCTAGTTCGGGGTTATGCTGAGCAGCCTGTTGCGCCAACGGGTGCTGAGGTGCAACTGCGACATAGGTTACACCCATCAGTGTATCCGGACGTGTTGTAAACACGGAGAGTATATCGTCTGTCCCCGCAATGCCGAACTCCAGCTCTACGCCTTCCGAACGACCAATCCAGTTTTCCTGCATAGTCACCACTTGCCGAGGCCAACCATCCAGCTCCTTGAGGTCATCCAGCAACTGATCCGCCATTGCCGTGATTTTTAGAAACCACTGGTTAATTTCACGTTGCTCAACCAGAGCATCCGAGCGCCAACCACGTCCATCGATCACCTGTTCATTCGCCAGCACAGTTTGATCAACCGGATCCCAGTTCACGGTTGCCTTTTTTCGATACACCAGGCCTTTTTTCAGCAGGCGCGTAAAAAACCACTGTTCCCAGCGATAATATTCAGGCTTGCAGGTTGCCAGCTCGCGCGACCAGTCCACAGCCAGCCCCATACGTTGCAGCTGTGCCCGCATATCGTCAATGTTTTTGTCTGTCCAGTACGCGGGAGCAACATTATTCTTGATTGCAGCATTCTCGGCAGGCAGGCCAAAAGCATCCCAACCCATTGGCTGCAATACGTTTTTACCTTGCATGCGCTGAAAACGTGCAATCACATCACCAATCGTATAGTTGCGAACATGCCCCATATGCAGCTTACCGCTCGGATAGGGGAACATGGACAGACAATAGAATTTTTCTTTATTAAGGTCTTCAGTCACTTCAAAGACTTTACTATCCAGCCACTGTCGCTGAATATCGCCTTCTATGGCCTGATGGTCATATTGTTCTTGCATCTGCGAAAACGTATTGGTTATTTGACGGATCGGTGAGGATAGCGCTTATTACAACGATGTACCAGTATTTAGCAGCCTGTCTGGCAATTTTTTACCCGGCTGGTTGGCCAAATAGCGAGGCGTCATTCATTCCGGAACACCTGATAAACGCTACTCCTGAATTCAGGGCGGTCTGGAAAGACACGGCTAGCGGCTTACCCTCAACACTATAAATGACTCATTAACTGCTTCAAAAGATGACTCACTTCCCCCGTCATCAGGGCAAACTCAATATCCAGCCTCTCAGCATGTGACTGTGGATCCTCGTCCTGCATCTGTTCTTCCAGCACATCCAGAAAGCGTAACCGGGAGATTTGCAGGTCTTCAGTCAGAACAAACTGAATCTTCCCGTCCCATATCATCCCCAGTTTGGAAACATATTTGCCATTATTTAGCGTGGCAAGCACTTCATCTGTTAATAACTCGTGTTTTCTAAAAGCGGCTACCCCGCTTTCCTCACCTTCACTTCTCAGCTCACAATCCTGACCAAACTCAAATGGAGCCGGTACACTACTTTGTTTTAACCAACGCGTCATGCTGGCAGCCGGAGGATTTCTGGTCTCTGGAAGCGCAACCGGAAAGCTGCCCACGGTTTTTCGAAACAAGGTTGCCAGCTCTTCAGCGCGTTTTGCCGAAGAAGTATTGATAACCACCCACCGCCCATTGGGATCAATCCAGGCGTCCAGCTTTTGTGTACGCGTAAAGGCACGCGGTAAAAACTCAAATTCGATCGCTTCGCGTATATCCTTTTTCTCGCGACCGGAAACCTTGCGATCTTCCTGTAATTCAATATCCGCCACACGTTGCTCCATTTCCTCACGTACCACGCTGGCAGGTAACAGGCGTTCCTGACGTGCCATGGTTATTAAAATATAGCCATTCGTAGCATGCGTCAGACTGTCACTATCCCGACCCAGAGGCGGCACCCAGCCGAAAGACTCACGCTGGGTTGCGCTACAACCCTTAAAAGGGCGTTGCTGTAATGCATCGTGCAAGGACTCGGCTGAAAAGGAAAATTCAGATTCAAGTTTGAACAGGTAAAGATTTTTAAACCACATAATATGTCAATTCACATCCACCAAAAGAAGCGAATTATGGCGTAAGGCACGGATACCCACCAGAGAAAAACTTTCAGTCTTTTATCTAATTCATAAAGAACATAAAAAACAGGGCTATATTCATCACTTTAGTTCCTTAAAGCAACAATACGGAGTAAACTCACAACTTGTGAACTTACAGACAAGGAGAAATTATGAGCCTCATGGGAACCCTGGGAAAAGTCGCTGTCGGCATACTCGTCGCCAAAGGCGTAGGAAAAATAATGGGGGGCGGATCATCCGGCAATGGTGGTCTGCTTGGCAGCATACTCGGCGGACAAAGTGGCGGCTCAGGCAACCTGGGTGGCCTTGCCGATATTCTGGCTGGCAATACGCGGCAAGGAGGACAAAATAGCGGGGGGCTCGGTGGAGTCCTGGAATCATTGGGCAGCAATGCTCCTGACAACCCCTTCGGCAACCTGCTTAACGATGCCATTCAGGGCAAAGAACCCGAGGTCAGCAAGGAACAGGAAGATCAGGCGGAAGTTCTACTACGTGCCATGGTGAATGCAGCCAAGGCGGACGGCAAAATTGATGCGGACGAACAAAAGAAAATTGTTGAGCATCTGGGTGAAGTCTCGGACAAAGATGCCGCAATGGTTCGTGAAATCCTGCAGGCACCGCTGGATGTTCAGGCACTCATTGAGAGTGTCCCCCCAGGCATGGAACAGCAGGTCTACCTGATATCTCTGCTTGCCATTAACCTGGATTCCCGGAAAGAGGCCGCCTACCTTGATCAACTGGCCAAAGGACTGAATATTTCAGCTTCGGTTAGTAACCAGATTCATAAAAAAGTAGGAGCGCCACAGCTTTATAGTTAATTACCGTCCGGAAATCCCGTCGGTGTTCACCCGCTTCCAGACATAACTAAAGGAGCCTCTGATTAAGCCGGGTGACCTGTAGGTTGGTGCTGAGCTTGCGAAGCCCAACAAACCAGGGCATGTTGGGCTTCGTTCCCCAGCACAACCTACAGCTGCAATACCTCTTGACCGACAGACTCCTAGGAGGCGTACTTCGTCTTCGAAAACACCTCATACAAGGCGGGCAATACGAACAGGGTCAGAAATGTTGATGAAACCAGCCCACCAACCACAACCGTTGCCAGTGGCTTTTGCACCTCTGAGCCAATACCGCTGGATAGCAACATGGGGATCAGCCCCAGTGCAGACGTTAATGCAGTCATCAAAACCGGCCGCAAACGCGAAACAGCACCATCAATAACCGTCGCCTCCAGCTGATACTGGGGATCTGTATGACCTTCACGACGCTGGTTAATAGCACTGACCATCACCACGCCATTGAGCACAGCAATACCCAGCAGGGCAATAAACCCAATAGAGCCGGGAACCGACAGGTATTGCCCGGATATCGCAAGTGCGGCAATACCCCCAATTAGTGCAAGTGGCACATTAAGCATAATCAACAGCGCCTGACCGACCGAACTAAACGCAAAATACAACAACAGGAAAATCAGTCCCAATGACAGGGGCACCACGATCATCAGGCGCTTTTGTGCCCGCTGCTGGCTTTCAAACTGGCCACCAAATACGACACTATAGCCTGGAGGTATGTCGATTTCCTGCTGGATACGTTCGCGGAGTTCTGCAACCAGGCCCCCCATATCTCGCCCATCAACATTTGACTGTATCACCACACGACGTTGCACATCATCACGACGGATCTGGGGTGGCCCAGACTCAATACCTACTTTCGCCACCTCGCGCAGCTTGACCCAGGCACCTTGTGGTGACTGTATCACCAGATTACGAATCGCCTCGATATTATTACGATACGTTTCAGCAAGGCGTATATTAATGTCATAGCGCTCATTACCCCGAATTACCTGCCCTGCCTCGACACCACCAATGGAGTCAGCCACCAGTGACATGATCTGTCCCACGGGAATACCATAACGTGCCAGCGCATCCCGGTCGGGTTGAATCACCAGTTGTGCCTCACCCGCGATTTGCTCCATTTCCACACCCCGTGTACCACTGGTATTACGTACCAGTGTTTCGATTTGCTTGCCAATATTGGCAAGCGTATCCAGATCCGGACCAAACAGCTTGACCGCCAGTTGTGCCTTGACGCCAGAGAGTAGCTCATCCACACGCGTGGCGATTGGCTGGGAAAAAGAAAACAGCAGGCCGGGATACACCGACATTTTTTCCTCCATCAAGACCTGTAATTCTTTGCGGTTTTTGGCACTCACCCATTCAGAGACCGGCTTTAATCCAATAAAAATTTCCACATTGGAGACTGGTTCCGGGTCACCGCCAATTTCGGCACGACCAATACGCGAAGAGGCATACAGAACCTCAGGAAAGGTCAGAATGGCCTCTTCCAGTTTTTGTGCAACCTTCAGTGAGGTATTTAAACTGGAGGAAGGGGCTAATGTAACACGTACGTTGATTGTGCCTTCTTCCAGCTCAGGCACAAACTCGGTTCCCAGTGTTGTCGCCACCCAGACAGATCCCGCAAAGAGCAGAATCGCAAAAGTGGCTACGATCACCCGCAAACGCAAGGTGATTTTCAACAAGGGTCGATAGACAGCTTCCAGCGCATTCATAAGCGGATTACTGCGATGCGTCACATGGCTGCGAAACAACCAGCTTGCCAACGCCGGAACAACAACCAGTGCAACCAGCAATGAGGCCAGCATTGCCAGTACAATCGAAATAGCCATCGGCTTGAACAGTTTGCCTTCGACGCCTTGCAAGGTAAACAGGGGCGAAAACACGATAATGACAATCATGACGGCAAAAAATACGGGGCGTCCTACCTCCTTGGCAGACTCCTGAATCAACAGTCCAATACGTCTGGCTCCGTCCCGGTTATGCGCGCTCAAACGGCTAAAGATATGCTCCATCATCACAACAGAACCATCGACCAGCATACCAATCGCAATAGCCAACCCTCCCAACGACATCAGATTGGCGGAGATTCCCCAGTAAGTCATCAACATCAGGGCCAGCATAATCGATAACGGCACCGAGATCAGTACCAGCAATGTTGCCCGCAGGTTAAGGAGAAACAACATCAGGATAATAACAATGAGTACAAAAGCCTGTAGCAATGCCTGGGTCACGGTATTGACAGCCTGCTCTACCAGTTCAGACTGGTCATAAAAAGGCTCAATGGTGACGCTATCAGGCAAGGCAGCCTGTATCACTGGCAGCCGATCCTTGACCCCATTGATAGTTGCGTTGGTATTGGACCCCATACGCTTTAATACAATGCCGACGACCACCTCACCCAGTGATTGCGGTTTACCATCGGCATCACGATTCATCATGGTAACCGCTCCCTGGCGGATTTCGGCACCGAAAGCGACAGTGGCAATATCGGCAACACGCACCACATTACCGTCAATGGTTTTTAACGGAATATTGCGAATATCCCTGAGACCATCCTCGCCACTGCGAATCCAGCCCACACCACGAATCACCAGTTGCTCATCATAGCGATCCAGATACCAGCCACCCGCATTGCGGTTATTATTCTCAATCGCAGCAACAATATCACTACTGCTGAGGTCATAGGCCAGTAGCCGTTCGGGATCAACTTGCACCTGGTACTGGCGCACTTCACCGCCAAATGAAAGTACATCGGTAACACCATCCACCGGCATTATCAGCAGCTTGACCACCCAGTCATTCAGGCTACGCAACGCAATGGCATCATAATCCGGGTTATCCGAGCGCAACATATACTGGAAAATCTGCCCCAGCCCGGAAGTATTGGGACCAATTTCCGGCGTCCCCACACCTTCGGGAATATCCTCCTTCGCCGCTTGCAGGCGCTCAAACACCAGCTGCCGGGCAAAGTAAATATCCGTGCCCTCCCTGAATACCACGGTAATCACCGACAAACCTGTTTTGGAGATGGATCGAACTTCCTCCACATCCGGCAGCGCATACATCACGGCCTCAATAGGAAAGGTAATCAGCTGTTCTACCTCCTCAGCCGCCAGACCACGTGCTTCGGTATTAATCTGTACCTGGATATTGGTCACATCGGGAAAGGCATCCAGATTCAGTTTGGGGAGAACCATATAGCCCCCCACCAGTGTTGCCAGCAATGCCAGCACAACCAGCAGGCGATTCTTGATGCCCGCTTCTATGAGTATATTTAGCATGACTGGCTCCTAATGGTTATGGACTTCAAAGCCACTTTTGGCCATTTCAGATTGCACAAAAAATGCACCCTTGCTCACAAGGGTAGTACCCGGTTTCAAACCCTCAATGATGATCTTGTCTCCCAGGTTTTCAACCACCTCCACCTCTTTGGGCACAAAACGCCCCGGTGCTTCTTCCACAAAGACCATCCAGTCACCATCAGAGCTACGTAATACCGCTTCAGCGGGCACAGCAAGCGCGGCATGAGTCTCCTTGCTATGAATCAGGGTTTTTACAAACTGTCCCGGATAGAGATCCGTTCCCGCAGAATCAGCTTCAATTCTCACGGGCAAGGTGCGCGTTTTTTCATCCAGTAGACGACCTATAAAAATCACCTTGCCAGGGATCGCTTCACCCGCAGCCTGAATCGTAGCCCTGGAGCCAATAATGATTTTTCTGGCATCCCTGGGTTTAATATTTGCCTCTACCCACAAGTGATCCAGATCGCTAATTTCAAACAGGACATCTTCAGGAGTGACAATTTGCCCAATTACAAAATCATCCTTAATCACCGTCCCAGCCTGCTCTGCGCGTAATTCAAAATGCTTTTGCACGGCCTTGCTGCCTGATTTCAATAGCCGCTTCACCTGCGATTGACTCTTGCCATAAGCCTTGAGCTTGGCTTCGGCCTGATCCCTGGCAATACGTGCTTCGGTATAACGCTTGCCAGATACCGCATCAGGCCCCAGTGCCTTAATCCGGTTCCAGGTTGCCGTTGCAGCGGCCAGTTCACCTTTAGCTTCCGCAATGGTGGCAGCCAGCTCTGCGGAGCTGGCTGCCAGATCCGCTGTCGCCAGTACATTGGCGGAAATATCCGTCGTCGCAATCGTATGCAATGTCACCAGCAAATCACCTTTTTTAACTCTGTCGCCAATTTTGACGTGACGTTTTTCGACGCGCGTGGTGATAGAAGGTGATACCTTGATAGTTCGGTATTGATTCAGTTTGACTTCACTCAATGCCTCAATCCGGTTACTCACCGATTGTTTTTGCAAACGCATGGTTTCAATGCCTGCCTGCTGCATACGTGCCTTGTCAAGCTCAACATCAGCGGCTGCTTCATCATGGCCGTGACCATCCCCGTCACCTTCTGCACCTTTCTCATCATGTCCATGCCCATCATCACCCGGTGTTTTCTTGCCGTGGTCAGCATGTTCACCTTTCTTACCATGTGCTTCTTTTTTTGCAGGCACAGCAGCCGTACTCTCTTCTTTGTGTTGATGCCCCTCATGCTGATCATGACCCTGCTCTTTTGCCAGCAATAACGGAGACGACAGCAGTAACAAACCAGAAAGAATATAACAAGTTGTTTTTTCTTGGGTGTTTAGTTTAAATGGTGTTAGATTTTTCATTGTTTTTTCCTGTTATTTTAGCTGCCTGTTTGCCCATTGAGCCATTGACGAAACTGGTTGCTAGTTGCTAACCAGTTAAACCAGGCTCTCCAGATATTGCCTTTTAGCTCTACATTATTGAGTTCAGCTTCACGTATCTGGTTGAGCTGGACAAGATAATCCGAAGTACTTAATTCACCCGCTCGCCACAGGCGCATTAACAACTGGCTTTGTTTTTGTAAACTGCTACCGGCTATTTTTTGCCAGGATTTCCAGCCTGCATAGGTCAGCTGATAGCGCTGTGCCGCCGCTTGCAGACGAGTCTTGTATTGATGGGTGGCATTGTCCAGGCTGTTTTCTGCACGACGTAAATTGGCACGTGCCACATCCACTTCAGCACGATAGTTGTTTCTGACGTTAAGAGGGATAGACAACGTCAGGCCAACGAGCCGGTCTGACTCTTCTCCACCGGCTCGTAATCCAATCGTAGGATCCGGCTTTTGTTCGCGTACTCGCAAACGCATAATGCTGCGTGCTTCCGCAACTTTCGCAGTCTCGGCCTTCAGTGCCGGCAGGTTTGCCAGAATACGCCCATAGTCCAGTTTCTCAGGTTGCAGGCGCGGAGGAGCATAAGGTAAAGCAGGCCAGTGCTTTCTTGTCTCTCCAGCAAGTGCTGACAAAGCCTGTGCCTTATTGGTCAGCTCGGTGCGTGCACGGTTTAATGTCAGCCGGGTTTGCGTCTCGTTCAAACGTATTTGCTCCAGGTCCAGCTTGCTGATATCCCCTGCCTGATATAACCGGGTCGCTTGCTCCAGTACCTGCCGGGATAGCGACAGGCGTTTCTCATGCGCCTGGATAATCTCCCGCTGCACCTGATAATCCGCCAGTGCAGAAAAAATATCGGCAACTAGCTGTTGATAAAACGATTGCTGCTCATACTGGGTGACTCGCTGACCGAGAACCGCAACATTTTTTCGCGCAGCACGTTTGTCGTACCAGTCAATGGTCTGATTAACACCGATTGTGGTCGTGTCAATTTTATTGGTGTTAAACCCGACCCGTTCACTATCCAGTTCAATTTCCGGGTTATAGAGAGGCCTTGAGGCAGCCCGTGTTCTGGCTCTGGCTGCTTCGATTTCCGCCTGGCTGGCTTTTAGCTGAGGATGCTTCTGCTCCAGTTGATGCAGAAAAACCGACAGGCTCTTAAGCGTCGCTGACTGCGGTGAAGCTGCAAAAGCAACTGGTAATATCAAGAGCTGAGACACCATCAGGATGCTACCAATAGCCCCCTGGCGAATGAAACTTTTTGCTTGCATGTTGCACCTTTTATATTTTTTAAAACGTGTAAAGGTAAAGATAGAAAGTATTTGAACCAACACCAAACAGGCCAATCAGGCACGCGTACATAATCATGCAAACGATGAAGGTGTTGAAAAATCCCGGACGGGAGGAGGATTTACGCTTTAGGGGGTCTTAACGGAGGCGTTTGGGAATAGCTATGAAGGCGATTATCAAATATTGCATGCAGCACCGTTCCGGTTTCCAGCGATGGCAAAATCACCCTGGATGCAATACCGGAAATGTGGGTCGAGCTATGTGAACAATGCCCACCCAGATCACCACAATCCTGAAAGTCACCGGAAACCGGACTGGCCGAATCACCGGTATGGTTATCGCCTGCAAGGATCACTGTATCTTGCCCGGATGCATGAGGAACATGCACATCCATAGCAATCGCGCTATGTGTAAACACGATAAAAAAGAGCAATAAATGTGCAGTTATCCGAAACATGCCAGCAATATAACCAATCTGTTCTGTGAATTCAACCGGAGTTCTTCAAAGGTCGTGGAAACAATCGTCTTAATCCACAGGCAACAACAAAACGGGCGTCACCCCTGTTGCATTACTCAAACTTGCTGCCCAAAACCCAGCCCATGGATTCATGGCAGCAGCTCCTTCTATAAGCACATAATCCTCTATGGCGGGGTCATAATGCCAAACCTGGTCGTGAAAAAGTGCCTCCGCTGCGGCCTCCGTCAAGGTACAGGCATCACTATCAGCACAAACACCCGAGGCTGTTTTTAGCCTGAAAATATCAATAGACGTATCACCAACATAGGGAGACCCCAGCATATTCCAGGTTGTTGCCGAATCAAGTGCAGCTACTGCTACTTCAAAGCAGCCACTGCTGGAGCTGCATTGTGTAGATGTTGTCAGTGCAGGCAAGGTACTTTCCGTGGGCAAATCAACCACCACGGAATCACTGCTTAATTGTACAATCCAGTACCCCTTGCCTTGCTGCAAACTATCTCCCTCTGACAGCTGGAGATACGCGTTACTGGCAGGGTTATATTCAAACACAGCCCAGTCCTGACCATATATGCCCGTTATATCATCTCCCAGCACTGCATTTACACTATTGCTGGCCGCAGGTAGCTGACAGGGAATAGCTATCTGGTTCCACTGGTTTTTCAACAACGTCAAGGTCATATCACACACGAAGGGCAGCGTATCCGCGGTACTGGTCAAGTTCTCCTCGCGAATATTAGCGTTATCAAACATCGTTTCAAAATCAGCGACCTCTGCCACACTAGCTGAGTCTTTAAACAGGTCTTGTAGATGTCCATACGACAAGGTCTGGTAATTTAATGATGCATTAATGGTGAAACCCCGTTTGTTGCCGACATTAATTAGATATGTGATGGTGTCTGTACCCAGATTGAAATTAGTATCTGTACTTGCAGCACCTACAACAGCGACATCACTGGGTACGCTGCCCTTGTCAAAGCCTGCAGGCGTCAGGCGATTATCTTTTTTATAGGCTGCTGCGCGTAACAGGGTATGCGTTACATTGCCATCGGTATTTTGCATAATAGGGCCATAAACCTGCACCTGGTCTTCTGCTGTTATCTGGTCATAATGTGGCTCATAGGTACTTGCGTCTATATCCTCTCCTACTCCGGCAATACTGCCATTAGCATTCAACTTCCCGGATTCAAACACGATTGATCCGTTGTCATCCTGCACTAAAAAATGAATATAGGCACGCCTTGAGGGGTAAGAGCTGGGCAGTTTGTGCCCGGTATGGTTAGTTATTTTCAGTACGACTTTTAGCTGGTTACCAATCATCTCTCTGGATAAAACGTCTATCGTTGCCGCAGACTGCAATAACGCACGCGTATCCAGAATAGTTTGGTCAAAGCCAGTTGCTGTCACTTCCAGCGCATCACGATTGTTATCAAGTATATCCAGCATAGTGGTGTTAGCACCCAGGAAGGTGTGCCGGGAGAAGCCTGGCCTGGCGGCCAGGTTTTGTGGCCGTGTTGATATTTTCACATCACCGGAGACTTTCGGCATATGGCAGGATTGACAACTACGTTCTTCAGAGCCACCTGTTTGGTACGCACTATTTTTCCACTCACTGTAGACCATCTGCTCGGGAAACTCGGATTCCGGTGTTGTACTGGCCAGCTCACCAGCCGCATCCACAAACGGTGTTTTCAGGTCGTGACAGGTTGCACACATTTCGGAGGTACTGGTATGTGCGCCATGTTGCGGAGTAAACTGGACGTTATTCTGCATCTGTCGAGTAGCAGGATCCAGATACTGCCCAAAAGCAGGACGATCTACCGCATTCGCATATTGCAATATGGTGTACTTTCCCGAAACCCCATCCAGTGTTCCCAGGTTACCGTCATCTGCAATTTGATGACACACCGTACAACTCACCCCGTCCAGCGCATGATCATAATAAGTATTTATCGGGTTAAGAAAACCACTACCCAGTATTTCCAGTGGCGCACCATCTTTCTTTGCCGAGTCATTCGCCATTGGCGCATGGCAACGGGAACATTTATCATTAATTTCATCAGACAAGCCAGGGTTTCGGTGCAATTCTGAAGCGACCTTGGCTCGCCAGTACGGATCACGGGTAGAATTAGCCATCATACTGGTAGACCAGTTCTTGATAATCGAAATATCATTCCCCTGGGTATCCGTCAGGCCATCATGACAGTCAACACAGACCCCCGAACCTGAAAAATGGGTATCTTCAAAACTGGCATTGGCTGCTGCATGACTATTACTCACTATCAAAAAGCTTGCCAAACTAGCAAGCATGCCTGTCTGCCTGAGAATATTTTTCATGGTTGCCCCTATGCTATTTACTATTGCTTGTTGTGATTATCCAGATTCTCATTAAGGAGACTCTGATCAAGTCCCAATCGTTTTCCTGAGGCTGAAATATCGCCATTTTTTCGCTATAAAAGTGACCAATAGAATGACTGTTGCTAACGTTTCTATCAAAAAACTGACGAATTTCATCTCACAGAAAATTCGACCGGACTTAATCAGAGCCTTCTTAAGTAACTTCGTAAAGCCACCTGAAAAGTATCATTTTATAGATAAGAAAATGCTTTCAAGCTGCTCGGCCATTTCAATAGTTGCCAGATAATTACATCAAATCTGGTGATGAGCTGTTTTCTTTCGGTGAACAGTTCAGTGTCTCCAACACATCATCAGAGCAATCACAGTAGGGCATCATATTGGATAGTTTTTGTGTTTCAAAGAGTTTTTTCTTCCATTGCTCCTTCCTCAAAAAATCAATCATTCTGTGATACAGGATCTTGTAAAATCAACTCTTCCAGGGAGCTACTTCATAAATCTGAGCCGATGCGACAAACCCAATCATGGCTTCTTGTATAATATCCTGAGTCAAATCAACATTGCTGAGTCGATTAGCTACATACCCCAGGACTTTGCTGTGTATAACTCCAGTCTACATTAAGCTGCCAGGAATCCTGCTTTCTGACTGCAGAAAAAATAACTTTTTTGATACCTTTTCACTCCTTATCCGATATTAACCTCGTGTCTGTTGATTCAGACCACTTATAAGTATTTATCTTTCGGGCTCTTCTATGACATGACTGCCATCTCTTGAGGTGATTTCGCCGAGTGCAAAGTGCCTCATACATGCCATATGGGCAGTAACACCGAAGATTCACTCGCTTGTATTTAGGGTAAATATAAGAATTAATAAGAAAAAACTGATTTTTTTAATTTATAAAAGGTGTAATAAATGAAGAAAGGAAAATTGATAGTCGCTATTTCTCTAGCTATCAGTGCGCTCACATTGCAAGGCTGTGGTGGTGGAAGTAGCAACACTACAAATCTTGCTAATACTGGTACAGGGTATTATGTAGATGCCGCTATTGAAGGGGTGGAATATAACTGTGGAACACAAAATGGTAAAACCGCCCAAAATGGCTCTTTTACGTTTGAAAAGGGTCAAGACTGTACCTTCTCTTTGGGAAATCTGCTCCTGAGGCAGGTAGATAGTACAGTTCTTCAAGACGGTATTACCATACTTGAGGACAATCCCAATGTAGCACAACTCCTGCAGACACTGGATAGCGATGGTAATGCAGAAAATGGGGTTACCATTCTTCCTGATACACCGGATGTGATTGATCGCCTGGGGGTACAGGAGATCCCGACTGATGATGCTACGTTAGATGATATCAGATTAAGTTTACAATCAAGCAATGACCAGTATAAAGGCCGCTTTGTCCCTAAAGGTGAAGCTGTACAACATATAGCACGAACAGCCCTGGATTTACGTAATGATGGCAGGGTTACTCAAAATTCGTCTACGGGCAACTCAAATACTGGCTCCAGCGGAAGTGGTACTGGCATGGGTAACTCCGGCGGCATGGGTAACTCCGGCGGCATGGGTAACTCCGGTGGTATGGGTAACTCCGGTGGTATGGGTAACTCCGGTGGTATGGGAGATATGACCCCTACCAGTACCACATTACAAGATTTCAATTATCAGGTGTTTAGCAAGCCTTTAGCGGTTCCTGCTTTAGCTAACTATACGGATGTCAACGGTGTAAAAGTCTTCGACCTGAATATTAACGCATCAACAACTGAGTTTTTCTCGGGCATTCAAACAGAAACCTATGGGATTAACGCCAATATTCTTGGACAAACCCTGAGAATGCATCGTGGCGATCAGATCAGACTTAACTACACCAACAACCTCCCCTTTGCCACGACCATGCATGGTCACGGCATGCATGTTCCCGCCATTATGGATGGCGGGCCGGTTAACAAAATCCAGCCCGGCACCACATGGACAGCGGAGTACACAGTGAATCAAAAGGCTTCGACCAACTGGTATCACCCTCATTATATGCATAAAACGGCTGAGCATGTATACATGGGCCTTGCTGGCTTTATCATTATTGATGATGATGAAAGTGATGCGATGGATTTACCCAAAGAGTATGGTGTTGACGACATTCCGTTAGCATTACAAGACAAGCGCTTTGATGCCAATGGACAAATTGACTACTCCCCAACAACGATGGAAGTACGAATGGGGTATAAAGCGGATGTCATGCTGGCCAATGGTGTCATCAACCCTTATGTTGACGTGCCTGCGAAAAAAGTACGCTTCAGAGTACTGAATGGCTCTAATGCGCGTGTTTACAAGGTACAGTTTTCTGATAACAGAAGTTTCCAGCAGATAGCAACAGACAACTCTTTCCTTGAGTCACCAGTAACACTTTCTTCTGTGGTGCTAAGTCCCGGTGAAAGAGCAGAAATTGTGGTTGACTTCACGAATGATCTTGGTAACAGCGTAATCCTGCAAGACGCAAACTCTGGCCTGAATATTATGAAGGTTAATATTAACCAAAACAGCTCTGTTACCTCAGTAGTACCTGCACAACTCACTACACTGGAAAAATACTCGCCTGCATCAGCCGTTAGAACCCGTAAATTCGTGCTTAACATGGCACGAGGTGAGGATGGCGCAATGCATATGGCGATTAATGGGAAACTGATGGATATTAACCGTATTGATGAATTCGTGCCGGTTAATGACATAGAAATATGGGAAGTAGTCAATACGATGGGAATGGAGCATAACTTCCATATTCATGCGACACACTTCTACCCTCTGGAAAGGAATGGCAGCCCAGCGAATATTACGCAAAGTGAAAAAGGCTATAAAGACACCATTCGCCTGGCACCGCGAGATACGGTTAAATTCATTGTGAAGATGACAGATTTCACGGATGACAATACCGGCTATATGTATCATTGCCATTTTCTGGAGCATGAAGATGATGGCATGATGGGACAGTTCGCTGTCACAACGGGTGCAGCGGTCATTAATGTTGGTGGAAACACTTCAGATGGCATGAATAGCGGTAATTCAGGAAACAAC
>WFWY01000074.1 GCA_015490895.1 Thiotrichaceae bacterium | reverse complement strand
GTATATTGCCATTATAATGGCGAATGACTTTTTGGGTAATTCGAGTATTATATAGGTAAACATCGTTTTTATCGAAGTCTATAATGATCAACTATAAGCATTTACGCTATTTCTGGATGGTGGCAAAAGAGGGTAGCATAACTCAAGCCAGCAAATTACTCTTTGTTACTCCGCAGACGATTAGTGGCCAACTTTCCCTGTTGGAAAAACAGCTAGGTACCCCCTTGTTCCAGCGAGCCGGACGTAACTTGCAACTCACTGAAACCGGGAAAATCGTACAAAGCTATGCCAACGATATCTTCTCATTGGGTGATGAGTTACAGGCTGCACTTTCAAACCAGCCCCGAAATATTCGCTTGCATCTAAATGCAGGCATTGCCAACTCCATCCCAAAATCTATTGCATATCACCTGCTGGCACCGGCCTTGCGTATGGCTCCCCCCGTGCAACTTATATGCAGGGAGGACAACCTCACAACACTATTGACTGAACTTGCGACTCACAAGCTGGACATCGTTATTTCAGATCGACCACTACCCGAAACACTCAGTGTCAAGTGCTTTAACCATCTTCTAGGGAAGTGCGGTATAACCTTTTTTGGGACGCGAGATTTGCTTCAAAAAATGGATAGCGATTTTCCCAACTGCCTGAGCCATACTCCCATGCTGCTTCCAGGTGCCTCATCCTCTGTTAAAAGTAAACTCTTGCACTGGTTTGAACGAAAAAAAATTCAGCCTCAAATTATTGCCGAGTTTGATGATGGTGCCTTAATGAAAGCCTTTGGCAGAAAAGGAGCCGGTGTTTTTGTTGCGCCTTCTATCACTGCTAGTGAAGTCCAAAAAACCTATCAGGTAGATAGTATCGGTGAAACTACAGAAGTCATGGAGTCTTTCTATGCGATTTCAGCAGAACGCAAAGTAAAACATACTGGCGTGATGGCAATTCTGGACAGTGCACGGAAACAACTCTTTATGCAGGAAATGCTGGAGGGCGATAAATAGTCTCTACTTTAAGGAGACTCTGATCAAGTCCCAGTCGTTTTCCTGAGGCTGAAATATCGCCATTTTTTCGCTATAAAAGTGACCAATAGAATGACTATTGCTAACTTTTATAGCGGAAACAGGGTAAATGGTAGCCTCAGAAAAACAAATCATAGCTTGATCAGAGGCTATCATCATTGACGCGACTGTAGCGCCTGCAAGTCTTTCAGTATCTCAGCCACATGTGTCTTCGGATCTACCTTGCGATAAATTTTTACGACTCTGCCTTCCGGGTCAATAATAAAACTGTGTCGCTTCGCAACCTTGAATACAAACAGATCCAGCAGAGCGTCATACTCTTTGGCAACTTTCCCTCCCTTATCAGCAAGCAATGTGAACGGTAACTGATGCTTGGTCGCAAATTCAGCATGGCTTTCGTTGCTATCAACGCTCAGCCCCCAAACAACTGCCTTACTGGATTGAAGAGCCACTATATTGTCACGAAAACTACAGGCCTCGGCAATACAACCGGGGGTTTCATCCCTGGGATAAAAGTAGAGAATAACCCACTGACCCCGCATCTTGCTTAATGTATGTAACTGGTTGTGCTGATCTGTCAGAGAGAAATCGGGAGCCAGTTGCCCCAGTTGTAACTCATTCGCTGACGCTGTTTGAACCATAAAAAATCCGGCTATCAAGAATTCTATCAGAAGTTTCATACGCCCTATCCTCGCTCATTTCAATAGTGCTTCACACTACTGACAACACTATTCAAGCAAGCAAAAAACAGCATTGAACAGCCCTGCCATGTCACTCTCTACTCCATAACAACTTGTAAGAATCAGTTTTTAGATCCAGCATACTCTTTTGATGTTGATAAATAAATTCAATTCATCTATCAATCTGGTTCAGAACCTGCAGGGAATCGATAATGCCCGGTAATCTCAAAATCGAACAGGATATCTCCCAGCTCAGGTCCCCGACCAATATTGTGAATGATGTAGTGCCGACGAGAATCAAGCGGGGACATCTGTTCCGCCACAATACCGATATGAACCATTTTTTCGTTCAGCTTCCAGGTGACCAAATCCCCCGGCTGATAATCTTCCGGACGCTCTGACGGCTTCAATGATTCCCCATGGCGTGAAAAGAAGACGCGCAAGTTCGGTACTCTGCGATGATCAATATTGGTATCCGGCTTTCTCAGCCCCCAGCGGGACTGGTTAGGATATTGGTGAAAATTATCACGCATATCTTCGTGTACAAGCTGTTGCAAATCAATACCGAGCTGGCGGTAAGCACGCACAACAACATCCGTACATACACCAATGGATGCTGGAACATCACCCATCGGATAATCAATTTTTATATAGCGACCATCATAAACCACATCATAAGTTGTTCTTTCCAAAGCAGCCTGAGCCAACTTTTTGGAAAAACTGATCTCACGAGGCACTTCTTCATCTGAAAACGCTGAGGTTGAATCAGCAATCTGGGAGCCAGAGGGAGATGAAGGTAACGCCTTTTCGGGTAGTATAAAGGCAGGAACAGGAGCGGAGTCCACTGATTCAATCGTTTTTGCGTCAACAAAGGCCTTCTGTTTTACACGTTCCTGTTGATTTTCACACCCGGCAAGACTCACCAGCACAACAAACCAGGCAACGATTTGGCTCTTCATTTTTAGTGACAGTGGCATAGTAGATATGCGCCAGTTCAACCCATTATCATTGTCGGGCAAGTTCTCTGGCAATGCGGTTACGAAGCTTATAGGGTACCCCTTGATTCATCATGAGTGCAAACGGTTTAAGCTGCCCCTTTTCTTTTATATACCCTGCCAGGGTACTCACCTTGTTCAAAGTGCCTGATTTGGCAAACACACCTGGCTCTACCTCCGGCAGCAAATGTGCCCAGGGTCTAAAGGCTTGCAGTAAATCGACAAGCTGAGCAGGAGACAAACGGTTTTCCCTTGATAGCCCTGCCCCTTCCTTGAGAATAAAACCTTGCCATCCAAAATGCCGTGCCAGTGTCTCTTGCATATAACGCTGCACACCCTCTGCATTGGCGGGGCGGCCATCATGCTCGGCACTCAACATTAAGATCAGTTGGTTCGCAATGAAATTAGTTGAATATTTCATCATAGGTCGAATCATCTGCCCCAGTGTCTTGCGGTTGCTGTGCCTGTAAAAAAGAGGCTGTCGGGCAGGAACCTGACCCCAGACAAGACGGGCATCCGTCCTGATCCCCTGTTGCTGCAACAGAGCCAACAGAATTTCAGCAAAATAGTGTTCAGCCAGCCTGGGACTGCGCCCTGTATTGACACGTAAGGTTCCTGTTTTAAAACGCGCAGAAAGGCTTCTGCCAATACTGGTCAAAGGTGTTTGCGGCTCAGCTGAGACAACCTTTCCCCGAACTTTTTTAAGGTTAACGGTGTTGAAATTAGCCGCGAGTGCCGAAGGTACGGCATCATAGGGGTTATTGCTTCGACCCGTTCCCGGCATGACCAGGTTCGGCTGAAAGATATGAGTATCAAGTACCAGTGTATCCACCCGCTGAATACCACGCTGTTTTAATTGCCGGGCAATAAGGGCAATTTCTTCAGAAACCAGGAAAGGGTCTCCACGCCCTTTAACCCACAAAGTATGGGTTGTGGGTTGCCAGTAGAAGTCTGTCTGAAAACGATGTGTTTCACCCCAGTATTGCAATGCCAGCCAGGCTGTCACCAGCTTGGTTGTTGACGCCGGAATATAAAGCCTGTTGGCATGCTTTGAAAGCACGGCTTGCCCTTGTGCATCCAGTACGAGTAACCCCGCATTTTCAAGCTGGGAAAAAGACGACAGAGCAGGAGGCGTTGATGCATGAGCCGTAACAGGCAACCCAAAACACATCAGCAGGGATAGCAAAAACAGACGTGTTCTTATTATCATTGTAGTCATCAATAAATACATCGCTACCAGCCTAGTCAAAGAAATAGCGGATGTAAAGGAGACTCTGATCAAGTCCTCAACCTGCTTTCACAAACCAAGAAATGCTTCTTTATTATTATTTGTATTATTTGGGGAACGTGGTAGCCAACAGGCTATAACTGTTAACAGGTGGCCCTAACTATGACTCTGACTGGCCAGGTAGTCCTCGTAGTTACCCATATAATGCTGAATACCGTCCTTGCTTAATTCAATAATCTGTGTAGCCAGCGAAGATACAAACTCACGATCATGGCTGACGAAGAACAAGGTTCCGGGGTAATTCTCCAGTGCCAGATTCAAGGACTCAATCGACTCCATATCCAGGTGATTAGTCGGCTCATCCATCAATAACACATTGGGTTTGGTCAGCATCAGCTTGCCAAACAACATACGACCCTGCTCTCCTCCAGAAATCACCTTAACCGATTTTTCACTTTGGGGCTTTGAAAAGAGCAACCGCCCCAACGTACCACGCACTTCCTGTTCATCGTCTTCCGGGCCACGCCATTGATCCATCCAGTCAAACAGGCTTTTATCTTCTTCAAAGTCTTCGGCGTGATCCTGGGCAAAGTAGCCAAGTTCAGCATTTTCTGACCATTTCACCTTGCCACTATCGGGTTGTAACCGTTGTGCCAGACATTGCAACAATGTAGTTTTACCAATACCGTTAGGGCCAATAATAGCAATACGCTCTCCAACATCAACCATCAGGTTAAAATCCTGAAATAAGGGCTTCTCAAAGCTTTTACTTAACCCTTTTACCTCCAGTGGGTGACGGTTAAGCTCCTTGTTTTGTTCAAAGCGAATATAAGGACTCACACGACTGGAAGGTTTGACTTCTTCCAGTTTGATTTTATCCATCTGCCTGGCTCGTGAAGTAGCCTGCCTGGCTTTAGAGGCATTTGCCGAAAAGCGACTAACGAAAGCCTGCAACTCAGCTATCTTTGCTTTTTTCTTGGCATTTTCTGATTGCAGACGTTCGCGTGCCATGGTTGCGGCAGTCATGTATTCGTCGTAATTTCCAGGGAACAACCGAATCTCGCCATAGTCCAGATCAGCCATATGGGTACACACGCTGTTTAGAAAGTGCCGATCGTGCGAAATAATTACCATGGTACTTTTGCGCTCGTTAATCAGCTTTTCCAGCCAGCGAATCGTATTAATATCCAGGTTATTGGTCGGCTCATCAAGCAGCAGGAGATCAGGGTCTGCAAAAAGCACCTGAGCCAGCAATACCCTTAACTTCCAGCCTGGTGCCACTTCGCTCATTGGGCCAAAATGCTGCTCTTCAGGAATCTCCAGCCCCAGTAACAGTTCACCTGCGCGAGACTCAGCGGTATAACCATCCATTTCTCCAAAGGCAATTTCCAGATCGGCAACCTTGATGCCATCCTCTTCAGACATCTCTGGCAGCGCGTAGATGCGATCCCGTTCTGCCTTAATCTCCCACAGTTCTTTATGTCCCATGATAACGGTATCGATAACACTGTAGTCTTCATAAGCAAACTGATCCTGTTTCAAGGTGGCCATGCGGACATCCTGATCTACAGAGACATTACCTGCGGTTGGCGCGAGCTCACCACTTAATATTTTCATAAAAGTAGATTTGCCGGAACCATTGGCACCGATCAAACCATAGCGATTGCCATTACCAAATTTTATTGAGACATTTTCAAAGAGAGGTTTATCACCGAACTGCATGGTGACGCTGGATGCTGTGATCAAAACGGTATTCCTAAATAAATATGATGGTCAAATGCCGCATTATAGAAGCATCACCGGGCTAATCAAGTTAACCACAAGAATAAAGTTGTATGTTACTTTCCAGTACTTCCCGTTACTCATTGAATAAACAAAAAAGCGGTACTACAATCAGCTCTTGTCTCAATACACTAACGCAATGGATACGCGCATTCTATGATTACCCTTTACCAGTTTGATTCCTGCCCCTTTTGCTGGAAAGTGAAAGCCCTGCTTAATTATGCCAGGCAACCTTATAACATTGTCGAGGTCTCTCCCTTTGGCATGAAGGAGCTGGATTTCACTGACCACAAAAAAGTTCCTGTACTTAAGGATGGGGATAACATTATCACCGAATCTGCGACCATTGTTGATTATGTCAACTCGCACTATAGCAAACTCCCCGTTCGTGAAGATGCCCACAAGTGGTCTCAATGGGTTGATGATGTTCTGGTTCATTATCTGCCCGCTATCATTCACCCGGACTTTAGTACTTCATTGAAAAACTTTAAGCACATCATGGCTAACACCCGCATGAATCCTGTTAAGCGAGCCTTTATTCGCTTTGCTGGTGCCATGGTTATGCCGAAAGTCGCTAAAAAAATGAAAGCCAAATATGGAATTAATGATGCCAGCGCCGAGTTCCTGGTTGCGATTGATAAATGGGTCAACAGTGGCCTCAATAACCAGACCTTTTTTGGTGGAGAACAACCTGATTTAATTGACAGCAGTGTCTTTGGCGTACTACATTCGAGTCATGACCTGGGAGTCGTTTCACTAGCCTGCTCCCACAGCCCGGCATTTGCAGACTGGTATAATGCCTGCTTACCCTTAATGTCTTCCAGACCTGGTACATCATGACTTTTGTTGTTACTGAAAACTGCATCAAATGCAAATATACTGACTGTGTGGAAGTCTGCCCGGTCGATTGCTTCCATGAAGGCCCCAATTTTCTGGTTATTGACCCGGATGAGTGTATTGACTGCGCCATCTGCGTCCCTGAATGTCCGGCAGAGGCTATCTTTGAGGAAGATGAGCTACCGGAAGACCAGCTCCAGTTTATCAGGATCAACGCCGAACTCGCTCCTTTATGGCCTGTCATTACCGCCATGAAAGATCCCCCTGAAGATGCCGAAGAATGGGATGGCGTAGCCGACAAGCTACAGTTTCTGGACAGAAGCTCCTAATATTTGCTCCCACCTCACACCGACCAGCTTTTATAGTCAAAGAAAAAAGCGGACATCTTTGTTGACAAACACCGGTCAAAAAGTATTAAGGAGTCTCTGATTAACAACTGTAGGTTGGTGCTGAGCTTGCGAAGCCCAACCTACAAGCCATCCTGTTTTTACTCATCGATATAACGTAGACGCAGGCTAGTACACAGTAATCGGTAGTTAAGGTTAATAACTCTGGCGCGGATAGATCTTTGAGAACCAGGCATCACCAGGTTAGCGCCAACGTAACCCAGCAAACTACCCAAGCAGGTTCATCTGCTGCCCATATACAAGCCCACCAGATTCAGTTACAGTTAAGTCCGCTTTTAGAAATACACTACTAGACCCTGGACACCTGCCTTGCTCCTTAACCAGATTACTTTTACACGCTTTATTGCTGCACTCACCGTGGTATTTTTTCATTACGGTAATCAAGCCTTTCCACTCACTGTTCCTTACCTGAGAGAAGTGATCAGCGCAGGCCCCATCGCGGTCAATTATTTTTATTTGTTATCAGGCTTTATTATGGCTATTGCCTATTACCAGCCTCATAACCAGACGGCATTCAGTAGCAAACAGTATTGGCTGGCGCGTTTTGCTCGCATCTATCCTGTTTATCTGGTGGCTCTGTTACTCATAGCTGTTGGCAAACTCAAACAGCCAGATATTAGCACAGCTCTATTTCTCAACCTTAGCCTGTTACAGTCCTGGATACCCGATTATGCCCTGTCACTCAATTCACCCGGCTGGTCACTCTCGGTAGAGGCCTTTTTCTACCTGTGTTTTCCCTTGCTGCTCCTGTTTATTTACCGTTACAGGCTGAAGAATGTCATCATTCTGGGCGCTTTATTATGGCTGGGTACACAAATTCTTCACACCGCACTCCTTAACAGCGATGCCTACCACGCCAAAAATACACTCCACAGTTTTATTTACTACCATCCCCTGATGCACCTCAATGCCTTTATTTCAGGTGTGATTGTGGGTGTTCTATTCAAGGACAGGCAGCAATGGCTGAACAATAATATGTCACGGTATAGCACTGCTGGTATTATCCTGACAGCCACTACTGTAGCCCTCTTAATTGCATTTAGAGCACCGATTTCGCAGATACTGGGTATTAAAATTGCCTTCACCAATGGCCTGCTCGCCCCGCTGTTTTTATTATTTATTGTCTTTTTATCACTGAACAAGGGAAGGATGACACACTGGTTAAGCCATAAGTGGCTCATTTTACTGGGTGAAGCCAGTTTTTCTTTGTATATATTGCAACGGCCTGTGCATGGCATCTATGAAAAAACTCTCCAGAAATATCTTCAATTACCCGATGCTACACATTTTTATTTATATTTATTACTACTGATTTTGATTTCTATTGCTTCTTACAAACTGTTTGAAACACCAGCCAGACACTTGATTCGATCATGGCCGACAAGAAAGAGCAACAAGAAAGCTGCAGTTTCTCAAACCAGCTAAATAAGCCGAATCATGCCTCTTTCTAACTACTCACCCTCAACCTGGCAGCACAGTATGTTATTTAGTTTTTCCAACGGTATCGTCATAAACGGCTTTAAACAAGAGTTCCAGATCATCAATTACCGCGGCTGCATCACGACCTTTTAAAATATGTTGCGTCATCAGATCGGAGGTTTTATGAAGTAATAAGCCCGTATCAAGCATAAAGTAAGTCTTATTCAGGCGCTTAATAGCTTTGATAACGCTTTCTTTGGCAGGACGCTCTATCGCCAGTGGATCCGGTACTTCCGGCGTTGTCTGCTCAGGCGAGCCAGTATTTGACGCTGTCTTCTCTTCAGGGGATGACTGGCTATCTCCAAGAAATTCGGCGAACTTTAAAAGCGTTAATCGATCTTCACCCGTTAATGACCGAAACAGCTTCAAGAGCCGCCGTTCCTCTTTGCTACCGGAGGGGGGAGGGAACCCTCCAATCATGGGGTCACATCTGTCGGCACTGAGCTTTCGATACTATCCTTTGCTGGAACCCCGGGGTTTTCTATACCTACGGTACTGGCTGCTGCCTTGAGT
>WFWY01000073.1 GCA_015490895.1 Thiotrichaceae bacterium | reverse complement strand
ATTGCCCTTATTTCCCCTACTTTCCCCTGAGTGTGGTAATTTGGCTGATATGATCATTAAGTTACCATTAATAAGAGTTTTTTTCATGTGGTTAATGTGAATTTGGTGTAAGATTTTGCCAAGCCTCATTTTTACTATTGATACTTTACAGCCTGTGAATATGGACGCTGACAAGACTGTGCAGTATTTTAGGAGGTGCATGATTCATGGTGCGCCTCCTTCGTCGGCACACCCTACCCATGGCTATTAACACAAGTTTCTTGAGCATGGGAGTGGCAAGTAGTGTCCACATGCAGGGAGAGTTTTTTGTTTTTACTTTGAGATATTTCGATGCAAGATGCAGCTTCAAATAAACAGGTTCATTTACAGATGATCCAGGCGATTGTGACACGCATGGCGAGTAATTCGTTTCTGATCAAGGGCTGGAGTGTGCTGCTGGTTTCCGCCATTCTGGCGGTGGCGATCAAGGATGAGCAGATCCGGTTTTTGCCGGTGGCGTTATTCCCTGCACTGGTTTTATGGGGGCTGGATGGCTATTTTTTACGTCAGGAGCGTTTGTTTCGCAAGCTGTATGACAAGGTTTGCGGTCTGGCTGAGAGTGAGATTGATTTTTCCATGAATATTGCCACGGTGAATGCGGCGGTTGATTCCTGGTTGAAGGTGATGTTTTCCAACACGCTATTGGCTTTTCATGGGGCGATTCTGGGCTCGGTAATGGCGATTGGTGCGATTGCGTGGTTTTGCCGCTAGTTGAAATTGCACTGGTAGCGTATCCGGGCTACTATCTTTCTTTTCCTGGTGCTAGGTTAAACCTGTTGTTTTTTGTATAACCCGGAAATTTCATGAATATGCTCTAATATCTCGCAGAATATTGGTTTTACAAGGGAATTTCTAAAGGAGCCCCGTATCAGTGGTGACGGGTGACTTTAACCCACTGCCCTTTTTTCTTTCTGCTTCCCCTGATGGTGTCCTATGCAAATCCAGTGGTATCCGGGCCATATGTACAAGGCTACCAAAGCGTTTAAACAGGTCTTGCCCAGGATTGATGTGATTATTGAGGTTCTGGATGCGCGGCTTCCGTTTAGTAGTGAAAACCCGGTCGTGGCGCAGTTGCGAGCGGACAAGCCATGTATCAAGGTTTTGAATAAAAGTGATCTGGCTGACCCCTTGAAAACACAGCTTTGGCAGGATTATCTGGAGCAACAACTGGCTACCCGCAGCCTTGCTGTAACGATGCATGAGCCGGACAGGATCAAACAAATCCCCGGGCTTTGCCGCAAACTGGTACCGCATAAAACAACGCGTGAGCGCGGTATTCATGCCATGATCATGGGCATCCCGAATGTAGGCAAATCCACCCTGATCAATATTCTGGCGGGGCGCGTGATCGCCAAAACGGGGAATGAACCTGCTGTCACCCGGCATCAGCAGCGGATTGATCTGGGTCAGGGTGTGGTGTTACTGGATACGCCGGGGGTGCTGTGGCCCAATATTGAGAATAGTCATAGCGGCTACCGGCTGGCGGCGACGGGGGCAGTGAAGGATACGGCGATGCGTTATGATGATGTGGCATTTTATATCGCTGAATATTTGCTGCAACACTACCCGGATGCGCTTCAGCAACGCTTTGATTTGCAAGAATTACCTCCTGCTGAACTGGCGTTTATGGAGGCCATTGGTAAAAAACGGGGCTGTCTGCGCGGTGGTGGGGATGTGGATCTGGAGAAAATTTCCAAAATCCTGATTGCCGAGCTGCGCTCCGGCAGTTTGGGCAGGATCACCCTGGAAACACCGGCCATGATGGCGCGCGAAAAAAATGCGGTGGAGAAAAAACGTGCTCTGAAAAAGGCGAAAGAAGAGGCTCGCAAAAACCGCCGTAAGGGAAAAAGATAGGAGTAAATGATATAAGTAAAGCTCAAAATAACTACTCAGCGTAATTACACAGTGGAGACGGTAAGTTTTTGGTTGTTAGAGCTTCGGGCAGCAGGGATGCTGCCGCAGAGCTTACAGGGATGTATTCACAGCGCCCCTGATAATCAAAAACTTACTATCTCGCGTATCATTACGCTGAGTAATTACTATCAATCAAAAATATAGCGGTTTATTTTTACAAATAGCACTATATGTAGTGGTTGTGACTCTTGGATACTTATTCCCGAACACCCCCAGGACTAAAGCAACAGAGAAAATTCACTCATGAAACGACACGAAAACCTGCAAAAACTCTCCCGGGAACACCATGGTTCGCTATCCATGGCTAAAAAGATAGCCGCTATTGCGGAAACAGGCGATCAGCAGGCACTCATCCGGGCGATTGAGACGGTCAGGGACTATTATGATACCGAGCTGGAGGCACATTTCCAGCATGAGGAGCAAACCCTGTTTGCACCCATTTTCAAACACTACCGTGAGTACATTGATCTTGCCAAACCCTTGCTCAAGGAGCACGGCTTTCTGCGTATTCTGGTACAACGTATTACCCCGGAAACGGCACGGGAAGATTTACGTGATTTTGCAACGATTCTGGCAGCACATACCCGTGTTGAGGAACGCCAGTTATTCCCGGTGATTGAGAAACATTTTACCGAGGAGCAGTTTAAGGCTGTCACGGATTTTACACCGCTGTAAGATCAGGCTCGCTGCAACGGCAAACCGCGCCCAAGACGGGTCTTGCGATGCCGAAATCCCATGCTTTGTCTTGTTAGCAAACGCCGCAAGGGCGACAGGCGATCAACCAGCATCAGGCCACATGCCCGGCCATGCCCCAGCCAGCTGGAATCGTTGGAGAACAGTTTCACCAGTGAATCGGTATAGCGAATGACGGTCTCCCTGTCTGGCTGACGCGCCCTGGCATACTGTTGCAGCATGGCTGTACTTCCCGGCTCAAGCTCACCGGATGCCAGTAGCTCCGCCAGTTGTGCAATATCCCGCAACCCCAGGTTGAGTCCCTGCCCGGCAACAGGGTGCAGGGTTTGTGCCGCATTGCCGATCAGTACCGTGCGTGTTGATATGACAGACTGCGCCTTGCTAAGCACCAGGGGAAAGGCAGTGCGTTTTCCGGTCTTGACAAAGCGTCCCAGGTGATAACCAAAGGCCTGTTGTAGAGCTTGCAGAAACGCCTTGTCGCTATATTGCAGGGTTTGTTCTGCCCCTTCCGGGGTGTGTGTCCAGACCAGCGAGCAACGATTATCCGAAAGGGGTAACAGAGCGATAGGCCCGTTGGCGGTGAAGCGCTCAAAGGCGCGATACTGGTGAGGCTTTTCCGGTGTCACATTCGCGATAACGGCGGTTTGCTGGTAGGGTTCCCGCGTTACTGCGCCGCCCATAAGCTGGCGTACTTTTGAGTGAGTTCCATCGGCAGCAACCAGTAGCCGGCATGGTATTTTTTCTGTTTTTCCCTGCTGCTCCAGAGTGATTTCCAGTGTTTCTGCCAGGCTGGCTATGTTCACGACCTGTGCCGGGTTGATCTGTTCCACCGTACTGCTTTCCAGTGCTTCGTATAAGCAGCCACCCAGCACACGGCTTTCTACCAGAAAGCCCAGTGCCGGCAGTTTTTCCTGCCGGGCTGACAAGCGGGCGGCACCGAAATGCCCCTTGTCCGATATGTGAATCTGCCTGATGGGCGTCACATCGGCTTGCAAGCTATCCCATAATCCCATGCCCTGATAAATCAGGCTGCTGCCATACGACAGGGCAATCGAACGATCATCATAAGAAGGTTGTCGGGATGTCCCAAAAGAATAGGCATCAACCATGCCTATACGGTACCCCAATGGTTGCAGGGCAAGCGCCAGGCTGGCACCGACCATGCCACCACCAATGATCAGGATATCGTAGGGCTGTGTCGTCATCGACAGGCTCACGGCTGGCGTTTTTTTCTGCCAGTGGCAGCGCTGGCTGCTGTTCTGGATGCGTGCATCAGTGCTTCGATATCATCTACCTCTTTGACCAGTGCCCGGGTGAGTACCTCATTGCCTTTTCTGGTAATCAGCACATCATCTTCAATGCGAATGCCGATATTCCACCATTTTTTATCGACACCCTCTGTGGGTGAAATATACAGTCCGGGTTCTACCGTTAGCGTCATGCCCGGTTCCAGCAGACGCCAGTGATCATCGACCTTGTAGTCGCCCACATCATGTACATCCAGCCCCAGCCAGTGGCCTGTCTTGTGCATGTAATAAGGCGCAAAAGCGTTCTCTTTAATCAGTGTGTCAACCTCCCCGGACAGGATACCCAGGCGCACCAGACCTTCTGTAATGACCCTGACGGCGACATCATGCGGCTGGTTCCAGGTATTACCCGGTTTGGCCACTGCAATGGCCGCTTTCTGAGCATCCAGAACGATCTCATACAGTGCCCGCTGTGGCGCAGAAAAACGACCATTGACCGGAAAGGTGCGGGTAATATCACTGGCATAACCCAGATATTCTGCACCTGCATCAATCAATACCAGGTCACCGTCAACCAGTACCCTGTCATTATCAATGTAATGCAGGATGCAGGCATTCTCGCCACCTCCTGCAATCGTGGTATAGGCAGGCTCCATCCCTGCCTTGCGAAAAGTGTAGAGGCATTCTGCTTCCAGTTCGTACTCCATCATGCCGGGCTGGCAAGCCTGCATAGCTCGCTCGTGTGCGCTGATGGCGGTTTTGGCAGCATAGCGCATGGCTCTCAGTTCGGCAGCTGACTTGTAAAGCCGCATATCATGCAGAATCAGGGGCAGGGAAATAAACTCCTGGGGAGCATGTACACCACTTCGCCGTTTGCTTTTGACGGTATTAACCCAGCCCATGACTCTCTGGTCAAATTCAACATCCTGACCCGTGTTATAATAAACCGAGCTACGTTCCTCCAACAGCCCCGGTAAAATGTCATCGATATCCTCAATAGGGAAAGCATCATCCGCTCCCCACTGTTTTTGTGCCCCCTCCAGACCGGCTCGACGTCCGACCCAGCGTTCAGCCGCAGGATCACGCTCACGACAGAACAGGATAAACTCTCCCTGTTCCCTGCCAGGAATAAAAAAGGCCACGGCATCGGGTTCATTAAAACCGGTGAGGTATAAAAAATCACTGTCCTGGCGAAAGGGAAACTCGGCATCCCTGTTGCGAATCATCAGGCTGGCAGAGGGCACTATCGCTACAGCACTGGTGCCAATCATGTGCATCAGCTGCTCCCGCCGACGGGCAAATTCTTTTTTTGTTATCGTGGGTTTTCTTTTCATTGGTCCCTCTAGTGAATCGTTGCCGAGCTGGTACTGGGCTGCAACTCCTCAGCGATCAGCAACACCCCCATACGCAAATATTCAACAATATGAATGTAAGCCTCTTCAGATTCTTCCAGATCATCGACCGTAAAGTTCCCTACCTTGCTGATCTCTATAAAATCATCAACCAGTTCTTTGGAATCTTCAGGCAAGGCGGAGAAATCCTGCAACCCCGCCAGCGCAATACCCAGTAAAAACCCCTGTGTCCATTCCTGCATGGCATCAACCCGGTCTTCCAGTGCTTCGTCATCCTCGGGCAATAACAGTGAAAATTCCAGATTACTGTCCTGCATCTGCAGGCGCAGGTTTTGAATATACTGTTTCAGTTCATGACTGATATCCTGTTGCAATACATTCTGCGGATCATACTCCTGAAATATCTGCCCCAGCCATTTCTCTGCATCGGCATTCAGATCCACTACCAGCAAACCGCAGGCCACCCCCTGAATTTCAGCTGCACTGTACTGACAGTCCGCACGCCGTAGTAATGATTCCATACGCAAATAAGTGACACTTTCCTGTACCGGAACGACCATAGTTGATTACTCGAAATTTTAATGTGTTATGATAACATTCTAAGAAATATTTGACCTGACCATTTCCTCTTGGCTACTATTCTATTATGACCGATCAAACAACAGACATCAGACTCAGTGAGCAAATCGGGCAACTGGAAGCGCAATTAAACGATGTACTCACACTACTTGAGACACTATCTTCCGAAAATGCCGTCCTTAAAGCAAGAGAAAATCAACTGCTCCATGAGCGTTCCGAACTGAACCACCGCAATGACAAGGTACGTTCACAGGTTGAATCCATGATTCAACGTCTAAAAACCATGGACACCCAGGGATAACCCAGGAGTAACGGCATGAGCAACAAACCACAGGCGGTCAACGTCAAAATTCTGGACAAGGAATACAAGGTGGCCTGCCCCAAAGGTGAACAGGATGCCCTGATAGCCTCTGCCGGGGAAGTAGACAAGCGCATGCGAGCTATCCGTAAAAGTGGCAAGGTACTTAACACTGACCGCATCGGGGTTCTGGTGGCGCTCAACCTGGCACACGAGTTACTGACCGCTCAAACCCAGGTCAACAATATTGACAGCACTGTTCTGGATCGTATTGATCAATTGCAAAACCGTATTAGTCAAACCATGCAAACCTGTAGCGAACTGAGCAATCCGCATTGAACAAACTCAAAACCCTGCTGGCCAGCCTGTGCCTGCTTTTATCACTCAGCGTAACAGCGCTGGCCAATGACAGACTCGTTGGCAACTGGAAGGGTAGCAATATTCAGCTAAACCTCAAGGCCAATCATACCTACCGCTACCAGGTAAAGGTATTAAGCTTCACTGGCAAATGGTCTGCCAGCAAAAACACACTTACACTGAACTACAGCCTTCTGGGCCTCAAGAAAAAGAAAGTCGCCACCTATCATTTCAAGGGCGATGAGCTGGTTCTCAGGCAGAAAGGCAAGGGGGCTGTTACCCTGAAAAAGCAATAAGCCCGCTCACCGCTTATTGTTCACCCTGCTACCGGCTGACTTAGACTTCACCTTACAGGCACCTCCCTGCCACTGGTAGTTGAAATACGCACATTGATCCTGTTTTACCTTACCTTCCATTTATATTCCACCTAGATTACCCAAGATTTAGTATTCATCATTTAAGTGCCCAGCTAGACGCTATGCCATTAGCTATGCCATTAAAAGGTGTTCCGTTCATCAGGCAGAACCGGAAAACGGGGAAAATGAGAACGAACATCGAACAAGAACAAAAGGAAGTGTAGGCAGAGTCACTCCCGACAGCCCTGTGGAAATGACACAGATTCAATATAACCCTGATGCTCATGGAGGTTTTAGAACAATGAAGTCAGTTACCGGTAATATCACACCCGCCAGTTTTCAAAGCTCAACAGCCCGTGAAGAAAGCAGTCGCAGTAAAAGCAGGCACATCAACCCCCGCACTCCCAGCCCTGTATTAACAACCCTGCTGCAAGGCAACACCGGCTTTAACTACACCAGCTTGCTAAGGCTTATCAGCCTGCTGGTGGCATTACTCCGGGGGCATGATGCTGATAACGACTCTGGCAGAACCCTTAACGGCACACGGGGCAATGACCAGCTCAATGGTACCTCAGGTAATGACCGCATCAGAGGTTTTGCCGGTAACGACACGCTCAACGGAAATGATGGCAATGATTCACTTTACGGAGGCAAAGGCAATGACCGCCTCAATGGAGGCGCAGGTAATGATAGCCTCACGGACAATCAGGGTTCAAACACCTTCAATGGAGGCGCCGGCAACGACACCATTCGGCTGAATGGCAAGCTGACTGACTATACAATTGTACCGTTTTCGGTTAATCCCAAAGATAGCGGCAACACAGGCTTTCGCCTGACCCACAAAAAAACCGGTGATATTCAGACCGTTCTCAATGTTGAAAACTTCCGTTTCAGGGATACCAGACTCTCGGCAAAAGCATTGCGCGAACGGGTAGAACCCCCTACCCTGGTACTCTCAAAGGTTCAGGAGGCTGGTATTCGCAAGGTCTTTAATATCCCCAACCATTTCTCGTATCACGTCCTGGACAGTGACCGCGATGGCAAACTGAGCGCAGGCGATACACTGGTTATATCCGGCGGTATTACCGGTGGTGAGATTTCACGTCAAACGCTGTCAGATGCAGATATCCAGGCAATAGCAAGCAGTGGCAATACCGATGCCAGAACACAGTTTGAGGCCAACTACAAAAAATGGCAGAATGCCCGCATCAGGGACTATTCGTTCACATTTCAGCGTACCTGTTTCTGCCCGCGTGAAATAACCCGCCCCGTTGATCTGGATATCCGCAACGGCAAGGTCAATAGCGCAAGTTTTAGCGATACCGGTGAACCACTACCCCAGATAGCCAGCACCAACCGGGTAACGATTGATGATATGTTTAAGGCCATTGAAAAAGGGTTAGATAACAATGCCGAGGTGGTTAAAGTCAATTATGACCCCACCTATGGCTACCCCACTTCCATCTTTATCGACCAGAGTACCTTCATTGCGGACGAAGAAATGAGTTTCACGATTAACAACTTTCAGCGCAATGATGAACCTGTCTTCACCACACTGGCCGTTGGCGAAGAAGATGGTGGTGGTATTGGCAACCCTTTGCCCATCGACCCTCCCGTATTAACTACCCTGGCACTGGGCGAGGAAGATGGCGGGGGGATGAATGAACCCAAACCCGTCGCCGATCCACCCGTTTTAACAACCAAAGCTCTGGGTGAAGAAGATGATGGCAACTACCGCTAACAAGCTAACAGGTAGCTCTCAAAACAGGCTTTCAGACTCTTCACGATAATAAAATGCAGGTTGCAGTCGCAGGTAGAGTTGGACTATTCAATGAACCTGATAAGCTCAGTAGATCGCTATCCACGGATTCACAGCCAAACAGCGTTAAGTCCAAGTATGAGAGGGAGCACGGCATAAGAATATCCGCCACTGTATTTGCATAACCAGAGCGCTCAACCTCTGGTTATCGGGTGACGCTATACTTCTTAACCGGTAACACATAGCCTGCCTGCTTCCCGGACTCAACCGAACCGGCCAAAGGACTTAACCTAAAACTTCAACTGAGCGCTGTGAGTCAATATCAAACCTATGAGTCTATATGAAAATAGTGCTTATTCAGGCTTCACTCAATGGAGGAGGTCGCTACAAAGCAGATGGCATGACCAGCGATGCTGCATACCTGCGTTGTAACCCCTTGAAAGGGAAAGACCATTCCGCGCTACACCTTGCGCTGCACCACCACAGCCGCACACGCTGCCCTGTGCAACTGAGAATTTTAGGTTAAACAGTGCTATTACTTGCGGGCGGAGATCAGGATCCGCAAATTCTTACACTTGTCAACCGTGCAACCCGGCACGGTGTTCCTGTCCATTCCCTGTTAACTGGTCGCACTGGTACGCCCCGTATTCATTGGGATATAAAGAAGAATCATTTTACCGATGGCTCACAGAGCCTGTCTGTCGATGCTGCCTTTATTCGCCAGGATGTCTTTAGCTATTTGCAAAGTCAAAATGAGCAAGATCGGGCGGTTGCCAGAGAATGGCATGTCAGCATTGCCGGGTGGCTGCTGGCCAATCCGTACATTCACGTATTTAATCGTCGCTATCTGGCACATGGCCCGGTCAACAAGCCCTATATCCTGCACCTGGCTATCCAGCTGGGGTTTGAAGTCGCAGATTCTTTTGTCAGCAATAACAGTCAGTCAATGGATACACTCATGCAACAGGGTCAATGGGTAAAAAAACCTGTTACCGGCGGGGCGCACTGTGAGCCCCTGGAAACCAGTGGTTCCCCACTACCTGGCAGTTATAGCTATCCTCAAATTATTCAATACCGGCTAGAGCAGCCAGAGTTGCGCCTGTTTCGTGTTGGTACTGACTGGTTTGCCTTTAACGTCATCTCGGATGCCCTGGATTATCGCAGCTCCAACACCACGACCATCCAGGCCACCGATGTTCCAGCAGACCTTATCCTCAAAATGACGCCATTAACAGACCAGCTGGGACTGGATTTTGCAGCCGCTGACTTTAAGACTGACCCCAATACCGGCACATTACAATTCCTGGAGATCAATACTAACCCCATGTTTGCCGGCTTTGATCAATACTGCAACGGTGCAATCAGTGATGCTATCCTTAGAAATCTGGGTGTCCTTTAACCTCTTTGCTTCCTTTAACCTGGAGAATTTCCGTTGGGTTGATCGAGTCATCCTGTGATTCAAACGCAAGCTCTGGAACCATTAACGATCAAACCAGAGCTCTTCCACTTCTTTTACCATGCGGTCAGCCTGGGATTCCTGCTGTGTCGAGGCTTTTGGTACTGAGCCGGTTGGCGGGGATACGGTTTTTTGCTGCTGTTGCTGCTCGCGTCGCAAGCGCTCGGCCTGTTGTTTGGTCAGTGCGTCCTGTTTTTCCTGCCAGGCTTTTCTGGCAGCTTCCAGCCTTTGTTTTTCTGCCACAC
>WFWY01000072.1 GCA_015490895.1 Thiotrichaceae bacterium | reverse complement strand
GGCTTGATATCCTGCTTCCAGAGACTGCCAATCAGCAGTAACCAGGCTACAATAAAGAAGATGCCACCAACAGGGGTCATCATGCCAAAACTTTTCATGCCGGTAAAAGTGTAGAGATAAAGGCTGCCACTAAAGATTATAATACCCAGCAAAAAACCGATACCTGCTACCCTGATGCCCTTGTTATCAGGCCACATAGCACTGAGAATACCACTGCTGATTAATGCGAAACTATGGTAAAACTGGTATCTCACACCGGTTTCGTAGGCCGCCATGGTGTGACTATCCAGTAGTTTTTCCAGGCCGTGAGCGCCAAAAGCTCCAAGAATCACGGCAAAAAATGCGCTAATACAGCCGCCCAGAAGTAAAAATTTTGTATGCATCAGTCGTGGTGCCGCTATTTGAGAATAATAAATGTGAACAAAAAAACGATGAATCGACGTCAAGTATATAGTATTTTATTGAAATTACTGAGTTTGCTGGGAGTGGTTGTCGTTATGGCTGTTATGATCAACTCACTCTTTCCGGTGGATGCTACCGACAAGAATGAAAAAAGCTTTACAAGCCAAACCACAATACCACCGACTACCGCTTTTCCAGTCGATACCCTGATACCGGGAAAACTCTCCATCACCCACTGGGGAGGAAAGCAGATTGGCCTATTAAAACGCATGAAAACACCCGTCCCATTTACCCCGGGACAGCCCTTGAGTGCACAGTGGCGCTCAGTCCACCCGGATTATTTCGTTTTTTACAACACCATAGGGGCAGCGCAATGCCCGTTATTTGTTATGCCAGCAGGCAATCGATTAAAAGACACCTGTACCGGTATCTTCTATGATACAGCGGGACAAAGGATAAACGGTAGCGGTGCTGCTCTGGCCATTCCCCCACATTATTTTAAGGATGAGCAAACGCTGATTATTGGCCGGTGGCATGACACTCAGGACGATTCAGGTTCAGAGACAGGCAAGTAAATATCATAGCGGGTAGACTTTCCAGCAATCTGGAAAGCAGGCTCCGGGTGCAAACTATCCGCCAGACGTGGTCGCTTTACCACGATACGCTTCAAAGCCCTGGGCAAAGCCTGTTGCAAAATCTGTCGGGCATCCTCATCGTGGCCAATTAATGCATGAAATACAGCCATTTCTTTTTTCACTTTCGCAGATTTGTCCCGGGGTGGAAACATCGGGTCCATGTAAATCACTTCCGGATACTGGGCTTTGCTTAGGGCAGATAGATAAGTAGCACTATCCCCATGATGTAGTGACAGGAATTGCATGATACGTTGGATCTCACGATCACTGGATTGTTTTGCACGACACAGGGCATCTTTTAGCAATAAATAAGCAGGCAGATTACGCTCAAGTAGTGTGACCTGACACCCCAGCGATGCCAGCACAAAGGCGTCCCGGCCCAGACCGGCGGTGGTATCAATCACACGAAGATCAGGGTATTTATTAAGACCTATAGCCCTGGCAAGATGTTGCCCCTTGCCACCTCCATAAAGTCGCCGGTGCTGGTTTTTCCCGGCAGTAAAATCAATATACAGCGGTTTTAGCCTGACATCCTGAGTCGAAACAAGCTGTAACCCTGTAGCACCCAGATGTAACAGAAAAGCAGGGGGTGGTGTTTCAGCCGTATAAAGCGGGAGTTTGCTGGTCTCTGCCAGCCGTGTGGCGGCCTGTTGAAACGGGGGATCATAGCTGATAGCGACAGGCATGAAGTTGTTGTTCAATAATGTGGAGGTGGTGTTTCTTCTTCTGCCGGCTTAACGGCAGACTCCTGCAAGGACTTGACCCGATCGGTCAGCCGTCCCAGTGTTTTTTCCAGCTGCTCAATATGTAACTGCTGACGGTGCAACGTTGTACTTAGCGATTCAATGGAATCTTCATGTTGCATCAGGAGAATTTCCAGTTCAGCAATACGCTCCTCCGCCTGTGCCATATACTGCCTAACGCCCCTTGATAGCGGCGATTTTCAGGCGCAGTGCATTGAGCTTGATAAAGCCTTCTGCATCTTTTTGATCATACGCCCCCGCATCATCTTCAAAAGTAGCAATATCTTCATCAAACAGGGAATCTGCATCTGACTTTCGACCAACCACAGCCACATGCCCCTTATAAAGCTTCAGGCGTACAGTACCATTAACATGTGCCTGTGATTGATCTATCAAGGTTTGCAACATGTCACGTTCAGGGCTCCACCAGTAACCGTTATAAACCAGTTTGGCATAACGCGGCATCAGCTCATCCTTCAGATGCATTGCTTCACGATCCATGGTGATGGATTCTATAGCACGGTGTGCCGTGAGCATGATGGTACCACCCGGTGTTTCATAACAACCACGAGATTTCATACCAACGTAGCGATTTTCAACAATATCCAGACGACCAATGCCGTTATCTCCACCCAGTTTGTTCAGGGACTCCAGCATTCTGGCGGGAGAGAGCGCTACACCATCAAGCGTGACCGGGTCGCCTTTTTTATAGCCGATTTCAATATAAGTGGGCGTATCCGGCGCCTGCTCAGGTGCGACAGACCAGCGCCACATATCTTCTTCAGCCTCTGTCCAGGGGTCTTCCAGAGGGCCACCTTCATAAGAAATATGCAGCAAGTTGGCATCCATTGAATAAGGAGATTTTTTGCCCCGTTTCTGCTCAACCGGAATACCATGCTGCTCGGCATAAGCCATCAATGACTCACGTGAATTTAAATCCCATTCTCTCCAGGGCGCAATAATCTTGATACCCGGTTTGAGCGCATAGGCGCCCAACTCAAAACGAACCTGATCATTACCTTTACCTGTCGCTCCATGCGAAATTGCTTCCGCTCCTGTTTCGGTAGCAATTTCAACCAGCCGTTTGGCAATCAGGGGACGCGCAATCGAAGTTCCCAGCAGATACTCACCTTCATAGATGGCATTGGCACGAAACATGGGGAAAACATAGTCCCGAACAAACTCTTCCCGCAGATCTTCAATATAAATTTCGCTAAGCCCCATCGCTTCAGCCTTGGCACGTGCCGGCTCAACTTCTTCACCCTGACCAATGTCGGCAGTAAAAGTCACGATGTCGCAGTCATAGACATCTTGCAACCATTTCACAATAATAGAGGTATCAAGACCTCCCGAATAGGCGAGTACAACTTTTTTAACAGCTTTGGAGTGAGGCATAACCAATATCTACTTTATCAAATACATGCAATGAAATTACGCGGCCGGGAGTCTGTATTTCATACCCCGGAAGAACCCTTCCGACAAACTCCTGAAACCGGTTACTGAAGAGTCCCTTTGTCACCCATGAGCCGATGAACGGAACCCACATGACCAGAGACACTTGAATTAAAAAAGGCTTACCTGGAGTAAGCCTTTCTGATATATGGTGGCTATGCCGAGATTCGAACTTGGGACCCCATCATTATGAGTGATGTGCTCTAACCAACTGAGCTACATAGCCATGAGAGGCGGACATTATAAGAGTGTGGGGCTTAGTGTCAATAAGAAATCATCAGAATCCTGCCATCACCGGTAGCAAAGACATGCCTGTGAGAATGCTACCCCGCTTTTACAGCTTGTACAGCTTGCCTGAGTCCGTGCCTGTCATATGGGCACAATAAACGAACTACTGGATTGTCAGCTCTCAAGTTACGGGTGAGACCTGATCTTTTCTGTACCATGACTCCCTGTCTCTGCTTGTGTATCCGAGTCCTCTTTTATGGCTTTATCCGGAGGCATTGTCTGTTCTGCACCCTTTGTAGCTTCTGTAGCTTCCAGTGCTTTGGGTATCACCCCGGCCGTTTCTTTTGTTACCTGGGGAGAGGGAACTAACGCTGTACCCGCCTTAGCTGGCTCTTCAGTCAGGGCTGGAGTAGATGACGGCACCAGAGAAGGCACACTGGATGCCGGAGGCTCTATCGAAACTGCCCCCTCCTGATTCTGCATGGGCTGATAGGCTCTAAAACCGAAAATAACAACAGCGGCCAGCAATACGGTAAACAGACTAATTCGGATAAATCGGGTCATTTCAACTCCTTTGATGGCTATTTCCTGACACCATGGCGCGGAAAGAACCAATAAAACATATGGGTATGCATACAGGATACCTCTTGTCATCCTCAAAGAAAATACAGACGCGCACTCTTTCCATCCAGCCCCACCATTATACGTCCAGAATGGAGTGCCTAAGGAGCCTCTGATTAAGTCCGGTCGAATTTCCTGTGAGATGAAATTCGTCAGTTTTTTGATAGAAAAGTTAGCAATAGTCATTCTATGGGTCACTTTTATAGCGAAAAAATGGCGATATTTCAGCCTCAGGAAAACGCTTGGACTTGTTCAGAGTCTCCCTAAAGTGCTGTTTGCAGCGTAATCACCTGTATACGTGTATCAACACCTTCCGTACCGAAATCATTATCATTGATGAGGGCAATATGTGTGTTATCCAGCACGGCGATACCCTCTATCTTACCTGAAACCGGATGCCCACTATTATCCATTAATGAATGATAAATCAGCTGCTTACTCACAGGTACAATATTAAGTTCTGCCAGGTCTTTGGTTTCTTCCAGGCTCGTCGTGGTTTTATTATCAAAAGGCATACCCAGAATATTGGTCGCTGAAGACATATCGACACGGTAGAGCTTGAGAATAGACCGGGTATGCTCAGCTACCAGCAAGTCGCCATTGTCCAAAGCAGCCATATCCGTAACCGTAATCTGACTCTGACGGGGCCGTTTCCCATTATTGACAAAATCATCACGCGCATCCAGAGAATAAATAAACTCACCACTTGCACTACCCAGATTACCCTGTGCATCCAGGCTATATTGCAATAAACGAACATGCCGACTTTTATCAAACGTCGATTTCCCAGGGTTAGCCAGAGGGCTTTGCATCATGGCGAATAACCGGGTTTCATCTACCGCCAGCGCCAACGCCTCGATGCCTCTATTGGCAGCACGCTTGCGGAGAATATTCGGCAGACCAGCCAAAACCGGATAGGATGAATTCACCAGGTCATCGGTAATAGCCTGTGGCACAATCCGTTCAAGGATACGGCCATTGGTAGCCACATGCACCAGGCTGGGGCCATATTCATCCGCTACCCAGAATGTACCGTTACGAAGTCTAACCAATGCTTCAGGATCAAGACCGGAGGCATCATAGGGAATACGCACGCCTTCTTTGCTATAGGCTTTTTCCGTACTGGCAGACTGTAACGGATTAGTCACTCCTGTCAGTGGTTGACCACTGGCATCGCTGAGCGGGATCATCTCAAGAATATCTGCTCGCATCTTGCCCAGACGCAGCTTATAAATGGCTGGCGTATATCCTGGCAACAGAAAAATCTTTCCACCCTTGTCCTTGCACAAGTTTTTGTTGCCAAAAACAGCTTTGGCATCTTTACAAGGAATAACCGGACCCCGATCCGTTATAGTATAGAGAATATTGCCCTGATCTGCTGGTGCATGAAAAGCACCACTCCCAAACGCTACATTCAGAGCCAGGATCCCCTGGGCAGTTGATATTCTTTGCAGCGGGCTGGATACAGTCACGGGATTATCCGGTAATGCAACCGGTGCCGGAGGCGGAGTAATTGTGGGTTGGTTAGTGGGTGACAGCGTTGCGGGAGGGGACGGCGTTGTTGTCGGTGTGGCAGTGGAAGTCGGCACCGTACCTCCCCCTCTTCCGCCACATGCTGTTAGTGTTAACAGTCCAAAGAAGCATACCCAATGAATATGCTTTTTATTGTGTCTCTTGATCGTATTCATAAGAAAAATCCTTTTCCTGATTGCTATCCCGATTCCACTATAACGTATTGAAGGCTCCCTGAAAGTCATGCCTAGTAGGGGACTGGGACGTAATCAGAGTCTCCTTAACGGGTCAAGCTACTAAAATATCTGGGAAATGTAATAAAGAAACGCGGCAATTAATGCGGATGCAGGCACTGTAACAATCCAGGCTGCAACAATACGCATAAAGGCAGAGCGTTTAACCAACTCCTGCTTGTGACGACGTTTCAGGGCTTTACGCTGTTTTTTCGAGACTGCCTTTTTAAAGCCATTTTTTTTCAGTGCTTTTATCATAACGCCTTTTTGACGAAACGAAGCTCCTTCAAAGTCAGTAACAAATTTATCCAGGGTTTCAAAATCTTCATTATTTTCATGATGCTCAACGATTTCATCCAGCAAACAATCATAGCTAACTTTTAGATATTCACGTAAAAATCCCACACCAAAAATAGCACCAACTGCAATATGTGTTGAGCTGACAGGTAAACCCAGCTGGCTGGCAATAATGACCGTAATCGAAGCTGCCATCGCAATACTAAACGCACGCATTTTGTCCAGTTCAGTAATTTCCTGCCCTACCGTACGAATGAGCTTGGGACCAAACAGCATCAGTCCTATTGCGATACCTGCCGCACCAATCATCATCACCCATAATGGAATACCCGCCTTTTGTGAAATATCACCATGTAAAACGGCATCATTTATGGCAGCAAGTGGCCCTACCGCGTTGGCCACATCATTCGCACCATGTGCGAAGCTAAGTAAGGCTGCAGCAAAAATCAAAGGAATGGTAAACAGCTCATTCACACTCCTTTTACGGTTTTCCATGGCAGAGGCCTTCTGGTGAATCATTGGTTTTACCAGTACATAAAGCGCAACAGATAAAGCAAGACCTATTGCCAGGGCTGATAGAAAATCGACATGTACCACTTTTTTCAAGCCTTTTAAAATAAGATAGGTTGAAAAAGACCAGGCCATCACAGCAACCAAAACAGGTACCACATTCTTGGCGGCTGTTATCTTGTCCGCCCGATAGGTAATTGTGCGTTTAATCACATAGAGAAAGAAAGCTGCAATTAATCCCCCCATTACCGGTGAGATTACCCAGCTGGCAACAATCGCTCCCATGGTTCCCCAGTTTGCAATACCCATACCGCCAGCAGCAATGCCCGCCCCCAGCACACCCCCAACAATAGAGTGCGTTGTTGATACAGGTGCCCCTACTGCCGTCGCGACATTAAGCCAAATAGCTGCTGCCAATAATGCAGACATCATCAACCAGATAAAGTGACTGGTATTGGTAATCATTTCCGGATCAATAATCCCTTTCTTGATAGTACTGACTACTTCCCCTCCGGCTATTAATGCACCAGAGGCTTCAAAAATAGCCGCTATCGCCACGGCTGACACCATGGTTAATGCTTTGGAGCCAACAGCTGGCCCCACGTTGTTAGCCACATCATTAGCACCAATATTCAACGCCATATAGCCACCAATCACGGCAGCGCCCACCAGATGCAAACTACCGCCAGCCAAACCAAAGGAATACGTGGTCAGCAAAAAGATAATCAATAGAAAGAATAAGGCAAAACTCAGTTTAAGATAATCAAAGCCTTTGGCATCGGCAGGCATAGTCATTTTATCAATCAGTGAACTAATCATCAGTATCATCCTTTGGTGTTGATAGCGTAAATAAAAAGCATTCTGTGCATCTTTTCTTTTCCGTCGGTACAGATGTTCTGTGTGACTACACCGGGCTGGCAACTATTTAACTTAAATTTACAACCTCAGACCGGGGGATGCACACCATATCGAGAGTTATCCATATAATTGATATTATTATCAAAATATGAAACCAACGTGCTGTTCATATATTTGGAGAATCCTTCTTGTTTTAAATTGAATGCCTGAATCAAGTCCAGCATCCAGACCGGTACTTCACCAATATTGCTCTTGAGCTCCAACACAACATTGGCATCCGTATAGGTGTTAGTGGCATAAATGGTTTCATTATCATAATTGTACAAATCATTACCCACCACCAGAGTATGGCGATCCTCCGGGCGACACTGCATATCAATATCCATCGTCACACGCGCATAGGCATCAACCGTCGAGAAAAAAGCACGGCGCCGGTAACGGGTTAAAATCTTGGGTTCAATCGCATAGGATGTCGCCAACCGGAGAAACAGCTCCTTGTTTTTACGATCAACCCCCTGCTCCGTTTCGGCAATCCGGTACCCCGGATCGGTTAAAATGGCAGGCCACTCCTCTTCACTGGCTGTTGCCCGGTATTTTTTTACCACTGCACCTTTTTTATGCTTGATTTCCATAAAGTATGGTGCTTTCGTACCATCAGCATAAGCACGTACGCGCATATTGATACGGGAATGCATGCCATACATACGATTTTGTAAAAATTCCAGATTATGCGTGTCGAAATACAGGCTGTTGACGGCATAAAATTGATCGTCAGCTAATTCAGAGTAATAATCCAGCTGACAATAAGGGGCGATAAAGCGCGTAATAGGCTCCACATACTCATAGGGAATCAGATATTTAAGCTCATGACGCTCTAAAACGGAAAACTGGACAGCTTCAGCCATGCCCACCCCCCTTGTTGATCAGGGGACGACCCTGTTGTAACCAGTTTCGCATCGGTGTTTCCAGCATATGCCCGGATACAAAAATAAAATCCAGATAAACTCCTATCAGTTTCAGATAAGTTTCCTGCTGCCGACTCTGATGTTTTGCCAGCTCTTTTTTCAGTGACAATATCAAATCCGGCCTGCCCGTTTTCGTGACCCGTTTCAGGCGCGCCTGTACAGCTTGCTGTAACTGCTGTTCAAGCCGATAAGCTTCATCATATTGATGTAAAAGCAACCTGCTTTCTGTCAAACGATTTTTGATAGAAAACAGTTTTGACTCCCATTCCCTTTGTGCCTGTTGATAACCGATATCCCGGCGCTGCAGATCAAAACTATTTTTTCCAAGCGGAACACGTACACCAATAGTAGCGCCATAGTTATCCCTGTCCCGATCATATTCCACCTCAAGTAGCTGAATACCCGTTGCCATGTCAGCTTTGGCAAGTTGTCGCTGTTTACGGGCAATCCGGGAAGCCAGATTCAGCTTTTGTAATGCAGGGTTCGCCAGTGATCCGGATATCGCCTGATCCACAAAAAGTTTCATTTCATTTAAACTGATCAACCAGTTTCGTGGGTTTAAAAAGGCAGATTTCTTACTGGCCGGTACACCGATGAGTGCCAGATACTGATCAAGTAACCGATTATTCATGCGAAGCTGAGTGGTTAGCCGATTCACCTCCAGCTCTGCACGCTGAATTCTGACGGGGTTGAATTCCCCACTCGTCACCAGCTTTTTATAAGTAGAGGTCTCTAGTCTGGCCAGGTTCAGCTGCCGATTTAAATCATCAATGCTGGATTTCAGCTGCAAGGTTTTATGGATAAAGCCATAACGTCGCCGCAACTCATTTAAACGGGAAATAGCATTATCGGTATTTGCCCGCTGTGTATCCAGAGCCAAAAGGTCACGTTCAACGGCTTGCTGTTGACGGTTTTTCAGTCTCAATCGCAAGGCATAGGACTGTCTGTTCAGTGTTGAGAGGTCATTGGTATTCAAACGCACTTCTGAACCCTCTACCCAGCTGTCCCAGGTATTCAGGGGATCCACCGAAGGCACTGTAGACGTCGAGTCCAGCTGCTGATTCACCTCTAGCAAATAGGCATTAACATGAGGATTCGCTATTACCTGCTGAGCCCCGACAAGCAAAAACAGACTTAAAGACCACCAAAGAGCACCCGTGATACGACAGGTTCCGCAAGGAGTCTGAGTATACGAAGATGTATTAGTTTTTTGCCACATAAGCTCCCTTCGCATAGCTATTAAAGAAATTAATGAAGTAGCTCACCGTCTTGTCCGCCAGTGAGGGTCGCGGGGGCTGGAGACCTATTTGTACTTTTTCTCCAAGTAGCAGGGTGTTACTGTCTTCCAGGGTGATTTGTACTTCACGTCCAAAAGCAGGCACCAAAATATTTTTCTTCAGACGTGCCGGGTATTCCACGATACGGTTACCAATATTATCCACCCTGCCCTCCTGCACTATAGCCTCTCCATTTAAAGCCAGTGAGGTAATCCAGACCTTCTGTCCCGCTTTTACCTGGTTATAAACATTCTCGTTGATATAGCCTTTAACACGCTCAGGACGCAAAGCATGGATACTGATGATAGGCTTGAAAGCATCAATCGTTTCACCCGGTTTGGCCAGAACACTGCCGACTCGCCCCGCCAGTTTTGCCCTCACGACCAGCTCTGTCGCCTGGCGATCCAGTTCTGAACGTCGTTGTTTCAACTCATTAATCTGAGCATAGATAGGTCTGTCCCGACTGTTAAGTTGAGCTCTCAAATGATCAATTTGAGCCTGTAATGAACGTCCTGTGTGAATTTTTTGTTTTTCTAACACACGAATCTGTTGATAAAAGGAATTACCCGCACTACCCGTAGAAGCCGCAGATCCTGTGATGTCGGAAAGTAACTTTTTATTCGTTTGATACTGTGCCTGCAACTTTTGAATTTGCAAATCAAGATTCGCCTGCTCTGCTGCTTTCCTTGCTAATAAACTCTTTATTTCCGACTTGATCGAAGCAACGGAACTTGAATCACGTAAATTCAGTTCCTTGATTTTTTCGTTAAGAATAGCCTGCTCCGCAGCCAGACTGCTGCGACGCACTTTTAACAGGATACTACCCTGCTCTACTTTTTGCCCGTCAATCACTTGCATATCAATGATATCTACCGGGTATTCAAAACTAATAGTCTGCCCAGTATCATCTGTGATACCAAAAAATGAGGTTGATTCGCCCTTGAACTGTAATTGCAGGATAAACAGAGCCACCAGTACTATAAGCCACGATAATGCTAATAATTTTTTCATTTTAGATCACTCTTGATTTTTCTCTGTTTTACTTTTTATGTAATTACTCAGAGCAATGATACGCAAGATGGTAAGCTGTTGATTATCAGGGCTTCGGCAGCAGGGATGCTGCCGCAGAGCTTACAGGGATGTATTCACAGCGCCCCTAATAATCAATAACTTACCTCCTCTGCTGTTTAATTACGCTGAATAGTTACCGTTTTACTAAAATTTGTTATGCACCATGCAACAGCAGAAACAGGCGTCACAAATCAACCGTTGCCTCTTGCATCATTAGGCTGAGCCCTTGCATGGAGCCAAGTTTCTTTAAGTCTGATAAAAAGGATTCGTACGTCTTTCCACGACGCAATTTAATATGATAGGCATAATCCATGCGCTCTCCTTGTCCCAGTTCACGCAACGTAACCAGCGAAAAAGCCTTGCAATACTGATGAATGATCCGCTCCAGATCACTGCGTTCGGCATTATCTGCCGGTACATTGAAGCGCAACATGCCATCAAAGTAACTGGTCGGCCCCAAAGGAGAGAAATACAGCACCATGGCAGCAAGAGAAAAACCGACTGTGCCAATAATGGCGACGTTGAAGGCATAAGCACCGCAAGAAATACCTGCTGCCAACGAGGCAAATAAAAACAGGGTGTCTCTAGGATCCTTCAGGTTGGTACGAAAACGGATTATAGCCATTGCCGCCATAATCCCGATTCCTCTTGCCAGGCTGTCACCAACAGATTGAATGATAACCGCTGATATAATAGAAATAAGTACTATCGCCTGCACATAGTTTCGGGAGTAAGAAAGCCCCCGAAAAGTTTTCTGGTAAACAACCGCTAACACAACCGACAACAAGAACGATAACATAACCGTATACGTGATAGTCAATGAGTTCGCTGTTTCTGACGCTGCCTGTACAGTAAGTGAATCTAGCATAATATCCTTTGGCTCCTTAAGGACAACTCTAATATCATTTTATGGTAAAACATTCACAAATATTGATATAGCATAGGTTAACTCTTTTTGTATGTCTACATTTTTTTGATTGTTTTAACATCAAGTCTAAAAAGCAACCTTGTTGTAACTGTCTTTCCAGGAGCTTGGAGTACGCCAATAGTATTTAGGGAGCCTCTGATTAAGTCTGAGAGGAATTTCTCGATTGATAGAATTGTTCAGTTTTTGCTTAAAAATGGAGTTAATAGTCACTCTATTAGGGAGATTTTTAGGCAAAAAATGGGCGATTCTAGCTTCGAGAAAACCGCTCACGACTTACTTTAGAGTCTCCTTAATCAGAGGCTCCTTAGAAGGACTGCAACAACCTTGTGTCTTTTCAGACAATAACCTTCCACCAAAGGCTCGCCTATAGCCTATAGATTGAAACAAACTGCCAGACAGTCAGACCTCTTTTATAACTCCTGAGGGCTTGCCCAAAAAGGAGATACAGCGGAAGTCACAGGAGAGCGCCATAAGTTCAGATGATGCTTTTCACCAAGTTTATAGTAGCCTCTCTCATTTTCAGGAAACAACATACAAGCTCATAGACCTGGCAAAAAGCACTCATGTCACATTATCCTGGATGAATATCCTGTGATGAGTAAACAGAAGCGGGAGTCGGCACTTCGCCGTCAACCTATCCAGCCTAAAGCCGGAACGACAGGCCGATTCATAAGTAACTTCTGATACATGTCACTAAAATCTTGCTAAACTACAGATAGTGTTCTGTTTTTACACATAAAAAAAGACACTCAATCGATACGCAGAACAAACTAATAAGGTTTTTTAATCGCTTCCGTCTGAAAGCATTGCTTTTAAACAGTATTGGGAATATAATCACAATTATGAATTCAGCGCTTTACAATGCCAGCTACAAGCTTTTATCGCCTCTCGTAAAAATCATGTTACGCAAAGGCGTAGCATTCGGTGAACTGATGCAGGTAGTCAAGCAGGTATACGTTGAAACTTCCGAGAAACAACTGCTGGAATCCGAAGGCAAAGCAACAACCTCCCGGATAGCCATTGTTACTGGTCTAACCCGTAAAGATGTGGCACAAATTCGCAAATCACCACTGACCCCCGACTCTGTTTCACCCAAGTACAACCGCTCCATCCGGGTCATCAACGGCTGGCTGGAAGATAAAGAATTCTGCACGCCAGGTGGTTATCCTGAGGTACTCCCTATTCATGGCATGGAAAGATCGTTCGAAAAGCTGGTAGAGCGCTATAGTGGCAATATGACGACACGCGCCATGCTGGACGAGCTGGAAAGTGTAGGACTCGTCAAGCGCATTGAAAAAGAACATGTCAGCTTGCAACACCACGCCTACATCCCTTCCGGTGATGAAGATGAAGCACTGACTATCATGGGAACAGATGTGGCCTTACTGATCTCTACCATTGACCACAATATGACAAACGAAGCAGGGCCTGCCCGGTTTCAGCGCAAGGTTTGCTACGACAATGTACCCGATGAATATCTCGATGAATTACGCACCATGGTCAACAGAGAAAGTCAACTACTACTGGAAAAGTTCAACGCGTGGCTAGTACAGCACGATCGAGATTCCAACCCACAGATAGAAGGCAAAGGACATAACAGGGCAGGTGTAGGGATCTACTATTTTGAAGAGCATCTGCCAGATCAAGAAGATCAGGAGTAGTTTTACATGAAAGACCGAATACCGTCTGTATGGCTATGGTTAAGCTGCTTGTTGTTCCTTCATGCCTGTAGCTCAGGGAATGACCAGCTCGCTGAAGGCGGTATCAGCGGCACAGGTATTACCATGGGACGCATCAGTGCTTTTGGCAGCATCATCACCAATGGTATTGAATTTAACACGGATAATGCCCGTTTCATTCGTGATAATAACACCGTAAACAGTCAGGATAGCTACGCGGTTGGTGAAGTCGTAACCATCCAGGGCAGCATTAATGCAGACGGCACAACGGGCACAGCAAGCAGTGTCAGCTTCGCGGATATTCTGGAGGGCCCCGTGGCTGAAACACCCCCACTACTGGCAACCTCCTTCAAGGTACTGGGGCAAACTATCCATGTGAGTGACTTAACCATTTTCCACGGTTTTAAGCGCATCGCCCATCTGACACCTGCCGATATCGTCGAGGTGTCGGGCTTCTATACTGCCAACGGTAACATCCATGCCAGTAGCATTACCCTGAAGACAACGACTACCGGGCTACTGGAACTCAAGGGAAAAATCAGCAACCTGAACCAGGCAAGCAAAACGTTCACGATCAACGAATTGATGGTTAATTATGCCAATGCACAGGTATTATCCAGCAATGGACAACTAACTGATAACCAACGCGTGGAAATTTCCGCACAGGTACTCATTGACAACACCCTGTTCGCCACCAGCGTCACTCCGGTCAGCGCCTTAACATTAACGCCTGACGAGGACTTTGAGATAGAAGGCATTATCACCCGGTTTAATTCAGCAAGCGACTTTTATGTGGATGCCGTTCATGTCCTTGCGACCGAACAAACTACCTTCAAGGACGGCATCAAGAATGAGCTGGCGCTTAATGCACTCATTGAAGTCGAAGGCGTCATTAATCAGAACGGAATCCTGATAGCTGACAGCATTGAGCTGGAAGCGACCGACAACCTGCCTATTATTGAAGCCAATATCGACGCGATTGATTACCAGGAAAACTCACTGGTCGTTTTTGGAAAAACCATCCACACTGACCTGATGACTATTCTGTTTGATGAAAGCCAGCAACAGGCCGACCCTCTCTATTTTGACCAGATTCGTGTCGGTGAATATGTTGATATCAAGCTGAAAATACAGAGCGATGGCAGCCTGCTGGCTGTCAGACTAAGCAGAGAAGACCAGGAAACGGATTACACGTTTAGAGCGATTATTGAGAATATTAATCCCAATGATGCCTCTTTTACCCTGTTTGGTATTCCCATGATTAGCACACCCGACACCCTCTATCTGGATAGTAATGAACAACCAATTGACCTGGACGTATTTTTCGCTTCAGTCACACAGGGAGTAAGCCGTGTTGAAATTGAAGGTAAACCTTCAGGAAATACCATTGTGCTTGATCACGCTATGCTTGTTGATACAACACCCTAGCCCGGAAATTCACAAATTATGCTCCATCTCGCTTGTCTATTGATTCCACAAGGGATATTTCTTCAGTCACCCGTCATCACTGATACGGGGCTCCTTCAGAAATTCCCTTGTGAAACCAATACCCTGTGCGATATTAGAGCATATTCATGAAGTTTTCGGGTTAGACGACACACGGACTTACAACACTTTCTACTCAACAACTATTTGCTCCCGGAGGCTGCCGGTGTGGTCTGAAATCCAGCAAATATCCACCCCTGATACTCTCGCATTTATTGGTGTACGAATCTGGCAAGTTCAGCATACACTGCCGGTACCTGTCGCAACCTATCACGCCCTGCTCTCACAGGATGAGCAACAACGTGCCAGACGCTTTCAGTGTGCAACCCGACAACGCCAATTTATACTGACACGGGCTGCTTTGCGTCATCTGCTTGCAAAGCAGCTGAACTGTACTCCGCAATACATTGAATTCACCTACAGCCAAACAGGACAACCAACGATCAGCAGACCCGCAACCACACTCCAGTTTTCACTTTCCCATGCAGACTCATTGAGCCTGATTGCCTGCGTGGATACTTTGCCGATCGGTGTAGATATCGAAGACACACCGCAAGCGGTCTTTCCTCTGCCTATAGATGCTACCCTTTTTTGCCCGCAGGAACGCAAGCGACTGGGAAACGGCAAAACACCCGTACAACGTACACTGTTTTATCGTTACTGGGTCACTAAAGAAGCTATTTTAAAGATGCTGGGCAGCGGGTTTTCTCTAGCTCCTCATCACTTTTGTGTCACTCATCTTACACCGGGGAGTACCGTCATTCGCTCAGGTAAGACGGGGAAAATACTTCACCAGATTCGCATAATGGAGCTGGACATATCCGACAATCTGGCCGCAGCAGTTGCCCTTTTCCTTCCTGGGCACTGAAACCGGTTGAGTCAATACCTCCTAAAATTCCAGTACAAGTTGCAGATTCAGAGATGCTTCTTTACCTCCATCAGGGTCTGTAAACTGTGCAACTTCAATGGCACCAGACAACGCCTTGTAGATTGGCTGACTGTAAGTCATACCAACCATTCGTCGAGTCGCATCTTCTACCAGCTCATCTGTATCATTCGTTTCATTCCATGCAATCGCTAATGTACGTTCTTTATCCAGATCAATATCCATTTCCAGATTCCAGGATGAAGGACGAGCTGATACCGAAATCTCACCGCCTAAGTCTCCCGGTTTTAAAGTTCTGGCCGTTGTTATATATTCGGTCAGTAGCGTAAAGCGCCCAAACGTTATTTCACCATGCAATGAGAGGCCGGGAATATCCCTACCTACTGCCTCCTGAGAGAACTGACTGGTTTCTGCCAGATTACTAATATAATCAAGCCCGAGATAGCCATTGTCATTCCCATAGCTTAGCCTGAGCCCATAGCCATGACTCTGCTGATCGGTGCCAACCACTGAAGATGCACCTTCAAATGCGTATACAGCGGAGTCAAAACTCCTCCACTGGGTACTAAGTTTCAGTACCTCTTCGCCCCGAATACTACCTTGCACCTGGGTCAGGGGATAAGAAACCATTGCTGATTCAAAGCTACCAAAAGGTAAATATTCGCGCCCAAAAGATACATCCAGCTTGCCATCTTCACCGACATGCCAGGTTGCAACAGCCTCATTCACACCGAACTCTCGGGTCTGTAACAGCAACGTATATAACTCAAACCGTGGGTGTGGCGTAAGTGTTAATGCCAGATAGGCGTAGGGGTCAGTACCAAACCGCCCAGCAACACTACGTGTTGAATTATATTGAAGCACTATTGCACCACCATATTCCAGCACATCCGGCTTGTCTTCCTCTGGATCACCGGCTTGTGGATGGTGAGACTCCCTGACAGGATCAACAGCAGCGACAGACAACAGCGTATCAGATATCAAGTCATTGCCCGCGATCAGCGGTTGAGCTGAACAAACAGTGGCCATCAAGGCCAACCAATATTTTTTTCGCATAAAACGGGCTCCTGGCATGACACTCCGGTTAATCAAGAGATTCCTCAATGCTCAATGACTTACCCCATATTTCTTCGCGGGATTGCCACCCCACACAGATCTATCCGGTAAATATTCCCCCTTCATCACAAATGAATCTGCCTTCACAACAACACCATTGCCCAATTTCACCCCATAGTGGACAAATGCCTTGCTCTCTATGGAACAATGATCTCCAACCTGAATACTATCCGATTTGTAAATACCTTCTTCCAGTGAATGTGACTGTAATACACAATTCGTATTGAAATTACAGTAGTCACCTATCTCTACCAGCGTTTTTTCAGAGACATACAAGCCATCATCAAATACTATTTTGCCCAGTTTAATACCAAGCAAGCGACTTATAATATTTCTAAAGGGAGTACCCGGCCAAAGTTTTCTTAAAAAGCTTTCAGAAAATTTCCATAAGCGTTCAACCTGCCAGTATCTTTTGTCGTAAATAGATACAGTGATGGGTTGCATCCTGCCAAAATTGAAAGCTGCCCGTTCCAGTACAATGAAATAGACAATACTGAATAACAAAAAGACACTCACAATGCCCAGGCGCTCCCATGCACCCAGTTCCACTGCCTGAACAACACCAAAAATAATCAACAAGGTACTGAACAAATAAAGAAACCCACTGGCAAGGAACAACAAAATAGTCATCAAATTATGTCTATTCTTTTGTTTTAAACCCGTCAGCCTGTGCGGTGACCGACTGGCTGGAGCGATGGATGGGTCACGACCGGTTGTCCTGGGGATCTCAAAACAGGGGGAACCAAGCAAACCAACATCCTCACGGATATCACCTGCTATCGGCACCATGGCTTTCGTTGCAATCAGGCAGTTATTACCCGTTTTCCCATTGGGTGGATAGTACACGTTGTTGCCGACAAAGTTATCATTGCCCACCATGGCATGAGCAAGGTGAAAGGTATGGCTGGATTCATGAAGATTGAGCATGAAAAAACCATCCGAGATCATAGTGCCAGAACCAAACTGACACAAATAGGGGTTGTCATGCTTATGTTCCAGTCCAAAGTTCGATCCGGTTTGAATAACTTGGGAAAGCCTGTAGCCGACCAGCTTCATATAATGGACAATATAAGAGCTATCACCAAATAGCAGGGTGAAGGAACTCGAATGCCCCAGTCGTTGCAGTAATTTGAACAACCAGAAATGCACACCATACAGAATGTAATCCCGGTCAACTTTTAAGAAACGGTTCAAAATGCCCGCCACAACCGTATTCATAAACAGACTTAGAAAAAACACCCCGACAAATACAAGCGCAGAAATACCCAGAACATGCAATAGCCACTCCTGGGTCAACAGCCTGGCTTCAGGAGCTATCGACATTGCCAGCACAAAGAGCCCGGTAATCAACAGGGGTACCGTCCCCAAAAAAACGTTTAACAACTGCCCTAAACTATAGATAAAACGCCGCAAGGCTGTAACCTGTAAGGGGTTCTGTGCATTAACACCGGAGGCGAAATCAATCGTTGTTTCTTCCGCTGGATTACCATGATAATGCTTGCCCTGGGGGACTACCTGACCCTCACATAAACAGGAGGCATGTCCCAGTTGTGTATTATCTTCCATACGGGTATGGATATCTACGACACTACCTTCCCCCACAATAACATTGTTACCCAGTATTACCGGCCCGGTGTATATCCTGTTTGAGACTGCCTTGTATGGCACCAGTAAAGCATCGTTACGGCAAATGGTATTGTCTCCAATGCTCAGCAAGTCCGCACACACCGCAGAGACATGACACTCCAGTACGACATTCTTTCCAATATGTGCCCCCATTAGACGCAGATACACATTGTATAAGGGATAACCTTTAAATAAAGCCATCGGGTTAATTTGTACTATCTGTTTCAGCAGCCAGAAACGATAATAGCGAAGACTCCAAATGGGTATTTTTTCCTGCTTCCAGCGCCCGATAATAGTCCATTTAGCCAGAATGGCTAACCCCGTCCAGCCAAAAAATGAAGCTGCAAGAAAGCTTGCCAATCGCAGGTAAATCGCAGCTGGATTGCCAGCCTCAGCAATCCATGCTCCTGCCCAGAGCGCTACTTCGATAGCCAAAAACAAAAACCATAAATAACTGACTAATTGCAAGGTACCACACAGATAATAAGCCATAGTGGAGGGCGTATGCCAGGTAGCGGAGTAATGCCCGGTGTGTTTAACATCGGGCATTTCCGAATTTGATGTTGTATCCAGATAAGCGGACAACTTTCTGACATTGGGGTAACGATAAACATCCCGCATGGAGATATCTGCCCAGGGAAGACGCTGCCTTATAGCGGTACAATAACGAGCCATCAGTAACGAACTAACACCCAGATCGGCAAAAAAATCATCCTCTACCGAGACCTGTTCAAGGGCGAGCAGATGCGCCAGTGCTTGAGCAACGGCTGCTTCGGTCGCTGTCTGTGCTGCTACAACACGCCCTCCAGCATTCATCCGTTTACCTGAAGGCTGAGGCAGTGCTTTTCTATCAACCTTGTCACTCGTCATCAGTGGCAGGCTATCCAGCTGCTCATAATAACTGGGCACCATATAGTCCGGCAGCACATCACGCACAAACCGGGTCAAGGTGTCTTGCGGCAACACACCCACGTCTTTTTTTAGCGTATAATAGGCAACCAGTTCTTTCACACCGGGCTGGAGTTCAAATGTATCCACAACCGCTTGTGCAACACCTTCAACACCCAGAATGACCGATTCGATTTCGGCCAGTTCAATCCGGTAACCTCTAATTTTGACCTGAAGATCTATCCGCCCACGGTATTCAATATCACCATCGGCATTAATCACTCCCAGATCTCCGGTTCGGTAAATTCGGCCAGAAGGATTATTTTTAAGTGCCAGAAAATCATTGATGAAGGCTTTTTTAGTCTGCTCATCACGCTTTAAATAGCCCTGTGCAACCCCCACACCAGCGATAGCAATCTCACCTTCTTCACCCCACGGCAGTACATGCTCTGTACCAGGCTCAAGAATCATAACGGAGTACGTCGGTAGCGGCTTGCCGATAGTCACAGCTTTACCCGGTTCCAGCCTGGCCACTGTCGCTGTCACTGTTGTTTCTGTCGGACCATAGGCATTCAAAATAGTACGCCCCGGAATAGCCCAGCGCATCACCAGATCCTGAGGGCAAGCCTCACCGGAGACAATAAGCAGCTGTAAATCTGGCAACGCCTCTTCAATCGTAGCCAACAGGGTCGGCACGCAACACATTGCTGTCGCCTTGTTTTCCTGCAAAAAATGAGCAAGGTCACTACCTAGCAGGCTGCTACCTGTAGCATTTGGTAGCAGGGTAGCCCCCACAACCAATGGCACCCAGATTTCCTCCACTGCAAAATCAAAGGCAATAGTTAGCCCCTGATAGACCCTATCTGTCTGCCGATATCCATAAACCTCCGCTGCAACACGAACAAAGTTACAGATACTTGCCTGATGAATAGGCACTCCTTTGGGTCGCCCCGTTGAGCCAGATGTATAAATGATATAACACAGCTCACTCACCGGCTGCCCCGCTTCCGTAACATCAAGACGTTGTCCGGATAGAGGGTCAATCTGCCTGGCTACAGTATCCAGACAAATGACAGGCACATGGGATTCTTTTGTTAGAGAAGTATAAACAGCAAGACTGAGAATGCCCTTGATACCAGCATCTTCAACAATATAGGCAATCCTGTCCTCCGGAAAAGCAGGATCCAGCGGGACATAGGCTGCATTGATTTTTAGTACCGCCAGCATGGAAAGGTAACTGTGTACACTCTTGTCAAACAACAAACCAATGACATCACCGGCCCGAAAACCCTGTAACAGCAAGAAGCGGGCGAGCTGGTTGGCACGTTCATCCAGCTGCTGATACGTCCATTGCCCAGCCTCGCCATCAACGGCCAGATGACAATCACCCTCTTGCAGTAATTGATCAACCCGGGATTCAAACAGATGATGTAATCGCTCTCCGGCTTGCCAGCGCACTGTATTATCCCACTCGTGACAAAGCAGCAAATTATCTGTGCTGTCATCACGCTCTGGCAACTGTCCCTGGAGGATACGACGACTATTATCAGCTTGCCGTAATCCATTTTGATCCGTTTTTTCTACCTGACTGCCCATTCTTGAGAGCCTAGTAGCCGTAGAAGTTATCGGGATATTCTTTGCTGATTTTGAAAGCGTCGCTATCGTATTCCGTTGGGGGAGATTGAGATTGTCTGGCGTTTTTTTTGGATGTGTCTGCCGGAGATTGGGTAGCAACAGGCTTGTCTTTGTGTGCAGGCCCATCCTCCTTGGCCCTGGACGCGCACCTGTTTTCAGCCATGACAACTTTGGTTGCCTTTTCAAGTATATCCAGACCCCGGTTCAACAAGTCAACGGATGCCGTTAGCGGAGCAAAAATTTTGATGACTTCATCATAGGATCCTGCTGTTTCACAAATCATTCCTCTCTTGAAGCTTTCCCGACATATCCTGTCTGCCAGCTCCCCTGTACCAACAGAAATACCTTGCATCATGCCACGCCCTTTCAGGTAAGAGCCTGCAATGAGATAGCGGATGCGCGTCAAACGCTTGGTAACCTGACTGGACTTAAGTGCAATGGACTGGCTAAACGTATCATCCTTCCAGAACTTTTCCAGCATCACACGAGCTGTAACGAATGCGTGGCTATTACCACGAAATGTGCCATTATGCTCGGCCGGCTCCCAGAGATCATACTTTGGCTTAATCAGTACCAGCGCCATTGGCAAGCCATAGCCAGAAATGGATTTTGACAAGGTGACGATATCTGGCTTAATGCCCATTTGTTCGAAGCTAAAGAATGTCCCCGTACGTCCACACCCCGCCTGTATGTCATCAACGATAAGCAATGCACCGTGCTTTTTGGCGATTGCCGCAATACGCTGTAGCCAGGGTGCTGAAGCGGTATTCAAGCCACCTTCGCCCTGTACCGTCTCCAGTAAAATGGCAGCAGGAGCTTCAACACCTCCTGAAGGATCCGTTAATATCTTATCCAGATATTCCGCTGTATCTATACCCGTTCCCAAATAGTTTTCATACGGAACACGTGTCACTCCTGACAACATGACTCCACCCATACGATGATACTTGTTCCCCGTTGCAGCCAGAGAGCCTAGTGAAACACCATGAAAACCATTGGTAAATGAAATAATATTGGTTCGCCCGGTAACTTTACGCGCCAGCTTCATGGCCGCTTCCACCGCGTTGGTACCCGTCGGGCCGGTAAACTGTATACGGTATTTCAAACCGCGAGGTTCCAGTATTATATGTTGCAAGCTATCCAGAAAACCGGCTTTGACATCGCTGTGCAAGTCCAGGCAGGCACTCATCCCATTGCGCGATATATGCTCAATCAGGGCAGCACTCATATCCGGATCATTATGCCCATAATTTAATGCCCCACAAGCTGCCAGAAAGTCGATATATTCCTTCCCCTCTGCATCTTGTATTAAACCACCACTAGCCGAAGTGAAGACAGGGTTAAAACGTCGGCAATAGCCCCGGGCAGCAGATTCATATTGAGTAAAGACAGTATTGTCAGTTACTTTTCTCATTTTTACCTCCTCAAGACCTGGGTCAGGAGGCTGTCCGAGAACCAGGAAGCTACTGCAAATCCTATGAGTATCCTAATCTGAGATTACTGAAATCGTTAAATAGCAGTGGCTATTGCCTCTTTCTGTAATCTCACCTTATGACACTCCTGTGATTTTCGCTACGCTTCCTGGTTCTCGGATAGCCTCCTGGCAGATCATCATTCCTTTTCAGTACTCTGGGTATTGATACTCCTTGCGATAGATCATGCTCAGTACTTGCGTTCTGCTTGATACCGTTATCGTTCTATACCCCGATATTTTCTCTCTTTCTTCTTCACTCGCACTCATTTCCGTACTGTTCAATGCTTTCCATTCGATACCTTCTGTTTGTGAGCTCTCAGGAAATTTGACCGGACTTGTTCAGAGTCTCCTTAAGACTCACCAGCCAGTTTATTTTCCACCATATCAATAGCATCAACAGGTTTGTTGCGATTCAGTTTTTCACGACTACACCTTGTGCCACAATGCACACAGATGTAACAGGCTGATACTCGCAAGATGTATTTTTGTATAAATGAACGCCTGATCCTGCAAATATTCAGGCTTCTACAACTGGGACAGTACCTCTTTGTACGCATTGTTCTCTCGTCTCCATGTTCATTTTATGTTGCGTCCCTGCATAACGCCTGATGCTTCACATCTTGCTATGCAAGATGCAGAACAACGATAAATTTTTGTTATTTTTTTCACATAATTTAATAGACTAGCTCAAGATACATTCTTTGTCAAAGATAATACTGTACTGATAAGAACACTCCTGTAACAAGATTTTGTACGCCCGTGAATAGATCACTATATATACATACTTATCATAAAGTTATATGCGGCATATATTTTATATGATTAAAAAATCATACAGTGTGAGGCAATAAACTACAGACTATAGAATAAATTTATTATTATTGTTTTTTATCAAAAGTTTACCTAATAAGTGGGGCTGGAGGGGGTAGCAATTAGATAGATTCATAGAAAATCATACATATATTTTATTTGTGTTAATATATTCACATTAAATAATATCTGAAAAACAGCCTCTCTCTCGTCGCCATGTATTTTTAACGACCATCGAGGGCAGGGGATTCATCATCGTCAAAACCAGCGGACTGGGG
>WFWY01000071.1 GCA_015490895.1 Thiotrichaceae bacterium | reverse complement strand
CTTTATAACCGCAAACGACAGTATATCCCCGTATCCAAGGCAGATCTGATCGCTGGACGTGTGATTGGACACGCTGATGGCTTTGGTTTTCTGGTGCCGGATGAAGGGGGTGAAGACCTTTTCCTGTCGGGTCAGCAAATGCGTCAGTTATTGCATGGTGACCGGGCGCTTGCGAGTGTGACGGGAGTGGATCGCAAGGGACGTAGAGAAGGGGTGGTCGTTGAAGTGCTGGAACGGAATACTCAGCAGATTGCAGGGCGCTTTTTTATGGAGGCCGGGGTTGGTTTCGTGGTTGCAGACAATAAACGCATTTCACAGGACGTTGTGATTCCTGCCGAGCATATTAATGATGCAAAGGACGGGCAGATTGTTGTTGCAGGTCTTATCGAACAACCCACGCGCCGTTCTCGTCCGGTAGGCAAAATTCTGGAAGTGCTCGGTGACCATATGGGGCCAGGTATGGAAATTGACATTGCCTTGCGTAGCCATGACCTTCCTTATATATGGCCCGAAGAAGTAGAAAAAGAAGTACAGCACTTGAATGAGGAGGTGGCAGAAGCAGATAAAACAGGGCGTGTGGATTTACGTGAATTGCCCCTGGTAACAATCGATGGAGAGGACTCAAGGGATTTTGATGATGCTGTCTATTGTGAGCCAGATGGTGATAACTGGCGCCTTATGGTTGCCATCGCTGATGTTTCACACTATGTCAAGGTGGGTACTGCCCTGGATAAGGAAGCATGGAACCGGGGGACTTCGGTTTATTTCCCGGAAAAAGTCATTCCCATGTTGCCAGAAGTACTATCCAATGGCCTGTGCTCACTGAATCCAAAGGTGGATCGTCTCTGCATGGTATGTGATATTACGATCAGCGCCAGTGGTGAGATCCTGGAGTATGAATTTTTTGAGGCGGTAATGCATTCTGCTGCCCGGCTGACCTATACACAGGTAGCTTCGATGGTGGTTGATCGGGACGAAACAGCCAGAGCTGCCTGTCCGGTCATTGAACATATAGACCATTTATATGAGCTCTACCACATTTTACATCAGCAACGAAATGAGCGGGGTGCTATCAACTTTGATACCAATGAAACGCAGATTATTTATGGTGAAGATCGTAAAATTGAAAAGATTGTACCGACAGTGCGGAATGATGCTCACAAGATGATTGAAGAATGCATGATAGCTGCCAATGTCTGTGCTGCCCGGTTAATGCATAAATATAAAATCCCCAATCTACATCGTGTTCACCCCCTGCCAGATGCTACCCGCCTGGAAGATCTCAGAACATTTCTGGCAAGTATGGGGCTAACGCTAGCCGGTGGCGACAAGCCTCATGGTAAAGACTATGCCGCTGTCATTGATCAGGTCAGGGGAAGGCCGGATGCCCACCTGATTCATACTGTATTGTTGCGTTCAATGTCGCAGGCTTCCTATAGCCCGGATGCACAGGGCCACTTCGGCCTGGCACTGGATTATTACGCACATTTTACTTCCCCCATCAGGCGTTATCCTGACCTGCTCATTCATCGGGGTATCCATCATGTGATACAGGGTGGTACGGCTGATAACTTTGATTACGATTATTCAGACATGGTAACGCTGGGTGAGCAGTGTTCTGCGACAGAGCGTCGTGCAGAAGATGCTTCGCGTGATGTAGAATCCTGGTTGAAAGCAGAGTATATGATGGACAAGGTAGGAGAAACCTTTGACGGAATTATTACTTCTGTCACTGGCTTTGGGCTGTTTGTAGAACTTCATGATATCTACGTGGAAGGTCTGGTGCATGTTACTAACCTGGACAGCGATTATTACCATTTTGACCCACTAAAACATCATTTGCTGGGAGAACGTAGCGGCAAGCGCTACCGTTTGGGTGACCCGATCAGAGTGCAGGTGGCACGAGTTGATCTGGATGAGCGCAAGATTGACTTTATGTTGCCGGATGGTGAACGCCCAGCTGCGGATACTTCCGGGCGCAAAGGTAATAAAAAGAAGCGCCCATCACGAAAAAAGGCCGGCAAACGCAAGAGTTGACGGGAGTCTGAATGGTATCAGGCCATGGGTTCAAATTAAAATTGTGCCACTAACTTTTGAACGAGTGTTGTCTTCAGGCGGGGAAACATTTGTTCTAACTGTGTTTCAGTCAATGCAGAAAGAGGCAAACCCTGCTCCCGGTAGGTGGCAATGCGCTCACTGGCATCAGGGTGCTTTTTGTACAGGGTTTCAATCATGCGATAAGCCTGTCGGTATCTTGGTGAAGCAATATAGGCAGGGGATATCCTGATGCCTGCCTTGCGGCTGGCCTGTATGGAAAAGTAAGTTGCTAACCCTTCCTCTAAGTAGGTACTGTCGCGCTTGCCAGTGGGTGATAACACATGAAACACTTCATGTGATAGCTGGAAGAGTGCTCTTTTCTCATCATTGGCAGCATCTTTGGTGAGCTGAATAATAATATTTTTTCTTTTTGAATCAAAAGGATGCCAGTTGCTAGGCTGCTTTTCATCGGTAAATTCCACTCCCAGAATTGTCCATGACTTGTCACGCTCCCCATATTCGTTCTCAGCCATTTGCAGAAACTCACCCAGGCGCGAAGCTACGGTCCAGGTGTAGCCCCCCTGGATAGGATGCGCCAGGATTTGCGGGCTGCAGACAGATGCCTCTTTTGCTTGTGCAATGGGTATTGCTGCAGAAAAAAGCAGTATCTGAAAAGCGCAAAATAACGAGAAAAATCTATGCATATTGTCGGTTCGGTTGTGGAGATTAATACTGTAGCAAGCAGAAGAAGTCAGGGTGTTACCGTTTGTAAGACCACTTGCTCCATTAATCACCCTAACAACCACCAATGGTTTTTTTATCCGTAAGACTTCGCTTAATATTGGATGCAATAGATGGCAGGGACAGGCTGTCTAAATTGGTCATGTTCAAGTCGTATTAGAAAATTCTAGGGAAGGTACAATCATTATGTCCGTTATGCCAACAGCAGAAAATACTTCAAGCCAGATTAATAGCGTTATTATTCGCAGGCAAACCACGGCGACCACTCAGGCAATGAAGTCTAATCACTTGGCTTCTGGTCAGCCATTATCTGGCAAGATGCCCGATGAAGTGCTGTCATTGTTCGTTAATATGATCAAGGAGCTTTTGGGGTTGCTAAAGTATGATACGCCCAGAAATGTGCCGGAAGTGCGCTCCGGGTTTTCATTGTCTTTTCCTGCGCTGCCGATCTATCGTGACAGTGAAACATCAGGAACTCCCATGTTTGAGGATCTGGCACCATTGCCTCGTATGGTATTAAAAGTAACCAGACCCGTTTCAGATCAGCCCGACTCAGGTACATCACTCAAGCTTCCACCCTTGCCCAGTTTTGTTAGCCCGGCAACGGGAAGCCTCTCTACAACGGATCTACCCAGAGCATTTAACCCACCACCCATTCCCAGTTTGACGGGTGGAAGTTCAGTACTGCCCTCAATAAATGCAAACAGTGCAAACATAGCACCTGCTATCAGTAAGTCGTCATCGTCGAGTACAGCCAGTCAACCCAGCAGCAGAGTACTCCGGGTAGCACCTTTACCCAGTTTTGTTAGCCCGGCAACGGGGAGCCTCTCTACAACGGATCTACCCAGGGCATTTAATCCGCCACCCATGCCCAGTTTAGCGGGTGATAGTCATGCTCTGCCACAGGTGAACGCAGTTGATAGTAGGACTGTCACAGGTGCAACAAGCCCTGCAGCCGGGGAAAACAGGCCAGTTACTTTGCTCAGCCACTCACCTTTGCCCAGTTTGACAGCAGGGAACCTGTCTACATTAAAAGCTCCGAGAGCTTCCAACCCACCTACGATCCCCAGCCTGACAGGTGGAAGTGCTGCTTTGTCTTCATCAAGTCGTAATGAGCAGGCATCAGGTGTTCCTGCATTGATTCCAGGTGGAGGATCACGGGTTTTTATACCAAGCCTGGCGAGTAATGGCCTATCGTTATCCTCTGGCTTGACCAGCACATCGGTTCCCCGTTTGGCAGGGAATGCAACTTTGGCTGCATTATCCTCACCGGACAGCTTTTCAGTGTCAGGTGCCAGTCAACTGGTTGAAAATCTGGATGCAGGTGGGAATGGTCAAGCCCCAGGTGGTAGTCGAGGTAACCACTTCAAATAATGGGAATGCATTGTGAACTGAAGAGAGTG
>WFWY01000070.1 GCA_015490895.1 Thiotrichaceae bacterium | reverse complement strand
AGACAATATCGTCTGGATATCTGACCTTGCCTTTAATAACCGTGTTACCTTTATGGCCGATGGTAGCTCCGAAAAAGCGATTGCAGCACAAGACTGGCTGCTAAAAACCTTTGCCGGCGCCAGGCTCATGATACCCGGTCACGGCAGCGCACAAACGGCTCCGTTCCCCATGGTGAGCCAAACTCAACGCTACATGCAAAAAGTACGTGAAGATGTGACCAGGGCTATCGGTGAGGATCTTGAGCTACAGGAAGCGGTTGACTCTATTGACTTCCCTGACTGGAAAAATATGAACCTGTACAAGCTCAACCACAAGAAAAATGTTGATTTTGTCTACCGGGAACTTGAACAGGAACTCTTTTAGAACCGGCCTCAGGAAAACGACCGGGACGTGATCAGGGTCTCCATAAGAAAATTCTGAGTAGCTACAGGTTACACTAAATAGTTACAATTCTGATCAAGAGGAATCAGCACCCGGACAACCCCTATCCCACAAAGGGCAAGGTGCCGTACTGGCGCCAGGGGTTGTTTTGTCGCCACCAGTTCTGGGCAATCGTACCGTAGATCGACCTGAAGTCAGTCGTATGCTGCACGTTGCCACTGGCATTGAGATGACTCATATCCGGATGTTCACCATAGATACCCCGCTTGACACTCCCCCCAAAAACCATATGTGCGGAAGCAGTGCCATGATCCGTTCCTGCTCCCTTGTTCTCTGCGGCTCTACGGCCAAATTCAGAATATGTCACAAGTAATATTTTTTGCCACAAACCTTTTTGTTGCATCACCCTGGCAAAAGAACTAATGCCACTACCCAGTTGGTACAGGGCATTATTTTGTAGCTCCAGCTGACTGGCATGTGTATCAAAACCTTTCTGGGTCACTTTATAGACGGGCGCATCAACACCACTTAAAATCATTTGTGCTACCGCTTGTAAACCGTGCCCGAGATCGCCCGTGTATTTACCGGGGATCGCAGGCGGGTTGGAACCTACTTTTTCGGCAATCTGCTTGCCTACCTCATGTAACTGGTGCTGAATTGCTGTGACATGGGCAATCGCCGGATTGCGCCGCTTAGGTTGCACATCGCTGATACGTTCTGCAGCACGAATAAAAGAACGGGGGTTTTTCATCGTCACAGCATTCAGCTGACTACCTTGCATGACACCCCCCCCCTCAACACCGTCATCAATCACCACGCCATGCAAGCCTTGCTTGATGCCAGGCACTACCCGGGATAGCCAGCCCTTGCTATAGTCCGAGGGCGATGCACTTTCCCAGATATCCAGCGACTGAAAGTGTGACAACACACTATTAGGATAGCCTACTCCCTGGATCCAGGCCATTTGTCCCTTTTCCCATAGCGGCAGCAGGTGTTGTAATTGTGGATTCATCCCAAAACGATCATCCAGTTTAAGAACAGAGCGTTTCTGAATCGCAATTTTGGGGCGCAAATCATAGTAGTTTGAATCATGATACGGCACCAGCGAATTGAATCCGTCGTTACCTCCTTTCAAATGAATCAGTACCAGTATTTTTCCTGTTCGGTTCAAATTCACTGCCTGAGTGAACCCAGGCAGCATACTGCCCATCGTCACGAGGCTGGCATACTGCAAAAAATCTCTTCGGTTCATAATCTACGCTTCCTTTTCGAGTCACTCTGCTACCATTTAAACTGTCTATATAATAAGGTTGACAGTGACGAAAGAACCCCAACAAACCCTGTCAATGTTGGGCTTCGTACCTCAGTACCTACCATTTGGATCCAGAAGGCCGCCCGGGAACTGCCAGGTATACTCAGCACACCTGATAGGCCGGATCAAGTACCAAATCCCTGACCAGGCGTTGCTTGCTGCCCTCTTTCTCAGGGAAAGGGTTGATTGGCGGAATCGCTAACAGCCACTGCGCCATCTCTTCCTTTGACGACACAGCCGGTAATAACCGATCCATACCACTTTTTGCTGTACGCAAGTTGCCCCGCGTCATATTTCTCAACAAGGAATCACGTAGCAGGAATGACTGAGTACTCAGCCATTCTTTACCACTTGCCCAGCCTTTTACCGTTGACTGGTTAAACAGGGGTTGCCCCATCAGGGTGAGCTGATGCGCCAAATTATCCCTTGGCAAGGTATAGGGGAGTATTCTCAGGGTACCAACCGCAAGCTCAACGGGAGACTTGATTAAAGCACCTCGATGGGTTTCTGCCCAAAAGGCATTGCTGGTTAAAACCGTTTTTAATAATGCGCTGATATCATAATGGCTACTAACCAGTTGCTGTGCCCATTGCCGAATGACCGCAGGATCAGGGCGTGCAACACTAACAAACTCCGCCCAAAAACGCTCAGCCAGGCGTTCCGCTGTACGCGGATGCCGTAACATAATATCCAGTGCCTGTTCACCAGTGAAGTTGCCGCGCTTCCCTAAAATCGTTTTCTGCCCGGTATCATGCCGTTGTGCATCATAGGTAAAGCGTCCACTGCGATCATCAATCGTCCAGCCCGTAAAAGCCCTCGCTGCCTCCCGCATATCATTTTCGGTAAACTGCCTTCTTCCAACCGTAAACAGCTCTAGTACTTCGCGTGCAAAATTCTCATTGGGAGCCAACTTTTCATTCATATGGCCATCGAGATACACCAGCATGGCCGGATCTTTGGCAACCGCGTGCAATAGTGTCCGGAAATTTCCCAGAGCGTGTTTACGCAGCATCAGGTTCTGTTGGTACAGCAACTTGACTGACAATGTTTTTGCAATAGTGGAAGGGAAAACATTGTGCCAGAACAGAGTCATACGCTCAATGAGTGGTGCTTTAGTTGCCAACAGGTGTTTTACCCACCATCGTTGCAGCCCTTTACCTTCCGTTTTGGCCGTACGCATGATCATTTTTCTGGTTCGCGCATTCTGTCGCAAGCTGACTATCCGGCTCCAGGGCGACATAGAAGGAGGTGAAGGCGGGCTGGAGTGACGCTGCTGCAAGATAAAATCAACAGCCTGCGGCATGGGTTTACCTACCAGCCTTTGGATACTCTCCCACTCTGGAGAAAATCCTGTCCTTGATACTAAATGCCTGGCTTCAGCAAAACCTAACTTGTCCATGTAAAGTGGTACCTCAATTACCCAGATTTCTGGTAAGAATCTACTTTATTCTAAATTTTGATAACAGTCATGTTGCCAGTATTTCCTGCTATCACACAACCTGGGGGATGTTGTGCCTGCTCTTGAGCTCTTAATTCTTAATGTCTCTTAATTCTTAATGTAATGGTGTTTGAATAACCGATGCTCTAATAAGTTCAATATTTTTTACGGGGGGCTGGCCGCAAGCAGGTCAGCGTATATGAAACAGCCAGAATCAGGGAGATAGAATCGTTCAGCTTTTACTATGAAACGGGGAATTATGACTCCGAGAGACCCGCTCACGACTTAACCGGGTCTCTCGATATCCTGAGCCAGGGTTGTGAGGATTAGTCCTCGCCTGCCATGCTCATCATGAACTGCAGAATGTACCAGAACAGCAAACCCACACTGGAGAACAGTGACAATGCTGCTGCCACATGCTGTTCAGTATTATATTCATGGATAATGTTGGATGTACTGTACAGCACAGAAGCGGCTGCAAATACAATCATGGCACCAGAAAACCAGGTGCCCAGGCTAAAACCAAAGACAATGGCTGCAACGATAACACCCAGGGCAATGAAACCACCAATGGCCAGGCCACGACCCAAAAACGAGAAATTCACCTTGCTGGTAAATGCGGTGAAGGTTAGCCCACCTACCAGCGCCGCCGTCACCATGGCAGCCTGCCCCAGAATATCTGGTGCATAACGCTGTGCCATAAAGATCAAAGGCATAAAGATAATTGCTTCGGCAACGACAAACAGCCCGAGCCCCATGTATTGCTTTTCACGGGAAATTGCTGAATGCGCCCAGTTATTGGCGACATAGGATACGAGCATGAAAGCACCCAGTACCAGCAACCAGGAAAACTTGCTACCCGATAGCATGCCCAGGAACTGCTGTGCCACACCACTTTGAATCAGAAAATATTCCAGTACGGCAAACGCCGCAATAGCACCACCCAGATGCAGATACGTTTTGCGAATAAATGCGCTACGTTCAGACTCTGGAGCATTAGCCACTATCTGTCCGGTATTAATATCGAGTTGAGACATGTATAAAACCTCTAACAAAAAAGACGAATGAACTCTTACTATAGTGACATACAGCGCAAATTCAATATAATTCCGCTTATTGAAAGGCACACATGGATCAGTTCTGATGAGAGTTGCCCTCCTTCCAATAGTTCAGCTTATGGTGCTTCAGGGGATTCGCAGTAGCAGCTTCTCTTATCTCCGGACAGTTTACAGTCACGGATTCAGGTTATACTCTCCGCAGGAGCAATACCCCGTATTAAACAACCAGAAAAACGATCAGGAATATTTTGATAGACCCTTCCATTGCCTATAAAAAACTTAAACAATGTCGAACACCCGACCAGTTTCGCTTCAAGCGTCGCTTGCAGCAATTAAAGCAGTCTCCCTCCGAGAAAAAATACCAGAACCTGCTAACAGACATCCAGGCCTCCATCAACGTCCGCGAATCTCGCAGCAGTCATCTACCCACACCCGATTACCCGGAAAACCTGCCTGTCTCCATACGCCGAAACGAGATTCTGGACGCTATCCGTGATAACCAGGTCGTAATTATCTGTGGCGAGACCGGCTCAGGGAAAACCACACAAATACCCAAAATTTGCCTGGAACTGGGGCGTGGTGTCAATGGCTTTATCGGTCATACCCAGCCACGTCGTCTGGCAGCTCGCACCGTTGCTGCAAGAATCAGCGAAGAACTCAAGTCTGACTCGCACGTTGCCTACAAAATCCGCTTCCAGGATCGCTCCCGCCCGGAAACCTATATCAAGCTCATGACCGATGGCATTCTGCTTGCTGAAATCCAGCAAGATCGCTTTTTGAACCAGTACGATACACTGATTATTGACGAAGCGCACGAACGCAGCCTCAATATTGACTTCCTGCTGGGCTATCTGAAATGGTTAATGCCTCGCCGCCCTGACCTGAAGCTGATTATTACCTCTGCCACCATCGACCCCGACAAATTTGCCCGGCACTTTGCCAGAAACAGGTATAAACCTCCGGTGATTGAAGTTTCCGGACGGACGTATCCCGTAGAAATCCGCTACCGTCCACTCCTTGCAGAGAGAAAGGGGGAAACAGCAAAAGACATGTATGACGGCATTGTCGATGCAGTGGATGAATTGCGCCGGGAAAGTCGAGGTGACATTCTGATCTTCCTCTCCGGTGAACGGGAAATCCGCGATGCAACAGAACTCCTGCGTAAACAGAACTACCCCGATACTGAAGTACTCCCCCTGTTCTCGCGGCTCTCCAACCAGGAACAAAACCGTATTTTTGCCCCACACCGCCAGCAACATATCGTGCTGGCAACCAATGTCGCAGAGACCTCACTCACCGTGCCAGGTATTAAATACGTGATCGATACCGGGCTGGCTCGTATTTCCCGCTATTCCTGGCGCTCCCGTATCCAGCGCCTGCCGATTGAAAAAATCTCCCAGGCCTCTGCCAATCAGCGTTCCGGGCGTTGTGGACGCACCAGTGATGGTATTGCTATTCGCCTGTATGCCGAAGAAGATTATGCAGCACGCCCCGAATTTACCGAGCCGGAGATTCTGCGTACCAACCTCGCCTCGGTCATTTTACAAATGAGTACCCTGCGGCTGGGTGCGATTGAAGACTTTCCCTTTATTGAAGCACCAGACCATCGCCTGATTCGTGATGGTTTTAAGCTGCTGTTTGAATTGCACGCTGTTGACAGGCAGCACAAGCTCACCCGAATGGGACGCCAGCTGGCACGCATACCGATTGATCCCCAACTTTCCCGAATGCTGATTGAAGCCCAGCGGCTCGGTGCACTCAAAGAAATACTGATCATTGTCAGCGCCCTGTCCATTCAGGATCCGCGTGAACGCCCACTGGACAAACAACAGGCGGCCGATGAAAAACACAGCCGCTTCCAAGACAAGCAATCCGACTTTCTGGGCTATATCCAGCTATGGAACTACTTTCACGAAAAGCGCCAGACACTCTCCCAGAACAAGCTCCGCAAACTCTGCCGCAAGGAGTTCCTTTCCTATTTGCGTCTGCGCGAATGGCAGGACATTCACTACCAGATAAAGCAGCAGCTGGGAAAGATACATCTCAATGAGCAGGAAGCCAGTATAGAAACCATCCATCAAAGCCTGCTAAGCGGCCTGCTCAGTCATATCGGCGTGCAAGATGAAGACAATCTTTACCTCGGTACGCACAGCCGCAAATTTATGATCTTCCCCGGCTCTGCCCTGCGTAAAAAACAACCCAAATGGATTATGGCTGCCGAAATGGTAGAAACCTCCCGTCTGTTTGCCCGTGTTGTTGGCAAAATCCAGCCGGAGTGGATTGAACAGACTGGTAAGCACCTGCTCAAACGTCATTATTCTGAACCCCACTGGCAAAAACGCCCGGCACAAGTCGGAGCCTCAGAACGAACAACCCTCTACGGCATCACAATCAACCCTGGACGCACGATCAACTTTGGCAGGATAGACCCTGTAACCAGTCGCCAGCTATTTATCCGTCACGCCCTGGTTTATGGTGAATACGATTGCAAAGGCAAGTTTTTCAAACACAATCGCAGCCTGATAGAGGATGTCGAAGGCCTGGAAGCCAAATCGCGCCGCCGTGATATTCTGGTGGATGAAGAAACGCTATATGACTTCTACGACCAGCTCATTCCAGAGTCTGTTTACAGCGGCAAGGCCTTTGAAAAATGGCGTAAACACTATGAACAGCAACACCCCAGGGCTCTGTTTCTTGACAAAGACTACCTGTTACAGCGCTCAACTGAACATATCGCCAGCGGGCAATATCCAGACCATCTCCAGCTCGGCGACACCCTGCTCCCGCTGAGCTATCATTTTGAACCCGGGCATCATGCCGATGGCGTCACCGTCAGCATCCCTCATGTGCTCCTTAATCAACTCACTCCCGAGCCCTTTGAATATCTGGTACCGGGGATGCTGGTAGAAAAAGTCACCTCAATTATCAAGGCATTGCCGAAACAGGTGCGAAAACAGTTTGTACCAGCACCTGAGTATGCCAGAGCCTGCACAGAAAATATCACTGCAGAAGACAAAGCATGTCGCCCCCTGCTTGATGTACTCAACCATCAACTTTTGCGTATGACAGGTAGCACTATTCCCAACGACCTGTATCACCAAATAGAACTGCCCGAACACCTGCTCATGCGCTTTCGTGTCGTGGATGAAAACGGTAAAACCCTTAAAAGCGGGCGCGACCTCTCTATCCTGAAACACAGCATTCGCCACCAGGCGAAAAAAAGTTTCAAACAACTGGCAAACACCAGGGTAGAGGGTATTGAGAAAGACAAACTCACCACATGGGACTTTAAGGATATACCCCAGGACACACTGATCACTACCAACGGTATCAGCATCCGCGCCTACCCCGCGCTGACTGACAAAACATCACACGTTGCCATCAAGCTGTTTGATACCCGGGAAAAAGCCGCGCAACATCATAGCAAAGGGCTATTACGTCTGTTTATGCTGGTCGAAAGCAAAGCACTCAATACACTCAAACGCCATCTGCCCAATATGCAAACCCTGTGCCTGCATTACACAGCAACGGGCACCTGCAATGAACTGAAACAGAGCATTGTAGAAGCCGCCTTTCGGGAAACCTATCTGGACAACCCGGAGATACGGAGCGGGCAAGTCTTTCACAACACCCTGAAGGAAAACAGCAACAAACTGACAAGCAACGCTAACGAACTCTGCCAACTACTTGTGCCGGTTTTACGCTACCATCACGACATTCAGAAACAACTCAAGGGTAATATCAAACTCAACCATCTCGAAGCCCTCGCAGATATCAAGGATCAGCTACAACACCTCATTTACCCAGGCTTTCTGGAACACACCGACATACACACCCTGCGCCACCTTCCACGCTACCTGAAAGGTATTCTGCGCCGCCTCGACAAACTCCAGGCGAGCGAACAGCGCGACCGGGCTCTGCGCCTTGAAGTTCAACCATTATGGGAAAATTACAAAAAGGCTATTAAAAAGCACCCGGAAACACAGAGCAAGCTGCAAGCGTACCGCTGGCAAATCGAAGAATTCAGGGTCTCGCTCTTTGCCCAGGACCTGGGTACACAAAAACCTGTCTCGGCAAAGCGACTGAAAAAACTATGGAAGACTCTGCAACAAGCACCCTGATCAAACTCGGCCGGATATCATCTCACAGGAAATGCGACCGAACTTAATCAAAAACCCCTAAAACGGGATATCATCCTCAAAATCATCAAATTTAGACTGAGGGGCAGCCTGCTGTGGTGATGAGCTTTGTTGAGGTGCCGGGTTATTTTGTGCACCGCCTCCCGTATTGCCCTGACCTTGAGCGGGAGCAGAGCCGTAACTGGCAGCGTCACCGGAAGGGCGCCCGCCCAACATTTGCATCTCACGGGCAACGATCTCGGTAGTGTACCGATCCTGGCCGTTTTGATCTTGCCATTTACGGGTTCTTAATGAACCTTCTATGTAGACAGGTGAACCTTTACGCAGATATTCCCCAACGATTTCAGCAAGACGATTAAAGAAAACGACACGATGCCACTCGGTACGCTCCTGTTTCTGGTTACTGTTCTTATCGGTCCAGGTATCCGTGGTTGCGATGCTTATATTGGTGACAGCACCTCCATTGGGCATGTATTTAACTTCTGGATCCTGCCCCAGATTACCCACTAATATGACTTTATTTACGCTTGCCATGAATTTTTCCTTTGGTTGTGACGCGTTCATTGTACGCGGTACGTAATAAAAAATCATATCTTACTACACCAAAGTGCAACAAAGGCCGGATAAGAGATACCCAAATAATTCCATGTCTTTCACAACACTGTCAGGTAAATATGCTAAAGTCCAAAGTTTGAAGCTAGGGGTGCCTGCATACAGTACAGGCTGAGATTGACCCTTGGAACCTGATACGGATCATACCGGCGTAGGGAATGCTTCAGGTTTACCTGTTCATCCTCATCGCCCTTGCATCCAGACAAAAAACACCTCGACGCATGGAGATAGTGATGAGCGCAATACCCGAATCTTTTTTAAAGAAAACTGCTGAACTCTCAGCTGAAATTACCCAGCCTTTCCCCCGTTCCAGAAAAGTCTATATTCAGGGGTCACGTCCCGATATCCGTGTCGGTATGCGCGAAATCAGCCAGGCAAAAACCAACGCCAGCTTTGGTGCTGAAGTCAACCCACCCATCCCGGTTTACGATACTTCCGGCCCTTTTACCGACCCCGAAATTGAAATTGACCTGACAAAAGGTATCCCGGATGTACGCAGCACCTGGATCGAAGAACGTGGCGATAGCGAGTTTCTGGATGGCCCCAGCTCTACCTATGGCCGTGAGCGTCAGAATGACCCCGCCCTGGCACACTTGCGTTTTGAGCATATTCGCACACCACGCAAAGCCAAACCTGGAAAAAATGTGACACAAATGCACTATGCACGCCAGGGCCTGATTACCCCTGAGATGGAGTATATTGCCATTCGTGAAAACAACCACTTGCAGGAAATGCGTAACGACCCCGCCTATAAAAAACTGCTCAGGCAACATCCGGGAGAAGATTATGGTGCCAATATTCCAGACATCATTACACCAGAGTTTGTACGTGATGAAGTCGCCAGTGGTCGCGCCATCATTCCCTGCAATATCAATCACCCGGAACTGGAGCCCATGATTATTGGGCGTAACTTCCGCGTGAAAATTAATACCAACATTGGCAATTCGGCAGTCACTTCCTCTATTGCCGAAGAAGTCGAAAAAATGGCCTGGTCAGCACGTTGGGGAGGCGACACACTGATGGACTTGTCCACTGGCAAAAATATCCACGAAACCCGTGAATGGATTCTGCGTAACTCCCCCATGCCCATTGGCACCGTACCCATCTATCAGGCACTGGAAAAAGTCAATGGCAAGGCAGAAGACCTGACCTGGGAGATGTTCCGCGATACCTTGATCGAACAGGCTGAACAAGGCGTAGACTACTTCACCATACATGCGGGTGTGCGTCTCAAGTATGTCCCTCTCACCGCAGAGAGACTCACCGGAATCGTCTCTCGTGGCGGCTCCATCATGGCAAAATGGTGTCTGGCACACCATGAAGAAAGTTTCCTGTATACCCACTTTGAAGAAATCTGCGAGATCATGAAAACCTACGATGTCGCCTTTTCATTAGGTGATGGGCTGCGCCCCGGCTGTCTCGCAGATGCCAACGATGCAGCACAGTTTGGTGAGCTGGAAACACTGGGCGAGCTCACCAAAATCGCCTGGGAACACGATGTGCAAGTCATGATCGAAGGCCCCGGACACGTCCCCATGCAAATGATCAAGGAAAATATGGACAAGGAACTGGAAGACTGCTTCGAAGCGCCTTTCTATACTCTGGGCCCACTGGTGACTGATATCGCCCCCGGCTATGACCATATTACCTCCGGTATTGGTGCCGCACAGATCGGCTGGTATGGAACAGCCATGCTCTGCTACGTCACACCCAAAGAGCACCTTGGCTTGCCCAATAAAGAAGACGTGCGCGTTGGTATCATCACCTACAAAATTGCTGCCCACGCTGCTGACCTGGCCAAAGGCTTCCCCGGTGTACAGGTGCGCGACAATGCCATGTCTAAAGCACGGTTTGAATTCCGCTGGGAAGACCAGTTTAATCTCGGCTTTGATCCAGACCGAGCACGCGAGTACCACGACGAAACGCTACCTAAAGACTCCGCTAAAGTGGCTCATTTTTGTTCCATGTGCGGCCCTCATTTCTGCTCCATGAAAATAACCCAGGACGTACGTGATTATGCCGAAAAACTGGGTGTATCCGAGATTGAAGCATTAAAAAAAGGAATGCAGGAAAAATCCGTAGAATTTGTGGAAACCGGAGCTGAGATTTATAAAAAAGCTTGATTAATAACAAATGAATACTTTCAAAGCTTCCGCGTCCCACTCTCGCTTTTCACCTACATCCCTGTAGGTGGCGCAGCTATTGGACAATATCAAAAACCACGATAGTTAAAAGTATAATACAGCAAACCGAGATAAATTTATGAATCCACAACAAGCGTCAAAAACCGATAATATTATACTGGTTGAAGATGATGCAGAACTCGCTGGCATGGTGAAAACTTTTCTTACCAGCGAAGGGTTTCAGGTAAACTGGATTGATAATGGCACGGATGCTGTTGAACAAATTTTGCTGGAAAAACCTGATTTAGTGGTACTGGATATCATGTTACCTGGCATGGACGGTATTGAGGTTTGCCAGCAGATTCATCGGCATGGCAATTGTCCTGTGCTTATGCTAACGGCTAAAGACGATGATCTTTCTGAAGTTGCTTCACTAAATATGGGTGCAGATGGCTATCTGAACAAGCCTGTTCGTCCGCATATTTTACTGGCACATATCAAGGCATTATTACGTCGTAGTAGCAACACTTCTCTGCAAGAGAAAACAGACAGGCATGTTATCGAGGTTCAGGACTTACAGATTAATCAGGAGGCTTATCAACTCTACAAAAGTGACGAAGAAATCCATCTAACCAGTGGTGAATTTCAGTTATTGTCGCTGCTTGCTCAACAAGCAGGAAGGCCTATGAGTCGTGATCTATTGTACCAACAAATACGGGGCATAGAGTATGACGGCATGGATCGTTCTCTGGATTTACGCATTTCCTCAATTCGTAAAAAACTGGATGATGACATTCCACCCTACCAATATATCAAAACCGTTCGCGGCAAAGGCTATTTACTTGCGGTAAAGTAATTTTGCTTACAAAGCCTTACAAAAGTAATCAAAGTCACTACAGGAAAATGACTGGTTTTTTGTGATACTTTAGCTGACATCCAACTTGGCAGCATTTTACTATGAATTCGTATCTATTCAGCATAATCCGCAACTGCTCAGATTGTGCTCGTGTTGTTCAAGTTCAAGGCGAAAGTGCACAGTCTACAGTCTATAAGGAGCCTCTGATTAAGTTCGGTCGAATTTCCTGTGAGATGAAATTCGTCAGTTTTTGATAGAAACGTTAGCAACAGTCATTCTATGGGTCACTTTTATAGCGAAAAAATGGCGATGTTTCAGCCTCAGGGAAACGACTGGGACTTGATCAGCGTCTCCATAAGTATAAATGAGCACTTTCAACACAGAAATTGGACAACACAAGTGCAGGCTAAGTAGTTACATGAATTCTTTGTTCATTCGAATATACCTGGGCACACTAACTTTTTTTGCGCTTGCATTGTTTACCACGATCTATGTGGTAAATACTGTTTTACCCAGTGAACAATTATTTGATAACTCCAAACAAATTGAGCAGAGTCTAAGCAAGTTTTTAGCAAACAAGCCTCAATCAACCTGGCCGCAACAGGTGCACCCTTTTGACCAGATACTGATAGATCAAGATTTATCGGTAATCAAGATAGACCAGTTAAATGACTCAGAAGCGAAACGTTTACTTGCATCTTCTTCGGGTCGAATTACCTCTGACACTAAAGTCGATACAGCTTACCTGCTTTACCATATTCCTGATACGGACTGGGTGATAAAAATTCAGGAAAAAAGCATGTTCTCACCCGATACTAACGACATACTGGATTTAGTTTTGCCCGTAATGCTAATTTTTTTCACACTAGCTTTTGGCTTGTTTTTGCTTATCCGCAAGCTTACAAACCCGGTTAATCATCTGGTTGAAGTAGCAACTAAACTGGGTGACGGCAACTACCAGACAAGAGTAAATACGGATTTACCTAAGCCAATGAAAAAACTGGCAAATGTCTTTAATTCAATGGCAGAAAAGTTACAACAGACAATCAGTGAACAGCAGGTTCTGATTGGTGCCATTCCACATGAATTACGCAGCCCGCTAGGCAGAATACGCTTTGCGCTGGACATTACCCGTCAGGGAAAATCCATAAAGGAAATTCGCAAACAAATCGAACAGATCGACCATTATGTAGACGATATGCAAAATACGGTCGATGAAATTCTGGATTTAAACAAACTGCAAACAGTGACACAGGTTTCTTCTCAGCACTTTGATCTTTGTGCGTTATTACAACAGCTTTGTCAGAGCCTGAACGAAGACTCTTCAAAAAACATCACGCTTTCATGCACTTACTCTGGAAAAGCTGGAGGTAATAAAGCGTTAATTAAACACGCTGTACAAAATATTTTGTTGAATGCTCTTCGTCATGCTCGCCATACGATTACTATCACTGTCAAAAATGACAAAAATATAAATCAAATCATGATTGAAGATGATGGCGAGGGAGTTTCAGATAAACAGAAAACATTTATTTTTATGCCATTTTCCACCACCAATAAAAGCCGCAACCGTAAAACAGGTGGCATTGGTCTTGGGCTGGCACTGGTTAAACTGATTATGCAAAAGCACCAGGGGAAGGTATGGGTTGAAAAGAGTGATTTAGGCGGTGCACGCTTCATACTGACCTGGCCTGCACCTGAAATAAAACCTAACTAAGTTACTTATTTTAGGAGAAAGAAATGAACTTGATTAAGAAATTACTATTATTGTTAATCACTTTAATGGTACTCGTAGTATTAGCAGGCATTTATAAATTC
>WFWY01000069.1 GCA_015490895.1 Thiotrichaceae bacterium | reverse complement strand
GTATGGATATTAATATAACCACAACAGCAAAAACAGATGAAGAAGGAAAGGCATTACTTGATGCATTTAACTTTCCTTTCAAAAAGAAATAAAGGAAAGATTAAGCAATGGCTAAAAAATCAATGATTGCCCGCGAGCATAAGCGCGAGAAACAGGTTGCCAAATATGCAGCCAAGCGTGCTGAACTTAAAGAAATCATCAGAAATCCCGAGACCGACTACGAAGATTTGATGGTCGCAGTTGAAAAGCTGCAAAAACTGCCTCGTAACAGTTCTCCGGTGCGTCTGCAGCGTCGTTGTAAAATCACAGGTCGCCCACATGCGGTATATCGCAAATTTGGCCTGTCCCGTAATAAACTCCGTGAGCATGCCATGATGGGCGATGTTCCCGGACTCACTAAAGCAAGCTGGTAGGAGCGAATACTATGAGCATGAGTGATCCCATCGCTGATATGTTGACCCGTATTCGTAACGGTCAAATGGCAAATAAGCAAACGGTCTCTTTTCCTGCCTCCACGTACAAGGCTGCGATTCTAGATGTGCTGCAGGCAGAAGGCTATATAGATGGTTATGATGTGGCCGATGTCGATAGCAAGCCTGTAACTACGGTGAAGCTTCGTTACTATCAGGGTGAGCCTGTGATTAGCTTGATTAAACGCGTAAGCCGTCCAGGTTTAAGGATTTTCAAAGGCAAAGATGAATTGCCTTCTGTGTTAAATGGTTTAGGGGTGGCAGTTGTATCTACCTCTAAAGGTGTGATGACTGACCGTGCTGCTCGTGAATCGGGTGAAGGCGGTGAAGTCGTTTGTATCGTCGAATAAGCGGCTGGAAACGTTATGTCTAAAATAGCAAGAAAACCGGTTGAAATACCTTCAGGTGTAGAGTGTAACCTTGACGGGCAGTCACTTAAATTGAAAGGCTCTAATGGGACTTTCGATTATGTTATCCATGATTTGGTGGAAATCACTCATCAGGATAATGAACTGTCTTTTAAAGCTAGAAATGATGATCGTCAGGGGTGGGCAATGGCAGGCACCATGCGCTCTATTACTGCGAATATGGTGACTGGTGTGGCAACAGGTTTTGAGAAAAAACTTGAACTGGTTGGTGTGGGATATCGAGCCAAGGCTCAAGGTAACAAGCTTAACTTGACATTGGGTTTTTCGCATCCGGTAGATTATAACGTGCCTGATGGTGTTTCAGTGGAAACTCCTAGCCAAACAGAAGTCATTATCAAGGGTGCTGATAAACAGAAAGTTGGTCAGGTTGCTGCTGAGATTAGAGCCTATCGTCCGCCAGAGCCTTACAAAGGTAAAGGTGTTCGTTATGCTGATGAGCGCATCATCCGTAAAGAAGCCAAAAAGAAATAGGTTTTGAAATGAATAAGAAAGATGCAAGAATTCGTAGAGGAAAAAAAGCACGTTTCAAGATGCGTGAGCTAGGCGTGACCCGTCTGTGTATTCATCGTACCTCGAAGCACATCTATGCACAGGTGATTTCTCCCAAAGACGGGAATGTGATTGCTTCTGCATCTACGCTTGATAAAGAGATACGCTCTGAGGTGAAATATCCCGGAAATATTGATGCGGCGATTGCAGTTGGCAAAGCGATTGCAGAGCGAGCAAAAGCAAAGGGTATTGAGAGTGTAGCATTTGATCGCTCGGGTTATAAATATCATGGTCGTGTGAGTGCGCTTGCGGATGCAGCACGCGAATCAGGTCTTCAATTCTAACAGGTCGGAATAAATAACATGGCAAAGCAAGATAACAGAGAAACCGCTGCAGACGGCCTGATCGAAAAGATGGTGCACGTGAATCGTGTCGCTAAAGTGGTAAAAGGTGGCCGTATCTTTGGGTTTACAGCACTGACGGTTGTTGGTGACGGTAATGGCCGGGTAGGTTTTGGGTATGGTAAAGCGCGTGAAGTCCCTGTCGCTATTCAAAAGGCAATGGAGAAGGCACGTAAGAATATGGTAGATGTGGCTCTGGTTGATGGTACATTGCAATACCCTGTTAATGCTCGTCATGGTGCGGCTAAAGTTTATATGCAGCCTGCTTCTGAAGGTACTGGAATTATTGCGGGTGGTCCCATGCGTGCAGTATTTGAAGTGGTTGGCGTAAAAAATGTTTTGTCCAAGTGTAATGGAACACGGAACCCTATTAATGTGGTTCGTGCCACGATACGTGGACTGGCTGAAATGAAATCACCTGAGATGATTGCTGCCAAGCGTGGCAAGACGGTTGAGCAGATTAGAGGATAAGTCATGGCAGTGGATAAAAAATTGAGACTGACGCTGGTGCGTAGCCTGAATGGTCGCTTAAAGAGTCATAAAGCCTGTGCAAAGGGGCTGGGCATTCGTAGAATGCATCAGACTGTTGAGGTGATTGATACTCCCGAGAACCGCGGTATGGCTAACAAGATCAACTACATGCTGAAAGTAGAGGAAGTTTGATCATGAAACTAAATACATTGAAACCTGCAGAAGGCAGTGTGAAAAATCGCAAACGTGTAGGGCGTGGTATTGGCTCGGGTAATGGCAAGACAGCCGGTCGTGGACATAAAGGCCAGAAGTCACGCTCCGGTGGATTCCATAAGAGCGGATTTGAAGGCGGTCAAATGCCTTTGCAGCGTCGTTTGCCAAAAGTTGGTTTTACTTCACGCAAGAAACAGTATGTTGCGGAGATTCGCTTGCATGAGCTGGCTCTGGTTGAAGCTGAGGTTGTCGATTTGAAGGTGCTTAAGGAAGCAGGTATTTTGCCCCACAAAATCAAGCGTGCAAAAGTAATCCTGTCTGGTGAGCTTGATACCGCTGTGACGGTGAAAGGCCTGGGTGTCACGGCAGGTGCGAAAAACGCGATTGAAGCTGCTGGTGGAAAGGTCGAAGAATAAAATAAATAGATAATAGAGTTATAGCTGTGGCAAATCAAAAAACTGCTGGTATGTTAGGTTCGATGGGCAATTTCGCTGAAATCAAACAGCGTTTGGTGTTTGTCATACTGGCATTGATAGTTTACAGAATTGGTACATTTATTCCTGTGCCGGGTGTTAACCCTGATGCAATGGCGAATTTCTTTAATGATAACAATGGCACAATTTTAGGTGTCTTCAATATGTTTTCGGGCGGTGCTTTACAGCGTTTTAGTATCTTTGCTCTTGGCATCATGCCTTATATTTCCTCATCAATTATTGTACAGCTGATGACAAAGGTTGTTCCTTACTTTGAGCAACTGAGCAAGGAAGGTGAGTCAGGTAAGCGTAAGATTACGCAGTACACCCGCTATGGAACGGTTGGTCTGGCACTCTTTCAAAGTATAGGTATTGCGTCAGCTTTCGGTAGCCAGGGGATCGCTATGTATCCTGGTGTAAGCTTTATCGTGACAACAGTTGTTACTCTGGTAACGGGCACCCTGTTTTTAATGTGGTTGGGTGAACAGATTACTGAGCGTGGTATTGGAAATGGCATATCGCTGATCATATTTGCAGGTATTGTAGCTGGTTTACCGAGTGCCATCGGTGGAACTTTGACGCTGGCCAGGGACGGTGAAATTTCATCGGCGATTGTATTATTACTGGTTATTTTAGCTTTTGCCGTAACAGCTTTTGTCGTTTTTGTTGAGCGGGGTCAGCGCAGAATTACGATTAATTATGCGAATCGTCAGCAAGGCAGAAGAATGATGAAAGGACAGTCAAGCTTCTTGCCTTTAAAGTTAAACATGGCTGGAGTGATACCTCCTATCTTTGCATCCAGTATTATCCTTTTTCCCGCGACTTTGGGTAAATGGGCAAGTGGTGATGGTACGGGAATGCTTAGTCAGTTTGTCAATATGTTGCAACCTGGACAGCCCCTGTATGTTCTGTTTTATGCATTGGCGATTATCTTCTTCACCTTTTTCTATACTGCTCTGGTATTTAACTCCAGAGAGACAGCAGATAATTTGAAGAAGTCAGGTGCATTTATACCTGGTATACGTCCGGGTAAGCAAACGGCACAATATATCGATGGGGTGATGACGCGACTAACTGCAGTGGGTGCTATTTATATAACATTGGTTTGTCTACTCCCGGAGTTTCTGATTCTGGGCTGGAATGTGCCTTTTTACTTTGGTGGTACATCACTACTGATTATCGTTGTTGTTGTTATGGACTTTTTGGCACAATTACAGGCTCATACAATGTCACATCAGTATGAAGGTCTGATGCAGAAAGCTAATTTCAAGTCAGGCAAAAAGAAAAAATAATTGAGGTATTAAGTATGAAAGTACGTGCATCCGTGAAGAAAATTTGTCGTAACTGTCGCATCATTAAGCGCAATGGGGTGGTACGTGTTATTTGCACAGACCCGCGGCACAAGCAACGTCAGGGCTAATCCCGGTTGTTAAATGATTTTTTATGTTGATTAATTTTGATAAGTCGGGTATGTTTGCCCGCCTTTTTGACTATTCTGGAGAACTGTAATGGCTCGTATTGCGGGTATAAACATTCCGGTAAACAAACACGCAGTGATTGGTTTGACATCAATTTACGGTATTGGTCGAACTCGTTCGGCACAAATTTGTGAAGCCGCTAAAATTGATCCTGCTACGAAGATACGTGATCTGTCTGAAGATGAGATAGAAAGTGTCCGTAAGGAAGTAGGCAAGTTTGTTGTTGAAGGTGATCTTCGTCGCGAAGTTTCCATGAATATTAAGCGGTTAATGGATCTGGGATGTTATCGCGGTATTCGTCATCGTCGTGGGCTTCCACTACGTGGCCAGCGCACAAAAAATAACTCCAGAACTCGTAAAGGTCCACGTAGACCTATTCGCTAACACATAATATAACGTTATTACTAGGCTATATAGTTTAAATACAGGATACAGGAATGGCAAAACAGCCCACAAAAGCGCGGAAGAAGGTCAAGAGGTCTATATCGGACGGTATTGCTCACGTGCATGCAACATTCAACAATACGATTATTACCATCACGGATCGCCAGGGGAATGCCTTGACATGGGCAACAGCGGGTGGATCAGGTTTTCGGGGTTCACGCAAGAGCACTCCTTTCGCTGCTCAGGTAGCTGCGGAGCGAGCAGGTGAAGCGGCTAAAGAGTATGGTATGAGAAACCTTGATGTTATGATCAAGGGGCCAGGGCCTGGACGTGAGTCTGCGGTTCGTTCATTGAATAATGTGGGCTTTAAAATAGGCAATATCATTGATGTCACACCTATTCCGCATAATGGTTGTCGTCCACCTAAAAAACGTCGCGTATAAGCTGATTGGAGAAATAGAATGGCTAGATACACAGGACCCACTTGTAAGCTTATGCGCCGAGAAGGAACCGACCTTTATTTAAAGGGTCGTGGAACCTCACTGGAAGGCAAGTGTAAATTGGAGAAGATTCCTGGCGTACATGGAGACAGACGCACACGTTTGTCTGACTACGCTTTGCAGTTGCGTGAAAAACAAAAAGTTCGCCGTTTGTATGGTGTGCTGGAAAAACAGTTCCG
>WFWY01000068.1 GCA_015490895.1 Thiotrichaceae bacterium | reverse complement strand
ATGATGAACAGAGGATTAGTTTAACGCCCCTTATGGTATTCTGATACTATCCTTAAAGTATATCTAACGAAGCGTTGTTACATGACCAAAGACTATAAAAAAGAAGCGAATACGAAAAGCCCAGCATCAGGCGGCTATGGCTGGATGTTGAGTGGTATTGTGCTGGGCTTGCTGGTTGGGCTGGGTATGTATTTCTATGGCAACTATAGAAATGCTTCTACTCTTGCGGAAGATTCCGATGCCACTGAAGTAAAAAGTGTTGCATTGGGTGAAAATGGAGATCCTTCGATAGCTGATGCTATTCAGGAGCCTGATCCTATTTCGGAGGTCATTAAAAGTGCGCGGCAGGAGCAGCAAGACAGGAAGCGTGCCAGTTTCAGTTACTATGCGGTATTACCCAATCTGGAGCTGGATATTAATGTCCAGCCTTCTGAACGAGATAAGCCTGCACAGCCTGAAGCCATCGAAAAAATAGTATTAAAACCGGGGACACATATATTACAGATAGCGTCATTCAAGTCAGAAAAACAGGCCAGAAAAACGCAAGAGAATCTGCTGCAAAAAGGTCTGGAAACACGTATTGAAAAAAGACGGGTACAGGGTAAAGACTGGTTCAGGGTCTTTGCAGGGCCAACTGAACAGTCCGCTGCGATTGATCGTTGGCGGAATATCGTCATAACAGCCGGGTTTAAGCCACTCATTATTGATGTCAAATAACAGCTCCAGTACCTCTTCCGGGCAATTACAGGGGCGGGTTATTGCACGCTACGGTGCGGAACTGCTGGTTGAAATCCCACCCCATACCAGAGTACGCTGTACGGCCAAACGCAAGTTTGATCAGGTGGCTTGTGGCGATAACGTGACGATTGCGTTGGCAGAGCATGGCAATGCCCGGCTAATGGATATTGCTCCGAGAAAAAATGCGCTGACACGTCCCGATCACCGACATCGTTTAAAAACCATCGCTGCTAATATTGATCAACTCGTGGTGGTGGTATCCTGGCGTCCAGCACCCTTTTGGGAATTACTGGATCGCTATCTGGTTACAGCCCACCAGCTTGATGCCAGCGCTGTTGTCGTTATGAACAAAGAGGATCTGGCCGGACAATACGCCAGTGCAGAGGCACTGGAAGCGCTGAAGGAATATGCCTGTATTGGCTACCCGGTTATTCGCACGGTAGCGATGACGGATGCAGTGATGCAGGAAGGTGGTTTATCTGACTTGCAGAAAATACTCAATGGCAAGACAAATATATTGGTGGGTCAATCCGGTGTAGGCAAGTCATCACTAGCCAATGCCTTATTGCCAGACAAGGAGATCATGGTAGGCGAAATCTCCCAGTTTGGGGAGGGCCGACACACGACCACCACAACCACATTATATGCTCTGCCAGGTGGTGGGGAGTTGGTTGATTCTCCCGGCGTAAGAGACTTTGTGCTACCAGATATCACAAAGTCACAGCTCAGGGAAGGTTTTCGGGAGTATGCTGCCTATAGCTCCGGCTGCAAGTTTAACAACTGTACACATGCACATGAGCCAGGTTGCCGGGTACGTGAAGCCGTTGAGATGGGAGAGCTTGCTGGCAGGCGTTACCAGCGCTATTTGAAATTATTGGCAGATATTCACTGAATTATTCTGTAGTCTGTGTATAATTTCCTGATTCGAATCAATGATAAAGAGAGCTTCTGTTTTATGGGGGTTCCTTAGTCATCGGGTTCGTGGCAATCAAATTAATAATAATGAAAAATACAGAATTTCTGATAACCCGTTGCAATGTACTCAGTTGCGGTTGGTAAGAGATTCCATCAATACTCTGGGGCAGTATGAAACAACGTATTGGGCTATTACTCTTTTCTTTTTTACTGGCTGTGCCAACATTATCTGTGGCAAGCAAGCAGCGTGCCCAGTTTCAGGTGGCATACCAGGAACTGAAAAAGGGCAAAAACCCGCGGATATCCCATTTAAAGGATTATCCTTTATATCCTTATCTTGAATATGAAAAAATTCGTCGCAACCTGAAGGGAGTTCCTGAAAAACAGCTCCTGAGTTTCATTGATAACTACAAAAACACACCACTGGCCGATAAGCTTTGGTCACACTGGCTGGGGCGTTTGGCCACTCAGCAGCGCTGGAAAAAAATAGTGGCTGTTTATTCACCGTTGGCGGCCGATGTTGCGGCTCGTTGCTATTATTTACAGGCCCTGGCGCATGTTGGGGATAAAGGCTCAGCTCTGGAGGAAGCAAAAAAACTCTGGATGTCATCGAAATCAAGACCCAGAAGCTGTAACCCGCTATTTGCACAGCTGAGAAAGTCAGGGTTCCTGGATAAAGCGGCGTATTGGCAGCGCATTCAGCTCTCGGTTGATAAAAATAACAGCAGGCTGGCGCGTTCTCTGATTAAATATCTTCCAGATGATGAAAGAAAAATAGCAGAGCAGCTGATTGTTGCACACGGGAGTCCGGGGCGGGCTTTAAAAAGCCGACACTTAAAAGGTGGCAAGTATTCACGCAAGGTGATTGCACATGCGGTAAAACGTACCGCCCGAAAAAACTATAAAAAGGGTTATAAGCTCTGGCGTGATATGCAGAAAAAATACCGTTTTACCCCGGAAGAGAAACACAGCGTTGGGGCCTATCTGGCGACACGTGCTGCGTTAAACCATGATCCGAAGGCCTTGCAGTCTTTTGGTAAAATACCGGCAGCCTATCGCAATGATGAGGCTAATACCTGGATGGCCAGAAGTGCTTTACGTGAAGGCCAATGGCAACAGTTGAAAGAGGCTATTGATGCCATGACGGAGGAGGTGGCACAACGTGATATCTGGCGTTACTGGAAGGCACGAGCCAGCAGTCAGACAGGTAGTCGGGAGCAGGCAAAACAGCTCTTTTCCGAGCTTGCAAATAATGCAACCTTCTATGGTTTTTTGTCAGCGGATTGGCTTGGAAAAAACTACAAGGTGCTGGATCAATATAATGAGGACTGGAGCGATTGTGAAAAAAACGTACAGATTGTTTCCCCGATTTCTCGTGCTATGGAATGGTTTGCTATTGGTAATGACTCACTGGCCTATAAAGAATGGTTTTGGGGGTTGAAGCATATGAACAAGGATGGTCAGCTGGCAGCGGCGGCACTGGCACTCAAGCTGGAGAGGCCAATACTGGCGGTGCGTTCGGTTGCCAAAACCGGAGACTGGAATCAGGTGGGTTTACGCTTCCCGTTACTTTATAGAAAGTTGATCACTGAAATGAGTCAGCAACAGGGTGTTAACCCTGCCTGGGTATATGGGGTGATGCGCCGCGAAAGTGTTTTTAATAAAAAAGCTGTGTCCAGTGCCCGCGCTGTTGGCTTGATGCAGCTCTTGCCTTCGACGGCTCGTTATGTTGGTAAGAAGCTGGGTTTGGGGGCGGTACGTAAACACGACCTGTTAACGCCTCACTTAAACGTGAAACTGGGTAGTGCCTATCTGGGAAGTATGCTAAAAGATTTTAATGGCAGCTATGTTAAGGCAACGGCGGGCTATAATGCAGGCCCTAATCGTTCAGTAAAATGGACGCCAGATAAAACGATTGATGCAGATCGGTGGGTGGAGAGCATTCCATTTACAGAAACCCGTAAGTACGTTCGAGCTGTTATGGCGTATACTACTATTTATGATCATAAGCTGACGCAAGGTAATGGCAGACGTATTTCGGACAGGTTACAACCTGTTAAGGCTCGGAAAATAAACTAGAAGACTGTCTGCTTTTTCTCCTTCTGATAGAGAATCCGTCATTTTCCGGATGTAACCAACTAGCTGATTTGAACCCCATATTGATTTTTACAAAGCACCTCTTTCGAAATAGCCTGGCAAACCACTCATCACAAAGAGGCGTGGCACTGATCACTGCATTGGTGATTACAGCGATTGCTGTGGCTTTGGCTGCTACATTAGCCTACCGGCAACAAGTTTCAATCCGGCTGGCAGGGAATCTGGGTGCACTGGAACAAGCCTACCAATATGCTACGGGCATGGAAGCCTGGGCCGGGATTATTCTCCGAAATGATTTTCAGGAGAATACGATAGACTCACTGGATGATACCTGGGCAACCTTGCTTCCTCCCATTCCGATTCCTGGAGGGCAGATGAATGGTCAGTTGTTTGATTTACAGGCACGCTTGAACCTGAATGACCTCATAGAAGAAGTGAAACAGGATGGTGAGGTCATAGAACGCCCCGACCCGTCTCAGGTGGCGCGTTTGAAGGTTCTTTTTTCCCGCTTGCAGCTACCAGCCGAGCCCCTGGTTGATGTATTGATCGACTGGCTGGATGGCAACGAGCAGGAGAGTCAGGCCGGTGCTGAAAGTGCCTACTATCGTATTCAGCAACCACCCTATCTTGCGGCTAATTCGCCATTGGTGTCGCTTTCCGAGTTACGTTTGCTCAAGGGTTTTAATGAGAAAATAAAAGATGTGGATGGGAATGAGAGAGATATTTTAGCAAAAATAGCCACTTTTGTGGCCGTATTACCCACGAAAAAAACCCGGATCAATGTTAATACGGCACCTTTTGATGTATTGTACGCGCTTGGTAACATTGATGAAACGCAAGTGGCAAACGTGATTGAGGATCGAAAACAGGAACCTTTTGCCTCGGTCACAGATTTCACTCGATCCCTGGGACTTGCAAATCCGGGTGACTTCCCAACCGACCGTCTTGGTGTTACCAGTGACTATTTTCTGTTACAGGGTTTAGTGCAAATCGGTAAAGTGAGAGTCTTTATAAACAGTATACTATTTCGTGATAATACCGGTCGTACCCGTGTTGTTAGCCGTGAATTTAGTGAACCATAACAAGCAGGAATCTCTACGAAAACATGCAATGGTTGATCCTTAAATTATCCGCTTTAGAGACGCAGACGGTGGATTATGCGCTGTTATCCAAACAACAGCAAAGAGATACTTTTTCTGCATCAGGCTGGCAACAGGTCAAGGAGTTGAGTCAGGGGAAACGTATCCTTTTGCTGATTCCTTCTGAAGAAGTCGTGCTAAGTGAAGTGGATATCCCTGCGACCAACCCGAAGTTACTGGCGCGTGCAGTGCCGTATGCACTGGAGGAAAACCTTGCAGAAGCTGTCGAATCCCTGCATTTTGTTTATCACCGTAAAGCAGGAGATAAGTTATTGAATGTCGCGGCGATGAACGCAGTGCGACTGCAACAATGGCTGGACGTACTGGAACAGTATGGCCTGGTTCCGCACGTGATCTTGCCGGATGTCTTTGCCTTGCCGGTACAGCCTGGAACGGCTGCACTCGTGATTGACGAGCGGCAACGTGCTCTGTTTCGGAGTGATACTTTTTCAGGGTACTGTCTTGATTTTACACTGCTTTCTATGCTCTTGCCAAAAGTCCTGGAGGATGATGCGATTGAAAAAGTGGTCTTGGGTGGCCCGGTTTCTATGGAGCGTGACTTGTCGCTGGGTGATGTATTTCCTGAAGGTATCCAGCTACAACCGGAGAAGAATCTCTATCGCCAATGTGATGCAAGCTTGTTGCAGGCTCTTCCCCTCAACTTGCTGAACCGTTTTCAACGTAAGGGGCAGCAGGGCTGGACAAAGCATTTATCCAGATGGAAAAGTGTCGTATTACTGGCAGTATTGCTGAGTGTGTTATGGACACTTGTCATGGGAGTGAAGAATTATCAGCTGAATAACCAGCTTAAACAACTGGATAGTGCGATTGCCCGGGTGTATGCAGAAACATTCCCGAATAGACGGGTGGATAGCGATTATCGTATTTTGCATGCTGGTATGGCTGAGCAGCTCAAAATACTGGATCCAGGCAGTGTGGTCACTCAAGTCTCACCTCTGGAGTTACTGGCAATAATTACTCCTGCTATCAAACAGTTCGATGATGTTACCTTGTCTACCTTGCGTTTTGATACGACCGGGCTGAACCTGGCTGTCACGGCAGCATCACTGTCCCGGCTGGAGCAGTTTCGGGCAGCGATTGATACACAAGGCATAGATGCTGAGGTCGTGTCGTCCACAACCTCAGCTAACAAGGTTGAATCCACTCTGAGAATTAAAAAGGAAACACCATGAAGCAGCGCATTGAACAGTGGTTGCTTATGCTCAGCCCACGTGAAAAACTCATGGTTTTTGGTGGTGTTGGTATTGCGTTGTTTATTATCTTGTGGGGAGGGCTCTGGGAGCCGCTATCTTCGCATCAGAGGGCTCTTGAAAAGCAGGTGGCAGAGCGTGCAAATGAGTTGCGCTGGATGCAAAAGGCGCAGCAGAAAATCCAGCAGGCAAGAAGTAACCCGCAAACCCGTCGTCCAAAGGTGCGCGCCAACCCTTCACAAATTATAGAAACTACCTTGCAGCGCTATCAACTCAAGAAAGGCCTGAAACAAATGCGGGGTAACAAAGAAGTGAGTATTTCCCTTAAAGATGTCAATGCTGATCAGGTTTTCCGGTTCCTGGGGGAGCTGGAAACGCGCTATGGGTTACAGATTCTTTCGATGAACATTATTCCTTTAAACAGTGATGCAAAAAAAGCCAAAGGCCGGGTAAACGTCAGTATTAAGCTGGCCCGGATCAAACAGGGAGAAGCGCTATGAAGAAGCTCGTCTTGCTGGGTCTGATTGCTTTTATTGGTGCATTAATTGTAAAAACCCCTGCCAGCCTGATTAGTCAGCAACTTGAGGCCCAGACAGAGATACGCTTGCATGGTGTACAAGGAACCTTATGGGAGGGAGTTGCGGCTCAGCTAAGCGTGGGTAAAGTGACCCTGGGGAAACTGGACTGGTCGGTGAACCCGTGGAGTTTGCTCACGGGGTCTTTGGGAGGTGTGCTCGCTATTAAAGGAGAGGCTCTGACAGTGAAGGGGGAGTATGCTTTATCTCTGGGTAATACTCTGGCTCTGGATGCGGTTCAGTTTGTCGTTGATGGGGGCTTTATTAATAATGTTCAGAATTACGGCAAGGTATATGGCACGTTTCGTGGCAAAATTGATCATCTGGAAATGCCGCTTGATTTGAAAACACCTCCTGTTGTTGCGGCAACTATTAACTGGGAGAAAGGTGGTTTGTTTAGCCCGGTCACTTTGTCTGAAGGGAATTATCAACTAAAAATAGAACCGGAAAAAGATGGAAAACTCCGCGGTGTACTTATTTCCAGAAAGGCACCAGTAGATGTGAAAGGTTTTGCGGTGTTAGATCAGAACTGGCACTATCAGACAGATTTAAAGATAAAAACAAATCCACAGGGTGAAAACCTGAAAGGCATGCTATCCATGCTGGGGAGACCCCAGGCCGATGGTTATATCATGATCAGGGAACAAGGGCAGTTACAGACTTTAGGGGGCTTCTGAATAAGTCCGGACGAATTTCTCGATGATGACTTGTTATTACTTCATCTGGCCACTATATGACTCTATTTGTATGCTATGTATTTCTATGTTGTTCCCCCCGTATATTACTCCAGAGTTGTGTTTCTGCAATCAGCAGTAGGGCGGGTATGTGGGTCATTCACAAACTGGCTATAAAGCTCAATGCTACAAGGCATCCTGTCCATGACGCTATGTGAAATATTGGGAAAGCTGAAGAATTCAGAGTTGGGGTACTGAATTAAGACATCATCTACCCAGCTAATAGGGGTGACTGGGTCATCTTCTCCGGAAAGAACCAGGACGGGCACGTCTGATTTTTTGGTAAGCTCATGGATGCTACGCGTTTGAGTTCTGTTTTCCCAGATGGTACAGGCATCGTATTCAACGGAGAGGTAGGGGCGAAGTTTGGGATATTTGGCATATATTTTTGCCATCTCATCTTCATCCACTGATGGATTGTCAATACACTCCACAGCCCTGAAAACAATCTCACTGACGGAATCTTGCAGGCGTGATTGCAGAAAGTTGTGTACATAATCTTTCAATAGGTCACTATCCCTCTGGTTAAACGCATCAATTACCGCAGGAAGGTCATACAGACTTCCCGACTCATACTGGTTGTCAAACAGGAAGTCGATGAAGGTTTCATCATTAAAAATGACTTCAGACAGTGCCAGATTGGGGTCAGAAACATCAATTTTGAGAGGTTCTTTTTTTAAGTCCTCCATGGTTTGCCAGAACTTTGTTTTTATATTGCCGTACCTGCTTTTGCATTCAGCATGGGAGTCACAGAACGAGAATATTTTTTTCAGGCTGGTATCCAATAGCGAGGGCCACTCTTTAAAGAAGTGCTTTTGTACGGGGTAGACAGAATCCAGCACCATACTGCGTACTCTGCCCTGGTTTAACTGTTCGATGACTGTTGCCAGGCGGGTGCTATATGAGACCCCCTGTAAATTCCAGAGAGGATAACCCAGGGCATCCATGAGGTCACGGACATCAGCGGCACTGTACAGGGTGCTTAACTCATCTACCGGTATGCCTTCCTGTTTCATTTTTTCGTAACAGCTTTTGAGTGCAACATGGGTGCGGCGTGTTTTTTCCCGGGTACTGATGTTATGGATAAAGCCTTCACGAATAGCTTGATGATAGGCGGGACAGGTCAGCCGGGGCTCACTGAGTCCAGTACCCCGCTGGTCAAATAACACCATATCGCGGCGCAAATTAGCCTTGCTGAACCAGTTAAACCAGTAACCAATCTGGTTTTCTTCCAGGCCGGCTCCGGAACCGGGGCCTCCAGCCATATAGATGACGGGATCTTTTTTGCGGTCAAAGCCCTGGTAGCGTAACACTACCACTGGCAAGGAAAAGGACGAGGTTTGTTTTCCAGGTTCCGGTGCAGTATGAAAACGTGCACAGTGGACGAAGGCGGGTGCGGAGAACCAGCAGTTCTGCCAGACAAGGCGCGCACCATTTTCCAGTTTGATTTCACCTTCAGAAACCGTGGCGGGTTGTAAACTCACCTGGTAGATGAAAAAAACAGCAAGGAGCGCGAGCACCAGCGCAGCAATGGAAAGAAAAAGTTTCCTCATGGGTTTTGTTTGATGGCGTGGGATAACCGCGAAATAGTAGCAAGACTGAGCGACTTGTCAATGTTTATAAAGGCCAGAGAAAAAACTTATAGCTGCCTTTGACGGGAAAATCACTGCTATCAGAAGCCAGGCTTTCCGGCTAGAATGTGTTTTTATCATACCGTATTTTGTCCTGCCATGAAGAAAAATAACCCACCGTCTTTTGTGTCCATGGGATTTTCTCCCGTGCTGTTGTCAGCCATAAAAAAAGCAGGTTATCAGCAGCCCACCGCTATTCAGTACGATACTATCCCTAACATACTGGCAGGAGGAGATATTCTGGCAAGCGCTGAAACCGGATCGGGAAAAACAGCCGCATTTGTACTACCGTTGTTACAAAAAATTCTGGATCAGAGGCAACAGGAAGGAAGCAGGTCTGCCAAAGGCGCACATGTTCGTGCCCTGGTTCTGGTGCCGACACGTGAACTGGTCGTGCAGATACGGGATGAAATAAAAAAACTGGCGCAAGATGTGCGCCCAGCGATACAGTGTTTGAGTGTATATGGGGGGGTTAAGCCAGATGCCCAGATGAAAGCTGTGCGTAATGGTGTTGATGTCCTGGTGGCAACACCTCACCGCCTGCTGGAATTGTCAAACAGCTTGTTCTTTAACAAAGTGCATACCCTGGTGCTGGATGAAGCAGATCGCCTGGTAAGCAGGCATTTCAAACAGGAAGTGGAAGCTGTTTTTAAATGTTTGCCAAATAAACGCCAGAATTTACTGTTTACCGCAACCTTCCCTGATAGTATTCGTGAGCTGGCACGTGTGATTTTGAAACAGCCGGTGATTGTGAAGCATGATCATCAGACTGAACAACAGATTGATCAGCATGTGGTAACAGTCAACCATGATCAAAAAAGCGCTTTGCTGGGGCATTTGTTAGCGGAAAATGACTGGAGGCAGATACTGGTTTTTTGCAGTGCCAAGAAAACCTGTGATCAGGTAGCTCTTGCGTTGCAAGAACAGGGTGTCCAGGCTGTTGCACTTCACGGTAACAAGGCTCAAAAAGAACGATTGCAGGCGTTGCAGGATTTTAAATCCGGGCATCTGCGTGTACTGATAGCAACGGATGTTGCCTCGCGAGGCCTGGATATAGCCACCCTGGACTGTGTCATTAATATGGAGTTACCCCGTTCACCCAATGACTATATCCACCGTATTGGACGTACCGGGCGAGCTGGAAAAACAGGTCAGGCAATATCGCTCATTGCACATCATGAGTATGCCCATTTTGCAGTGATTGAAAAGCGTAATGGGTTGCGGCTGGAGCGTGAGCAGGTAGCGGGATTTGAGGCCAGTGATGTAGCTCCACTACCGCCCCCTGGCAAGAAAAGGAAGTCGACAGGAAAAAAAGCAAAAAAGAAATTATCAAAAAAGAAACGTCTGAAGCAACAAAAGTTACAACGACCAAAGACTGTGCGAGATGGGTCTGAAACAGCAAGAACCGAAGCCATTGACGTACCGGGTGCTAAAGCGTCTCGGGTAACTCACGGCACACCCTGGAAAAAGACGGCGAAAACAAACCCTGTGGATAGTGAAAAGGAACCGGTTAATGCACACATTTGGGGGAAGAGAAAATAACATAAATGGGTGCTGTGTCTGAAAAAGTATGCGCTTTTTCATCTTCTTTTCTTATCTCGCCAGGACTCTAAAAGGTATCAAATAGATAGCTGAACTTCATAGCCTGCAAACTTGCGGATATTAATAACACCGCTATCCAGTATCAGATATTGTCCCTTAATACCCTGCAACTTACCGGATACCACCGGATTCTTATCAAAGTTGAGAGGTTTGACTGTTTTTGGAAAGTGTTGTACGGGGTAGTCGATGTTAACAACATCTTCATATTCAAGGAGCTGGATTGCTTCTTCCCCAAAGCGTTCCTGCAACTGGTGCAACACAGCACCGGCCTGTTCAAAAATCTCGTTACGATAGGCTTCCAGATCCACAGGTTCAATTTGACCTTTTAACATACGTTGCCACTGGGTTTTGTCACTGACATGTTGCTTGATTTCAACTTCAGCCAGGCCTGACAAATAGCGTGATTCTACTTCCATGACAGGAAGTGCCTGAACGGCACCCTGATCAATCCAGCGGGTAGGTATCTGATTATACCGAGTGATGCCGACCTTGACTCCGGAGGTATTGGCCAGATAGACATAATGGGGTTGCATACAGTGGATTTCACCCCATTCGGGCTCACGACAGGTTCCCTCGTCGTAGTGGCAAAGTTCAGGTTTAACGATACAAATATCACATTGTGCGAGACGGCGTACACACGGAAAACAGTAGCCCTGGTTAAAGCTTTTCTTTATGGGTCGATCACAGTGGATACAGTGAATGTTACCGGTATGAGACAGGTAGATGTCTTTCCCCAGGCTGGCTGACAGGGGCACGCGTTCTGTGCCGAGTACCAGTGAATAATCTACCGGTTGACTCAGCTCAACTTTCATTTTTCTCAGGTGACCTGTAATTTCCATGGAGGCGATACTAGCACAGCTTACTGTCCCGAGACTAAAGGTTAGGGCAACTATTCAGCATAACTTACCACCTTGCGTATCATTGCGCTGAATAATTACAGATTAGGTATCGAAAGAGCAAAAGGTGGGGGTAATGCGAGTCATGAAAAGAGTGACCTTTGAAACTTTGTTATGATTTGCTGTTTCTGATTGAAAGCGTCATCATAGTCCCTATTCTCATAGAGGACGGTGAAAGAGAACGTCCTGTACCCCGTAACTTACGAATATAAGGTAGAAACGATGGATGTAATGGAACGAATTGATCAGGCTGTAAAAGAAAACCCTGTCATCATTTTTATGAAAGGAACCCCAAAGCTGCCACAGTGTGGCTTTTCCAGCCGGACATCTGAGGTCCTGTTGTCTTATGGTAAGCCCTTTGCCTATGTCAATGTGCTTGAAGATCCGGAGATTTTTCAGAACCTTCCCCGTTACCAGAACTGGCCAACATTTCCCCAGGTCTATATCAATGGTGAATTGATTGGTGGGCATGATATTACACTGGAGCTGCATGAAAATGGCGAATTGAAAAAAATGCTGGATACTGTGGACAGCTCCTCGGAAGACAGTTGATCTTCCAGCCTGAATCTGGATTGATAACAGGTTCAGGCTGATTCCTGCTATCCTTCTCGGGCACTGTTCAATACTATCTGGTTATTGAACGAATAACGATAGTTTAGTCCTGCCAATGGCGATTAAAGTCTCACGTCTAGCGTCGTCTTAACGGCTCTGCTTTACATCTCCCTGTTGTCTCTCGGGTAAACCTCTTACCCTTTCCTTCGTTTGAAAGTTGTAATGACTGCGTAACTCCTCAGCGAGTTATATTATCGCCATACTTTCAGACGGGTACTCTAAAGGGCTGGCTGACCACAAAAACAAGGATGTAATGATGGCTGTTAACCTGATCAATAAGATTGAGGGCATTATGACTCCAGAAGTAGTAGGCTCGATTGCGCGTGCATTCCATGAAGCTACGGGCCCGCTGCAAGTCGCTGTTGATAATACGATACCTGGCTTGCTTGATAGTTTGGTGAAAGTAACAGCCAGTAAATTAGGCGCAGAAGCCTTGTTGCAATCAGTGCGTCAGCAGGATGAAACTATCCTTGAACATCTGTCCGACGAATTAATGGGTGATAACCACAAGGCATTGGCGCGCTCTGGCTTGTCTGTGTTGCGATCGTTGCTGGGGGGGAGAGGGATTGATCGTTTAAGTGGGCACATTGCAACGAGTAGCGGTTTAAGTCAACAGGTTGCTACATCGCTGCTGGGTATTCAAATGCCGATTCTTCTGGCGGTGATCAAGCGTAAACTCAGTCACAGTAAAAAGCTCAACTCTGCGGGGGTCACCCATTTACTGGCGAGCCAGAGAGAAATAATTACAGATGCCTTGCCCATCATCTTTGGCACCGACCATCAATACCGAGAGAAGCTCACTGTAGCGAGCGAAGAGTCCCATCCGGACAGGTTTCACGAACAACCTCCGGTGGCACGGGAAAAGAGGCTCTCCTTGCTAACCCGCTTCTTTCCTTCCCTGATTTTACCCGCGTTGTTGGTGCCGCTGGTGGTTTTTTTTGTATACCACTGGATATCAACATCTGCACGAAACCCCATGTCACTTCCCGGGACACAAGCGGCCTCGGAAGTGACGCTAAATGTTGATAAGCTGGCACCCTCCGAAATAGCCGCTTTGCATGAGTTACAGGGCATTCTCTCTCGAGTTACCCGTCAACTTGGGGCTATTAGTGATGAACAAACGGCCAGGCTGCAACGGGTTCAGCTAAAGCGAGAAATCTCCGTGATAGCCAGGCTTGGCAAGAAGATGCAAGGGATGTCGCCTGACACAAAAAAACAGGCCGCAGCGCTAGTAGCGGCCAGCTTGCCACAGTGGCAAGGTACGCTGGATAGAGTGAATCGCATGCCGGATGGGGTTGTTGTTTTAGGTCTGGTTGATCCAGTCGTTGACCACCTGATCCAGTTGCTGGTTGATACCTTTATATAAAGTAAAAGGAGTTTCTTGTATCTTTCATTCTTAGTCCTCGGACAGGCTCCTGGTATCGTCTGCTGGCTTGCGTTGATTTCTGGGGATAAATTTAATTCCCTGGGCGGCAGACAAGATTCCCCTTAACAGGTTGACCTCTGATTTTGTGAGTTGGATGCGTCCGTAGAGGCAACGCAGCTTTCGCATAAGTAAGCGTGGTTTGTCAGGATCCATATAGCGAATATCAATCAGTGTTTTTTCCAGATGTCGATAATAATTCTGCATGTCTTTGGCTGTTGCCAGTTCGCGCCGTTGTTGGGTATTGACCGGTTGTTGCTCAAGCGCAACGGCACATTCGTAAGCGATGACCTGGACGGCGGAAGCAATATTCAGGGAGCGGAAGTCAGGATTTACCGGAATGGAAAGCAGGTACTGACAGCTTTCCAGTTCTTTATTGGTGAGACCCGAGCTTTCACGACCAAACAGGATTGCTGTTTTTCCCGTTGTTGAGTGTTCTGCGATAAAGGTTCCAGCTTCTCTTGCGCTCATTAATGGCCATGGTACAGAGCGCTGTTCGCGGGCACTGGTACCGATTACGAGTGTGCAATCTGCAATAGCATCTTGTACGCTGGAAACAATACGTGCCTGTTGCAGAATGTGCTCTGCTCCTGAGGCCATGATAGTTGCTTGTTTGTCAGGGAAGTGTCGGGGGTTAACCAGGCAAAGATCCGTTATTCCCATGGTGAGCATGGCTCTGGCTACTGAACCAATATTGCCAGGGTGTGAGGTTTCTATTAATACAATGCGTATATTGTTAAGGCTCATTATCTGCTATCCTTCGCGGCTATATTTTATCGGGTTTCATGATAACCCTCGAACAGGTATCTACTTTATGCATCCCATGCTTAATACCGCGGTAACCGCAGCACGTAAAGCAGGTGATATTATTTCCCGCTACTCTGACCGCGTTGATCAACTGGATATACAGGAAAAAGAGCAAAGTGACTTTGTGAGTCAGGTTGACAAAATGGCTGAGGCAGCAATTATAGATACCATTCGCTATGCTTATCGCGATCATTCTATCCTAGCTGAAGAATCGGGGCGACACCTGGGTGACTCGGTATTTGAATGGGTGATTGACCCACTGGATGGAACAACGAATTATCTGTATGGTATCCCTCAGTATGCTGTTTCTATTGCCTTGTTACGTGAAGGTAAACTGTACCAGTCAGTTGTTTATGATCCCGCAAAAGGGGATTTGTTTACTGCATCCAGAGGGCAGGGTGCAATGCTAAACAACAAGCGTATTCGTGTTTCACCCCGGCGCTCTATTGACAATGCCTTGCTGGTAACAGGTATTCCGTATAAAGCCAGCCAGGATATGACGCTCTATCTGGAAACACTGAAAGTACTGGTTCCAGACACAGCAGGTATTCGACGGCCTGGTTCCGCTGCGCTGGATCTGGCCTATGTAGCGGCAGGTCGTTATGATGGTTTCTGGGAGTTTGGTCTGAATCAATGGGATATTGCAGCAGGAGTACTTCTGGTACAGGAGGCTGGTGGATTGATTGGTGATATGCTGGGGGGAGATACCCACCTTGAAACAGGTGATATTGTTGCGGCCTCCCCCAAAGTTTTTCGTGATATGCAAAAGCGGATACACCCGGTTATCAAGAAAGGAATGAGCCCGGAAACGGTTTAAGGAACTGATCAGGTTCCAATCGTCTTCCTGAGGCTGAAATATCGCCATTTTTTCACTATGCTATAAAAGTGGCCAATAGCTGCGGTTGTTGCTAACTTTTCTATCAAAAAACTGATAAATTCTATCGCTCAGAAATTTCGGCCAGACTTATTCAGGTTCCTGATTGAATCGTTTGGGAGTTGAGCAGCGACTGCAAACCCTATTCTCCTGCTTTCCTGTCAGTACAGGAAAGAAAGTAAGCGCTTTTTATTGTATTAGTCGTTCAGGCAGAATAAGGGTGTCTAGTGGCATTTTAGCTGCTTATAAAGTTTTTCAGAATGGGTTCGGAATGTGAATATTTGAGTCCGTAGTATAGGGAGAATAAATGGGCCCGCCGCCTGGTTAGCTCATTTAAATATCAATAGGGGGATAAAATATGACACAACAAAAGCAATTTCCGGGATTTTGGATTTCTCTTGCCCTCTTGTTTATTTATTATCTGTTAATCAGCTTTTCGGGCTATGGTACTGATGATGATGTTTACCGGATTCTGCGAACAGGGCAAGATTTGTACCTCAATCATGAATATAACCCGTCACGCTTTCAGGGGTACCTGTTACCGGAGATCGTGATCGGCATTTCCTCTCTTTATGGCGGACACTATTTGTCGAATTTCTTCAGTGTCATCATGGGAGTGTCTGTTTTATACCTCTTCTATTCTTTCCTTTGCAAGGTTTTTGAGCGTGATATTAGCCTGATATTAACCCTGATAGTGGGGTTAAACCCGTACTTTATCCTGGCTGCGACCTCATCCATGGATTATATCTACGGACTGTTTTTTTTGTTACTGGGGATTTTTCTGCTTGACAGGGGAAATTATCGTATAGCAGCGCTGGTTTTTGCCCTGGCCTTGTCATCACGGATGGCTAATGCACTGGTGGTGGGTTTTGTTTTTGTTTATTTTCTGGCGATAAACTACCCGCTTGACAAGAAACGGTTCTGGAAAATTTTTGCGACAGGCTGTATGGCCTTGCTGATAACAATCCTTTTTTATGTGCCTGTTTATATTGCTTCAGACTACAGTTTTAAGTTTTTTGGATATTACATTCAGGGTTATGACTGGGTGGGTTATGTCACACGGTTTATATACAAGAACATTGCTTTTTTGGGGTTGCCATTAGCCCTGTTTCTTGTGGCGGTCACTGGTTACAACCTGTTAACCCGAAAGATCCAGCTTAAGCGTTCGATATTACTGTATGTCGTGGTATTGGCGATTGTTGTGGAACAACTGAAGTTTCTTAAGATTCCGATACAAACTTCTTTTCTCCTGCCCGCTTTTATGTTGATGGTAACATTGTATCCCTTCTTGTTAAAGTACCGACGGAACTTGTATATAGCTTTGTTCCTAACGGCTTTTTATAATGTTGTTACGATCGATTTTCTCAAGTTCTCCTATGAGCTGGATCCTGGAGCACCTGACGACAAGACCCTGGTGGCAACAGGTGCGGTTCCCGGTTTATATATAAACCCCGGTGTCACTATGGAAGATGTCAGGCAGCGTGCCGCTAGTGACAGGCGTTACTTCAAGGAGATGAGGTTGCCCGTTCAAAGGCATACAAAGCACTATGAACACAGCTCTATTCAATAAATCCAGCTTATAATGTTTCTGTGAATTTCCGCCCGTTTCCTGCCCTCGGATAAGCGCCTGAGGTCAATGCGATACTGTTTTACTGCTGCCTAGCTGTTCGACTGCTTTTGTTGTCTGGCAATTATTTTTTTTTCAAACCAGCGGGTATTCCTAATATACAGTGCAACAGGTTTTTCAAAGAACCTGAAAGATAAATAAGCCAGTGTAATCGTTAGGCCGAGCGATATCAGCACGTTTCCAGCTGATCCTAACGGTACAAAATTGATATGTTGCAGGAAGGGGTAGTGAAGCAGGTAGATGCCATATGAAATTTCGCCGATAAAGACGAAGGGTCGCCAGGCCAAAAATGATAAACTTTTCGAGTTGAATAAAGCTGAAACGAACAGGCCATAGATGATAACCCAGCTTACAGGGTCAGCCCAGGTGCGAAGGTATACATTTTCACTAAAGGTCAGGCCGAGCTCCAGACGCAGTTCTGGCATATTCACAAATAGTAAAATGGCGAAAGGCAGGCCAGCCCAGTCGGCAAGCTTTTTGAGTTTCCTGTTTTCTTTAAGGTGGCGATATAATAATGCGGTAATTACCCCGATGAAAAATGCGTAGGAATAGGCGGAGAAGACCTCAGGCAGTTTACGATATAGCTCATAAAAGATTGCAGAAGGGAGAAGTGTGAGTACGATAAACCCCCCGAGTATCCATGCATTAACATGTTTCTGGTATAGCCACCAAAAGATAACGAAGACAAAATAGAACTGGATTTCTACCGGTATTGTCCAAAAGACATAGGGGGCATGAATAAAAAACAAGGCTCGCAGAAACTGGCCTGGATCCTGAAAGTTATAAGCAAAACCGGTATAAAAATAATTGGAGATGATATAGGAAATGATAAGAGCTGCCAGAAATAATGGAATAACCCTGGCAATCCGGGCTAAAGCATAACGACGTATATTGCTATAGTTTGCTTCTTTCTGAATGTATAGATGTGACATCAAAAAGCCGCTGAGAATGAAAAACAGCATAACCCCAATTTGACCAAAGCCCCAGCCAAATATCTTGGGAATATGGCCCTTGTCAGCGGAATGTGCAATAAAAACAATGAGTGCGGCGAGTCCCCTTAAGCCGGTTAATAAATGTAAATATTTCAAGATATATATCCTGTTTATAAGTATGTATTAAGAAGACTATCTCATTACAATCAATCAGTTGCCATGGCATTGAAAATTGACCTAATAGCTCCTCGGGAGTATAGCTTGAAATTTTTATTATGCTGTTGTATTCGGATTAACTGCTGCTTTCTATAGCACGAATAGCCTCTATTGGATATAATATCATCAATATGCATACTTATTGACCCACTTTTAACAAGGCACTCAAGAGTCTCCTTAAGGAGACTCTGATTCAGTCCGGTCGAATTTCCTGTAAGATGAAATTCGTCAGTTTTTTGATAGAAAAGTTAGCAATAGTCATTCTATGGGTCACTTTTATAGCGAAAAAATGGCGATATTTCAGCCTCAGGAAGACGATTGGGACTTGATCAGAGGTTCCTTAATATATCGGATTTATCAGAGGGTATCTCCGGTCTTCAGTGTTCCATCACATTTATTCCGAGCCTATGTCTGTCGCTGCCGCTGTTTTTCTTTTCTATGATATAGCATTAAACCGATACCCAGAATAAGTACCGCAAACTGTAGCCCCAAACCCTGCACGGTGGGATATATCCCCAGGATTTCAATACTGGGGAAAGTAATTAATTTTGCGGGGATCATGCCAGCTTCCTGTAGTGCGGAGACACCCTGTCCGGTAAAGATGACTGCCAGAATAAACAGGAGGATTGCATTAATCTGAAAGAATTGTTTAATGGGTAATCGGGTGCCTACCCGGAAAACCAATACTGCAATAATGACTAACAGGGTGATTGCGGTCACGATGCCCATTAGAAATGGTTGTTGTGAGCCTGTTTCTACCTGAACCCACATTGCCTGGTAAAACAGTACGGTTTCAAACATTTCCCGGTAGACAGCAACAAAAGACACGGTAGCCAGTATCCACAGGGTGCGATCCTCCATTGCACTGTTGACTTTATGCTGGACAAACTTCTGCCAGCGCTGGCTATTGCTGGCATTATGTAACCAAAAGCCGACATAGATCAGAATGGCGGCTGCTAGTAGCGCAGCAATTCCCTCGGTTATTTCTCGGCTGGCACCACTAATGGAGATCAGGTTTTCAGCAATCCACCAGGTAAAGATACCGGCGATCACGGCTCCGATCCATCCCGCATGGATATACTTGATAGCCTCTCGGCGACCTGTTTTTATTAAAGCTGCCATGATAGCAGCCAGTACCAGGATCGCTTCCACCCCTTCGCGCAATAAAATAATGAAGGAGCCAAAGAAGGCGGAGCTTGATGACATGCGGGTTGTATTTAATACGGTTTTTGCTTGATGCAGTAGTGTAAGTAGTGTTTTCTGGGTATTCTCCATCTGTACGACCTGGGCGTTACGTGCCAGTTCGCGGAAAGTAATCATTTCTGCCTCTATCTGCTTCTTCAGGGTGCTGTCTACGACCGCCAGAGAGGGTTCAGCCAGCTCGAAACCATCGAGATAGGCCGAAAGAGCTGCTGTATGGGCGGCGTTGGCATTACCCTGGCGGGCTTTTTCCACAGCGATTTCCAGTAGCTCAATACTTTTATCCAGGGCTACATGATCGCTAATATCCAGCTCTTCCGGATGCTCACGCAAATAACTCAGGACGGCAGCGCCCTGTGACTCGTCCAGCTGTTGAGTGATGGCTCCTGCCCCGGCCGTAGCATAGGAGCTGCCGGTCAGCCTGGGCAGGGAACTGAACAGACTGTGTAGTTTGCCCTGTTGCCAGAGTGCTTTACCTTTTTCACGTTGATCTTGTGTTGCAGAAAAGCGACTAATATAAAACGCTAACGCCCAGCGTTGTTGTTCGGTAAGTTGCTCAAAAGCTGGCATGGGTGTTCCTGTAACGCCAAGGCTGATGGTGTTATACAGGTCATAAACGCTGCGGTGATATTGTCGCTGCATATCGTGGAAGTTACTGGGGGGCGGATTAAGTGTTGTGGCTAGTGGGCCATCACCCTTGCCTGTTATGCCGTGACAGGAAGCGCACTGGCTTTTGAAGAGTTTGGCGACTCCAGACTGGTCGGGAGCATGCTCGGGGCCTACGGGTATTGCATAGGTATTGATCAGCTTTTGCTTTAATGCAGTTGCTTGCTGTGCCAGGGCTTCTCCGGCGAGTCGTTGTTCCACCCCTTGTTTAAGTTGTTGTGCAAGGGCAAGCAGGGTTGCTTTTTGTGGATGGTCTGGTAGTTGGCTCAAAAGTTTGCTCACTTCTCCAGAAAATTCCTGCATTTCAGCGTATTCCACGGGATCAGCTATTTCGCCGTTATGCACCGTTTGAGGGTAATCGACCCCAATATAGTCCAGCATTTGAATCAGGCGTTGTGATGTCTCTACCGCATGGACAGGAGTAATTGCCAGTAATGAGACGAGCAGCAAGCAAAGCAGGGATGTGACGGGTTGATGGAAAAAAGAGGAAGATGTGTATGGTTGCATCAGTGCCCTGCCTTGTTTTATATCTAAATGAGATTTATTTTCATTTATGATGTGATCGATGTCAACCATTACCAATCCTGAAGGAGACTTTGGAAAAATAACCTTGACCTGTGTGTAAGGCACAGGTTTTACACTCAATACGACATTGTAAAAAGATCGAAATAGCTGGGTCTATGCCCACTTGACACAAGAGAGTATCAACATGTCCTGTTCCAGAAGAAAATTTGTTCAAATATTTGGTGCAGGTGCTGCGGGATTATTGTTACCGCCGCTGAGCGCCTCTTTGCTGGCTAAAGAAAAAGTCAGTTCATTCAGTAATGCTTATGCATTGCCGCCGCTTGATAATGGAAAGCGGCAAGGCAACCAGGTGACATTTAATCTGACCATGCAGCGCGGGAAGATGTCATTTTTTCCTGGGGTTGCCACTTCAACCCTGGGTATCAATAGTCCTTATCTGGGGCCTGTTCTGCGAGCAAAACGTGGTGATACGGTAAGTTTGAATGTACAAAACCGAATCGGTGAAGAGTCCACTTTGCACTGGCATGGTTTTACTTTGCCTGCGGTCGCAGATGGTGGCCCGCATCAGCGAATCGCCAGTGGAAAAACCTGGAATGCCACTTTTCAGATCCGTCAGCCTGCATCTACTTTATGGTATCACTCACATCAATATCATGGCACCGGGGAGCAGGTCTATAAGGGGATGGCAGGGTTGTTCTATATAGATGATGAGAATACTTCCCGGCAGAGCCTGCCGACAACATACGGTGTGGATGATCTGCCTGTGGTGATTCAGGATCGGGCATTCCAGCGTAATGGTGAGTTTCGTTATCTTGGCATGATGCCAGAGCGTATGCAGGGCATGCATGGTGATACCCTGCTCATCAATGGTGTAGTAACACCTACTTTAAAAGCCCAAAAGACACTTATACGGTTGCGTCTGTTAAATGGATCAAATGCCCGTATTTATAACCTGGCTTTCCATGATCACCGACCCTTTTATGTGATTGCCGGCGACTGTGGCCTGTTAGCTTCCCCGGTGCGTATGAACCGTATCCGTTTGGCACCCGGTGAACGGGCAGAAGTACTGGTCGACTTGTCGGATCGAAGCCCCGTTATTTTAAAAACACTGAAAGGTGCTATCCAGACGACAGGGATGATGGGAATGATGATGAATCGCATGAACAATGACCGAGAGTTCGCTATTATGCAGATTGATCCCCGACAAGCAGAAAGCTCCAGCTACCGTATTCCAGGGGTGTTATTGCATCCTGCACCATTAAGTGTCACCAATGCCGTTGTGACTCGTCCCATGAAGATGAATATGGCGATGATGGGCGGTATGGGAATGATGGGAGGAGGTAGTCGCCATGATGGCTTTACTATTAATGGTCGCTCTTTTGATAGACAGCGTATTGATTTTAGTGTTAAGCGGGGTAGTACTGAAATTTGGGAAGTTAGCAACTCTTCCATGTTGCCCCACCCTTTCCATGTTCATAATGTCCAGTTCCAGGTGCTTGATCGTAATGGGCGACCCCCTTACGCACATGAGAGGGGCTTGAAAGACACCATCTTGGTGAACCCTGACGAAGTGGTCAGGATACTGGTGCCGTTCCGTTATTATGCGGATAGCCAAAACCCTTATATGTATCATTGTCATAATCTGGAACATGAGGATCAGGGTATGATGGGACAATTCACGGTTGTTTAATGTTTTTTGTACTATAGATTATAGGCTTGAAGCGTGAATAAATGGATAGACGAAAGACAGATATTAAAAGACAGATAAAGGAGAAAAATAATGTACAGTTTTTCAACACAGCTTGAAGGTGATTTTGATACGATTGAACAAAAAGTAGTGGCTGCCTTGCAGGAAGAAGGCTTTGGGGTGCTTACAGAAATTGATGTTCAGGCAACACTGAAAAAGAAGCTCGATCTTGATTTGCGTCCCTATAAAATTCTTGGTGCCTGTAACCCTCCGCTGGCGCACCAGGCGCTCGAAGCCGAACCTGATATTGGCTTATTGCTACCTTGTAATGTGCTGGTACGTGAAGAAGAGAACGGGAAGATGACGGTTGCATTTATGGATCCTGATGCAGTATTAGGATTTGTTGATAATGAAAGTGTTGCCACCGTAGCCAAAGAAGCCAGGCAGCGTCTAGTTCGTGTGAGAGATGCATTAGGTGGTGAAGTGAAAGGGTAGAATAGGAAAATTTTATGCGTGTCCTGGAAGTGACACTTATTATCGGTAGGTTTAAAACTAAATTAAATAAGGAGATTAATCCATGAAAATTCAAACAATGATTGCTGTATCAACATTGGTAGCACTTACGTCTGTATCATCTGTGATACAGGCGGAAGATAAAGCCGCTACAGCTCCTGCAACAGAGACAGCCAGTCAATCCATGCCCATGACACATACTCCAAAAGCAGCGCCTACAGCCACCACAAAAGAAGCAAAGCCCATGGCGGCCAGCAATAAGCAAGGCGGTATGCCGATGATGGGCGGTAACAGGCAAGGTGGTATGCCGATGATGGACGGTAACAGGCAAGGCGGTATGCCGATGATGGGTGGTAACAGGCAAGGTGGTATGCCGATGATGGGTGGTAACAGGCAAGGTGGTATGCCGATGATGGGCGGTAACAGGCAAGGTGGTATGCCGATGATGGGTGGTAACAGGCAAGGTGGTATGCCGATGATGGGTGGTAACAGGCAAGGCGGTATGCCGATGATGGGTGGTGGCCAGGGAGGCATGCCCATGATGATGGGTGGCAACCAGGGCGGTATGCCGATGATGGGTGGTAATCAGGGAGGCATGCCGATGATGCAAATGATGCAGAAAAAGCAGGCTATGATGAAGAATCACATGAAAAATATGGAAACTCGTTTGGCCAACATTGAAGCACTATTGAAAGAGCTGGTTGAATTGCAGAAAGCTAAATAGCTGTTATTCAGAAAAGCTGCCTGGGTAGAAGAAAGTTTTCAGGAGGATAGAATGATGTATGACGGACACTGGTTTGGAGGTGGGTTTATGTGGATATTCTGGATACTGCTGATTCTCGCCATTATCTGGGTGGTAAAAGCAGTAACTTCAGGTACTACCTCGGCCAATCAGCAAAAATCCGCTCTGGAGATCCTCAGAGAGCGCTATGCTCGTGGTGAACTCGACCATGAAGAGTTTGAACGCAGAAAAAAAGATTTACTCTGAACCTGGGAGCCTGTCCGGGAACATAAGAAGCCACTGCAAATCTCGTGAGCATCATAATCTGAGCCTATAATGTTCCTGTGATTTTCGCTACGCTTCTATATCTCGGATAGCCTCCGGGGTTATATGATGCAGCTACAACCCGACAATGTGTATAAGTGTATGGGGAGCGAAAAAGTGGGTCGCGGTTTACGGATGATAATGCGAGGAAATCATTATGATGACAGTAGCAGAGCTAGCAAAGGAGTCCGGAGCGACACCGCACGCGGTGCGGTACTATACCCGCATGGGATTATTGAAACCGATGCGAAATCCGGACAATGGTTATCGTTTATATCAGACAAGCGAAGTCAACTGGTTACGCTTTATTCGTCAGGCCAAGGCGCTGGGTTATACCCTGCATGAAATTCAGGATATTATGCAGGATAGAAATGAAGGGCATTCTCCCTGTCCCCGGGTGCGTGAAATTTTACAGCGCAGGATTAAGGAAAACCGCCGACAGTTACAAGAACTCAAGGCGTTGCAAGACCGGATGGAAAAGGCTTTGCTGCAATGGTCGGACATGCCGGATGGCGTACCGGATGGCAACTCCGTTTGCCACCTGATTGAGTCTGTAGCCGCCGCTGATAAAACCAGGCGAGAATTAAACGGTTAGCTCCGGTGTTGTACAGAGTATGGTTAATTTGTTGAAATCTATCGGTGTTTTGCTTATTTTGGCTGGGGTGAGTAGCCTGTTGATTGGCATCTTGCGCCATCTTGTTGCTGCGCTGGATGCCTTCGTGCCGAATGGGTTTAAAAAAGTCCTGACGGTACAATCTGGAGCCCTGATGGTGCTGGCAGGGCTCTTGTTGCTCTATCTGTAACTACTCAATTTACCGTGTTGTCCAATAGCTGTGTTGCCTACAGGGATGTAGGTGAGAAGCGAGAGCAGGACGCGGAAATTTTGAAAGCACTCATTTATGCTCATAAAACTGTGTGCTTTCGCCTTGCTCTTGAGCAATACGAGGGCAAGCTGAGCAGTGACGAATTTCAGCCTCAGCGAAACGATCGGGACTTGATTAATGACAGTCAATGTAAAATAGTAAACATTTTTCGCCGGTACTGGGCAACGAGGGGGCTGTTTCCCAGCATATCAAATGTCTTTAATAGCATTTCCTGTGCAGCGCCGTCATTAAACCGTTGATCGCGTTTCATGATCTCCAGAAGCTGCTGAATACCTGCTTCATACTCACCCTCGCTGATTTTAAGCGTAGCCAGCTGGTAGCGAGCCTCCAGATTGGCACTGTCAGACTCGATTTCCTGTAACAGTGTCTCCTCGCTCGGCAGCTTATCTACTTCTTGCGCCAGTTCTATAGTGGTAAGTAGACTACTGATTTCCGGCCTCTCCCTGTCAGCGGGGGACAGAGTGTTGAGCAGGGTGTGTGCCTGTTCCGCTTGCTCTTGCTGTAGATACAGACGGGCGAGATCCGCAATGATAATGACACGTCCTGGATCAGTTTCATTCGCTTGTTCCAGTACGTCGATTGCTTCAGTGATATTACCCTGATCCAGCAATAACATGGCCTGGCGATGTAAGTGATCTGATTCTCGTTCAATATGCTGCTCCAGCAATTCGCGAATCTGTGGCTCAGCCTGTGCACCCATAAATTCATCGATAATCTGTCCCTGCTTGAAGAACTTTACGGTGGGCAGGCTGCGTACACCGTATTGCAGAGCCAGCTCCTGCTGTTCATCGGAGTTGACCTTTGCCAGTATAAACGAGCCTCCGTATTCCTCAGCCAGTTGGCTAAGAACAGGTAACAACATTTTGCAGGGCGCACACCAGTCAGCCCAGAAATCAACCAGTACGAGATGATCCATTGATCCCTGAATGACAATGTCATGAAAGTTTTCACTGGTGACGTTAATGATAAAGGGGGAATCTGCCATTATGTTCTCCTGGTTTATTGTGTGATTGAGCCTGTATCAGTTTCTATCGCTTTTATAGCAAGACTTTTTCTATGCCACTTTGGGTAGCCTGGGCAATGAAGTGTGCTTGCCAGTCCTTGCCGAGTAATTCATTGGCCATTTCTACCACGATATAATCGGTTTCGATACCTGTGTTATCAGCATAGCGTGATAGCCCCTGTTGACAGGCCGGGCAGGATGTCAGCATTTTGACATTACCGTGAACGGCCTTCTCAGCACCCGTATGTGCCTCGATGCCTTTGCGAATTTCTTCTTCCTTGCGGAAACGGAGCTGGCTGGCAATATCAGGACGGCTGACTGCAAAAGTACCGGCTTCGCCACAGCAGCGGTCTGTCTGGATTACTGTTTTCCCCATGATTTTGGAAGTCACCTTAATGGGTGAGGCCGTTTTGATGGGGGAGTGGCAGGGGTCGTGGTAAAGATACTGCACACCGGAAGCACCATCCAGTTTGATGTTTTTTTCCAGCAGGTATTCGTGAATATCCAGCAAGCGGCAGCCGGGGAAGATTTTCTCAAATTCGTATTTTAGCAACTGATCCATACAGGTACCGCAGGAGACAATGACTGTTTTGATATCAAGGTAGCGCAGGGCGTGTGCAATACGGTGGAATAATACCCGGTTTTCAGTGGAAATTTGTGTACCTTTTTCGGTATCTCCTGCTGCATTTTGCGGGTAGCCACAGCAGAGGTAGCCGGGTGGCAAAACAGTGGTAGCCCCTGCTTTGTACAACATGGCAAGTGTTGCCATACCTACCTGGCTGAACAGGCGCTCCGAACCACAGCCAGGGAAGTAAAATACCGCTTCTGCTTTGCCCTCCTGCTGCTTGCTGTTAAATATGGGGACGACTTTATTGTCTTCCAGTCCGAGCAAGGCGCGTGTTGTTTTAGCCGGAACATGCCTGGGTAGCGGGTTCTTGACAAACTGTATGACGTATTCCTGCATCGCCGGCTTGCCCGTCGTTGCAGTGGGTCGCCGGGTTTTGTTACGTTTTAGCCAGCCCAGTTTCCTGAACGTATAGTGACCCATGCGCTGGGCTTTATAACCCCATTGTATCAGGGCTGTCCGCATCACCTTGATGGTACGGGGATCCGTAATATTCAGGAAGTTCATGGATGCCCAGGTCACCACATTGGTTTTCTTTTTGCCACGACTACGCAGAATCTCACGCATTCGTACCGAAACATCCCCAAAATCAATATTCACCGGGCAGGGATTGAGGCACTTGTGGCAGACGGTACAGTGATCTGCTACATCATTCATTTCGGCAAAATGTCGTAGTGAAATACCGCGCTGGGTTTGCTCCTCATACATGAATGCCTCAATCATCAAACCTGTAGCGAGGATTTTGTTACGGGGGGAATACAGCAGGTTGGCACGGGGTATATGTGTATTGCAGACAGGTTTGCATTTACCACAGCGCAGACAGTCCTTAATATCATCATTGAGTGCGCCGAGTGCATTGTGCTCTAGCAGCAGGGCTTCACGTTCAACCAGGCGCAATGACGGGGTATAGGCATCCTGTAGCCCCGACCCTGGCATGAGTTTGTCACGGTTAAAGTGTCCATTGGGGTCAATACGTTGTTTATATTCTGCAAATGCCAGAATGGTGTTTTCATCCTGATACTGAATCTTGGTCAGTCCAATCCCATGCTCACCTGAAATTACACCATCCAGTGATATTGCCAGCGCCATGACTTCATCGACAATAGCCTCAGCGGCGTGCATCATCTTGTAGTCATTGGAATTGACCGGTATGTTGGTATGCACATTGCCGTCACCAGCATGCATATGCAGGGCAATAAACAGGCGGCTGGAGAGTACCTTGTTGTGAATGTCGGTCATTTTTTCGCACAGTGGTGTCATGTCCCTGCCGACAAATATTTCATTGATAGGCTGGCGAATTTGCTGGTGATAGGAGATGCGTAAATCACGCCGCAAGAGTAGATGAATCAGCAGATCACCCTCGCGTATGGCGCCCAGGCTGGCTTCATCCAGCCATTCTGTACAGGCCGTGGCCGGTGTATCAAAATTCTCCAGAATAGATTGCCAACGGGTCTGTACTTCCAGTAGATGTGTGCAGGCGGCTTTGAGTTTGGCAGCAAGCAAGGCGTCACTTTCCGCACTGCTTTCATAATCGGGTAATTGGCGCAGTTCGGGTAAATCCCCTTGCAAGGTTGCTAATAAGTGTTCTATCAGACGAAGCTTGTTTTGTATGGACAGGCGGATATTAATACGTTCAATACCTTCACTGTAGGCGGCAAGGTTATGTAGTGGAATGACGACATCTTCGTTAATTTTAAAGGCATTCGTGTGGGCAGCTATGGCAGCAGTGCGTGCTCGGTCGAGCCAGAACAATCGCCGTGCTTCCGGGCTGATAGCAATAAAGCCTTCAGCCTGTCTGGCTTGTGCCAGTTTAACGACTTTGGAGGTTGCAGCAGCTACCTGTTGCTCGCTATCACCCACGATATCCGCAATCAATACCATTTTGGGCATCATGCCACGGGAGCTTTTTGGGGTGTAACTGACGGCCTTGACATAGCGTTCATCCAGGTGTTCCAGTCCTGACAGCATGACATTCGGGTTCGTGTCCAGATAGTCCTTGACTTCGACAATAGCGGGTACAGCCTCATGCAAATCTGTACCGTAAAATTCCATGCAGACGGTACGTATTTTTTCTGGCATACGGTGCAGGATGAATTCTGCTGATGTAATCAGGCCGTCACAGCCTTCTTTTTGTATCCCTGGCAGTCCTCCAAGGAACTTGTCAGTGACATCTTTTCCCAACCCGGTTTTGCGGAAGAACTGCCCGTTAAATTCCAGAATCTCTGTGTCACCGATAGGTGTGGTGCCATCTTGCTGGTAGCGCTTTATGGCAAAAGTGACGTTCTCCTGTTCGTGGATTTTCCCCAGATTGTGATTCAGTCGATGCACTTCCAGCCAGTTTGCATCTGGGGTCACCATGCGCCAGGAGACGAGGTTATCCAGTGTCGTCCCCCAGAGTACGGCCTTTTTTCCGCCGGCATTCATGGCGACATTGCCACCGATGGTCGAGGCATCCTGTGAGGTGGGGTCAACAGCGAACACTAGCCCGTGCAACTCAGCCAGTTCGGAGACACGCCGGGTCACGACACCCGCACCACAGCGCACCACAGGAATGGTGTGACCCGCTACAAGGTCATCGCGGTAATTGATGCTGGATAAATGTTCCAGTTTTTCGGTATTGATCACTACGCTATGGGCATGCAGGGGAATTGCACCACCGGTGTAGCCTGTTCCGCCACCGCGGGGAATAACGGTTAAGCCCAGCTTGATACTGGCCTGTACGAGCTCTGCAATTTCTTCTTCAGTATCAGGTGTGAGTACTACAAAAGGTAGCTCTACCCGCCAGTCTGTTGCGTCGGTGACATGAGAGACTCGCGCCAGCCCGTCGAAGCTGATATTGTCCTTCGCGGTGATGGCGGCAAAGGCTTTCAGGGCGTGACGACGCAGACGCTTACAGGGTGGGAACCCGCTGGCAAAGTCATTAACCGACTGCGCCACAATATCAATGAGTTCCAGTGTTAGAGGGTTGCCAGCAGCGCGGCTGCGAATGCGCTCAATACGTTCTTGCAGGGTGGCAATTAACGATTGCAGGCGCTTTTCATTGTTAAGCAGGTCATCCTGAATATAGGGGTTGCGCTTGACAATCCACATGTCACCCAGCATTTCCAGTAGCATGTGTGCGGATAATCCGGTACTGCGTTTATTTCGCAGTTGTTCCAGAATTGTCCAGGCACGCTTCCCCAGTAGGCGCAAAACAATTTCACGGTCAGAAAAAGAGGTGTAGTTATAGGGGATTTCCCGGATAGGTGGTTTTACACTCATGGCACAAGGATTATCTGATCAAGAGAGCGGCATTGTATGCCTATACGGGAAACTTGCAACTTTGACGCGGTTGATCGGAGGAAACTTTTTTCTGGTTTGCTGATAAGGAGGTTTTTTATTAACGGGTGACTTCCCTGATAGCACTTAATACATTGATCAGCCCATCGCCATAGCGGGTATCATGACCGGGGGCACCCAGATCAACAGCAGTGCTGTTGAGTATGTCTCTACCGATATTTTTCTTTTTTGCCAGTAACAAGGCCAGGCTCCCTGAAACATTGGCCGCAGCCAGGGAGGTACCGGAAGAGAGCTGGTATCGGTCGCCGGGTGCGGTTGTTAATACTCCGACTCCTGGCGCTGCCACGTCAATATATTTGCCGGTATTGGCATTTTTGTAGGGGCGCTTTAAGTGGTCAACGGCGGTGACGGCGAGTACATCGGAGATGGCTGCTGGGTAGCGTGGTTTTTTGCTTGCATTGTTCCCACAGGCGGCGACGACACGGATGCCTGCAGTAAGTGCTTTTTTGATCATTCGGTCTACCAGTTTATCTTTCCCGCCGGAGAAACTGAGGTTCAGGATGTCTACTTTTTTTTGTATGGCAAGATCAATGGCCTGGGCGATCAATGCTGAACTGCTGGAAAAGTGGTTATTATGACCAGACTGAAAAGCGGCGATAGAATACACACGGGCACTGGGCGCAATACCGATTTGCGTTTTTTTGCTGACGAGTACCCCCGCAATCGCGGTGCCATGTAGTAAATTTGCGATACTCTCAGGATTGTAGTTAACCAGTGCGTGTTGCTCTATTTTGCCTTTAAGTGAACGATGCTGCGTATCAACCGGGCCGTCTATCATACCAATCAAAACGTCTTCACCCCGTGAATACTGAAGAGCCTGGTCGGCTCCTGTCAGTGATTTTGGGTACTCGTCCAGTATCTGGTTTTCCTGGTCTGCAATTTCATATTGATAATAGTTATTGGTTGCAGCTTCAAGTTCTTCATAGAGCCGGTTAATTTTCTTACTTAGCTCAAGAGGATCTTTTCCGTGCGTGTTGGCAACTACGAGGTTCATTTTCAGGCTGTCTACTCCGGTGATGCTTTTTTCAGTTAAGCCGTATTTCTTGAGTAATGACTGGTAAAGAGAGTCAGGAACTTCTTTACCCATTAAAAGCAGCAGTTCTTTTTTGTTATAATCGGTACGCCTTTCAGGTATGGGAAGACACAGCAAATCCTGGATATAGCATTCCATTTGTGGGTTTTCCTGTTTTTCGATGGTGAGTGCACTTGAAATTGCGGGGAGGAAAAGATTAGCCAGCAGTAAACAGGCCGGCAGGGAAAACATCCCTCGACATAAATTTTTTAACATGGTTGTTCCAACAAGCTTTACTTATAAGCCTTTGCCGATTAACTGGATAAAATCCGTTTTTTTCTCCAGCTGGTTAATCAAGTGATCCACTTCCTTTTCGTGTAGTGACCTTGACAAGGTCACTTTATAGTGTGAACTCCCTTCTGGATGCTCTATCTTTTCAACCCCAAGCTCTGCGAACAGTTGGTTGATTTCTTTCTGTTGGGCTTGTGGGGTGAAATGTAACATCAGTATGGTCTTGTCTGAGGGCTCATAGCTTGTATCAGTGACCAGCTCATATTTACCACTTGATGTTTCCGCAGGCACTTTATAGTACACCATGGTTAGAATAGCAATCTGGGATACAATAAAAAGTAGTGCAAAAGTGACATGAGGCCATCCCATATTGGAAAAATTAAAAAGGGAGGCCAGGTTGTTTTTCAGTGCGTTTAATGTATGGCTTATAAAAAGGTACGGCTTTTTTCTTGCAGAGTCTTGTTGGTTAATGCGTTCCAGCAAGCTGTTGAGGCGCTGTTCTTGTGTTGTGATGGCCATGATGTCCAAAACATCAGGCTCTTCACGAATCAGGCGGGCTAACTGTTTTTGTTGTTTTAGCTCCTGCTGTAACTCGGGGGAGATGTTGAGCGCATCTTCCACTGTTTTTTTATCCCGTCTGCTGAGTTTGTGTGTGACATACCAGGGTAGTAGCAGAGAGGCATGACGGATTTTCTGTTTGTTTCGATTAACCATCATTGCTTCCACGGAATCTATCCCGGTATATTCCTGTTTTGGATAAAATTTTCTTATACCTCTGACGTGCATAAAATAACCGAGTTTTTACCGTGTTTTCTGAAATATTCAACGTAGTTGACATTTCCTTGATGGATAGCTCTTTAAAATAGGCGAGCGATAATACATCCCGATGGTCAGTACTGAGTTTATCCATATGGCGGATAAGCTCATCTTGTTGTTCATTGATTAACCTGTCTTCTTCTGAAGGTGAATGGTCTTCAGAACCGGCCGTCAGGACGGCTTTGTCAATTCTGCTATCAGAGTTTTTACGCAAGAAATCAATCAGCTTGTTGCGTGCTATTGAATGGATCCATGTGGAAGCTTTGGATCTGCCGGCAAACCTTCTGGCAGCTCCCCAGACTTCAAACATGGCTTCATCAACAATATCGGCAGCAAGGGCTATATCTCCATTCAGCAGGCGGGTACAAAAGCGCTGCAGGATGGGACAGTAGCGTTTATACAAGACAGAAAATGCTTGCTGGTCACCTTCTGCGATCAAGCGTAGCAAGTCCTCATCTGATACAGAAGACGTTGTTTCAACAGCTTGTTGTCGTTTTTGCTTGCTTGACATAGGCTTAGTCGCAGATAAAAGTGCAAAGGTTCAGCTTATTTTACTTTTTGGATAATAGTTTAACATGGCCAATCAGTTGCAGTTGTTGGCGGCTGGATGGAGGTCAGGAATTGAAAACTATTATATAGTCTGCAGTGAATATTCAAAAGTGGGCTCTGATTTTCCCGGACAGCTCCTGGGAGCCTGTTCGAGAACCAGGAAGCTACTGCAAACCCTATGAGTACCCTAATATGGGTTTATTGAAATCGCATAAATAGCAGCGGCTATTCACCTCTTCCAGTAATCTCACCTTATGACACCCCTGTGATTTTCGTCCTGTTCTCGGATAGCCGCCTGGCTTTGCAGAGGCGCAAGTCTAAATTCAGCTATTTAGCCATAGGCTCAAAGATTCCGTTATCTTACATGAAATCCCGCTGAAATAATATGATTCTGGAAGGCTAATATTTAATCAATACTCAAGCTATACCGGTCTATACTGCTAAGCTGTGAGTGAAACAGGTTGATTGGATTGTTAGCACCGGGTCGAACTTTAACCTGAGTCGGTGGTTGTTTTCCCGCGGCTAAAATGCCGACCAGTCTGATACGCATCCAGGAGGTTGTCTGAAAACTGAGAAGCTGCTGCAAATTCCATGAGCATCATGATCTGAGCTTATTAAGGAGCCTCTGATCAAGTCCCAATCGTTTTCCTGAGGCTGAAATATCACCATTTTTTCGCTATAAAAGTGACCAATAGAATGACTATTGATAACTTTTCTATCAAAAAACTGACGAATTTCATCTCAGAGGAAATTTAACCGGACTTAATCAGAGGCTCTTTAAAATCGTTAAATAGCGACGGCTATTCGCCTTTTCCAATAATTTCACCTTATAATGCTCCTGTGATTTTCGCTACGCTTTCCGTTCTCGGACAACCTCCTGGATGCCCTTTAGTTATTTTATACTTATTGCCTATGCCTTCTTTTTATTGTACTTACTTTCAATGCCTCTTGTTGTCAGGATATATTTGTCTTAGCCTGTTAGTTAGCACAAGTCGAGCCGAGTCTTCTGTTGCACCGGATTTGTTGTTGGCAAATGTCTATCAGCAGGAGGATGATCTCGATATCCGGGCGTATTGGGTGAGTGAAAAATATGATGGCGTGCGTGCTTTCTGGGATGGCAAGCAGCTTCTCTCGCGGCAGGGGAATGCATATCAGGCGCCTGACTGGTTTCTGGAGGGCTTTCCTGAACAGGCACTGGATGGAGAGTTATGGGTTGCAAGAGGGCAATTCGAGCAACTGGTTAGTATTGTAAGGAAGGCGCAACCTGTTGATCAGGAATGGAAAAAGGTGCGTTACCTGGTTTTTGAACTGCCGTATGCCCACGGTACTTTTAGCGAGCGTCTGGAACAGTTAAAAGTATTGCTTGAAGAGTCTTCTGCGCCCGTAATCCAGATGGTTAGACAGTTTCGGCTTGAGAATCATCAACAACTAATGGCCAGGCTCAGGGAGGTAACGGCACTTGGTGCTGAAGGGTTGATGCTGCATCGTGCAGATGCTTATTATCAAACAGGTCGCCGCGATGCGTTGTTAAAGGTGAAACAGTATCAGGATGCAGAAGCAACGATAATCAAGCACTTGCCAGGTAAGGGGAAATATGAGGGCTTGATGGGGGCAATACTGGTTCGAGATAGAAAGGGCAACATCTTTCGGATTGGGACGGGTTTTAGTGATAGTGAACGTCGTCATCCTCCCCCTGTTGGTGCGCGGGTTACTTATAAATTTTATGGCTTGACGCAAAAAGGTATTCCCCGCTTTGCCAGTTTTTTGCGGATACGAACCGACAGCTCGATAGATACTTTTTCCAAATAGGCAATACTTTTTTTGCACAATATCGTAGTATCTCGGCATGCATACTATTGTCTCGATAAAAAATCTGTCCAAGACCTACGAATCAGGTCATGAAGCACTGAAACAGGTTGATCTGGATATTGCAGAAGGAGAAATTCTGGCGTTGCTTGGCCCCAATGGTGCGGGTAAAACGACATTAATTTCGATTATCTGTGGCATTGTTTCTCCAACGGTGGGTCAGGTTAGGGTGGCGGGTTTTGATATTATCAATGATTATCGGCAATCACGTGAACTGATTGGCCTGGTGCCTCAGGAGTTGACGTTGGGTGCTTTTGAGACGGTCTGGAATACCATTAATTTTAGTCGTGGTCTGTTCGGCAGGAAAAAGGATCCTCAATACCTGAAACAGCTTCTGAAGGATTTGTCTTTGTGGGATAAAAAGTACAATGAGTTGCGTACCCTCTCAGGAGGTATGAAGCGTCGGGTACTTATTGCTAAAGCACTTTCTCATGAGCCAAGAATCCTCTTTCTGGATGAGCCTACAGCAGGTGTTGATGTTGAATTGCGTAAGGATATGTGGGCAATCGTACGGCGTTTGCAGGCATCGGGGGTGACCATTATTCTTACCACGCATTATATTGAGGAAGCCGAGGAAGTTGCTGACCGGGTGGGAGTCATTGCGGGTGGTCGCCTGTTGCTGGTTGAAGACAAGCAGGCATTGATGCAAAAGCTGGGTAAAAAGCAGTTGTTGATTGAATTAAAGGAGCCTGTCAGCGCTTTGCCTGAAAGCTTGTCAGGCTATCAGCTGGAATTGTCAACGGGTGGTCAGCAGTTAATTTATACCTACAATACTCAGGGTGATGGCACGGGGATTACGGCCTTGCTGCAAGCCATTAATGCTGCAGGCTTAATGCTTAAGGATTTGCGGACTTCACAAAGTTCACTGGAAGATATTTTTGTCAACCTGCTGAAAGAAGAAAATCATTCATGAATACTCAAGCAATCAAGGTGATCTACAAGTATGAAATGTTGCGTGCATGGAAAACACTTTTTCAGAGTCTTGCCTCACCTGTTATTTCTACCTCCTTGTATTTTATTGTTTTTGGTTCTGCCATTGGCTCACGGATCGAGCAGATAGAGGGGGTTTCTTATGGACTGTTTATTGTACCGGGGCTGACCATGTTATCTATCCTGACGCAGAGTGTTGCCAATGCTTCGTTCGGGATCTTCTTCCCTAAATTTACGGGCAGTATATATGAGGTCTTGTCTGCACCCGTATCCTCTTTTGAAATTTTAGTGGGGTATGTAGGGGCTGCCACAAGCAAGTCATTGATCATTGGGTGTATTATTTTACTGACAGCGAGTTTTTTTGTGGATCTGAAAATTATGCACCCCTTTTGGGCAGCCGCTTTTTTGATCTTGACCTGTATTTCGTTTAGCTTGTTTGGTTTTATAATTGGTCTTTGGGCTAGTAATTTCGAGAAATTACAGATTATTCCCTTGCTGGTGATCACTCCCCTGGTTTTTCTTGGAGGGAGTTTTTATTCGGTACAGATGTTACCACCGTTTTGGCAGAGCGTGAGTTTGTTGAATCCGGTGTTGTATCTGGTCAGTGGGTTTCGCTGGAGTTTTTTTGAAGTTTCGGATGTGAGTGTGGGTATCAGTCTGTTTATGATTGTGGTGTTTTTACTGGTTTGTCTGGTGATCGTGGGCTGGATATTTAAAACAGGTTATCGGTTGAAACAATAACGAGCCTCTTGTCTCTCTCAAAATGGTAAATTTGATGCCAATGATTCAGTTTACCCTTGTGTTGTTCAATAGCTTCTGATTTTTCAGAATACAGAGGGAGTTTGGGGAGACTCTAACTGTTTAGTTTTTCCAGAGGCAGCGTCCAGACTGTTTCTTTATAGCCTCCAGTTTTTCCTGGTGTGCTGCCAGTTCTTTGGCATTGGCAGTAATGACCGATAGTGGAAGGCGCTGGTCGTCAAGTCGCCGAATGGTGGAAGCCTGTTCACCCTGTATGGTGTTATTTTCCTTGCTGCCCAGCATCAGGCTTTTTTGCCCCCCTGTCATTGCCAGATAGACATCAGCCAGTATTTGCGAATCCAGCAATGCGCCATGAAGTTCCCGGTGGGTATTGTTTACATCAAGGCGGCGACAGAGGGCATCCAGGCTGTTGCGTTGCCCTGGGTACTTTTTCCGCGCCATAACGAGTGTATCCAGGATGGTGCAGTGGTCTTCCAGGCGCTGCCACTTTGAGTGGCTTAGTTGGAGTTCGTGGTTGATAAAGCCGACATCAAACGGTGCATTGTGGATGATGAGCTCTGCACCTTCCACGTATTGCATAAAGGTATCAACGATGTCGGTGAAGCGAGGCTTGTCTGCCAGAAATTCTGGTGTAATACCGTGAACGGCCTGCGCTTCTTCATCAATAGCTCTGTCAGGTTGCAGGTATTGGTGGTAGTCGTTATTGGTCACGCGTCGTTTGAGTATCTCAACGCAGCCTATCTCTATAATTCGGTGACCCTCACGGGGTTCAAGTCCGGTTGTTTCTGTGTCCAGTACGATTTGTCGTGTCATGCTGCTTGCTCCGGGGGTTAACAGGCGCCTGGATTGATTGGCGCTAACGGGTCTTTTTTTCGTCGATGGCACGGTTGGCCAGTTCGTCCACCCGTTCGTTCTCTTTATGTCCGCTATGTCCTTTTACCCAGTTCCATTGCAGTTGATGCTGGCTGCTTGCTGCATCTAGCCGTTGCCAGAGTTGTTTGTTTTTCACAGGCTTTTTCTGGGCTGTTTTCCAGTTATTTTTTTTCCAGTTCTGGATCCATTGGGTGATACCCCGACGAACGTATTGAGAGTCGGTGGTGAGGGTAACATGGCAGGGGCGCTTGAGTGCCTCAAGGCCTTGAATAGCTGCCATAAGCTCCATCTGGTTATTGGTGGTTTCAGGTACATATCCATACAGTTCTTTTTCAGTGTCTCCGTAGCGCAGCAGAACACCCCAGCCTCCTGGTCCGGGGTTGCCTCGACAGGCACCATCGGTGAAGACTTCAACAGTATTTTGAGTTTTTTTCAGGGGCATTTATTTTTGTTCACGAGTTTGTGGGCTTCGGGGAGTCGGGTTAATGGCTATTTTGGGTGGCAGTACCTTGCCTGTATCCCACATGGTTTTGCGTATAATGCCACCTGCCACTTGCTTCTGGGTATGAATGATATAGAGGTTTCCAAAAATAGGCCAATACAGACTACCCCATTTTTCCATTTTCTCGAGCCGGTTAAAAAAATTGCCTTTCATGAATCTAGCACGAAAGCTGACATAGGAAATTTTATGGATGGTCCAGCCCAGGAGCGAAAACCAGTCACGTACCCGGCTGACTCCATACAAACGGGGAGGGCTGGAAAGTGGATTCGTTTCACAGAATGAGCGGCGGTGGTGCCAGAAAGAAAGGGGGTTGAAGCCGACGATAATGCAATGGCCGTCTGCTACCAGTACCCGGTCTACTTCCCGTAACACCTGGTGTGGGTTGGTGGAGCATTCCAGTACATGGTTCATGAGTACAAGATCAATGCTGTGGAAGTCAAGAGGAAGGGCTTCCATCTCGGCTTTAACACAGGGTGTGGCGTGTTTCCTTTCGATGTCAAGGTCGCGCCCTAGCATGAAGCAGGTATCGACGCTGGAGGTCTCCAGGAAAGAGTGTGTATTGGCTAATGCACCGGCTTCCAATGCGAAATAGCCAAAAATTCCTGTCAGGTTCTCGGTAATTTTATCATCCAGTTTTTGTAGGGCGAACTCTCCAGCGGGTGTGTTATACCAGGCTGAGCAGGCGGTATATAGATGTTTTTTTTTGTCTTCTTCAGAGACCACTTGTGAGAAAATCCTTGTAATCTGTTTTTAGCTGTTGCATATTTTTCCCCATTGCATGGTAACGGTAGCATAACCCATAATTATTTAGTACAACATCTACTACAGGATATTCCAGCTCACTGTAGCAGATTCATTCGGGGCTTATGCGAATGAATTTTGGAATCCTTAATTTGCCATTCCATGCACATAATTATAATAATAAATAAAGGGCCTCAACATGATTCCGACCCCGTTTAGACTGGTAGTGCTTGCCAGCTTGCCTTTACTTGTACTTCCCGGCTGTACCAATGAGCCAGTGAAATCCATACCTGCGGCGGGCGTGACCGCTTATGATCATGCAGGACGTTCCCAGTTACGCAAAACGGGCTATATTCAGCATCATAAGCAGATACAGATCAATGCCCAAAATACAGCAACTACCCAGCGTGCCCGCCCTGCTAATATCGTTACTGGTACACAGGTGGTTAAAAACCCACAACAGACTGTTTTTGCTGTAAAAGCCCGTTATTCGGGTAATAAGAGAGGGACAAATCTACGACAGACCTGGAAAGACGTTCACCAGGGCTTTCAGCTTGGAAACTACAATCACAAATCCAGAGTCAAGCGGTATATTCGTTCTTATGCACGCATGCCTGGGCGTATGGTTGAGCTGAATCACCGATCTTCCAAATACCTGCCAGCTATCATTGCAGAGGTGAAGCGCCGGGGCATGCCGACAGAAATCGCGTTATTACCTTTTGTTGAAAGTGCTTTTAATAATGAGGCTTATTCACCAGCTAAAGCTGCGGGTTTGTGGCAGTTCATTCCTGCTACGGCACGACGTTATGGCTTGCCTGTTTCTTCACGTTATGATGCACGCTATAACTGGAAAGCCTCGACCCGTGCGGCGCTGGATTATTTACAGGATCTTAATCGTCGCTTCAAGGGAGACTGGCTGTTATCACTGGCAGCTTATAACTGTGGAGAGGGAAGAGTTGAACGTGAAATTGCCAGAAATCGTGCTCGCGGTTTACCAACAGATTTCTGGAGTCTGCGCTTGCCCAGGGAGACCCGGCACTATGTTCCCCGGTTACTGGCATTCAAGGAAATTTATGGTAATCCTGCAGCACATGGTATCCATATTGCTCACATTCCTGCTAACCCTGACATGATGCGTAACCGTTACCTCTCAACACTCAAAATGAATACGGGCAGCCAGGCGGGTTCCCGAAAAAAAGTTGCGAAATACGTTAAAAAACGTAACAAGAAGAGTCGTAAGCCTAACCAGTCTAAAAAGCGGATAGTGACTCATAAAGTACGCTCGGGAGAGACCCTGTTTCGAATTGCAAAAAGATACCGTACCAGTGTTCATAAAATTATGCATATGAATGGCCTTAAATCGACTAAAATAAGAGCAGGAAAACGACTCAGGATAGCAACCTACAAGCGTCGTTATTATGGATAAGCGTAATCAGTGTAAGTAACAGGTTTAGTAAGGGAATGTGTTATTTCTGTGGATATTGAACAAATACGGAGCCAGATCAAGGCAAAACGGTTGGCACTTGAAGAGGCAGAGGTTAGTTGTTTGTCTCAACGAATAGCGGCACGGATAATGCGGACCGAGGTCTTTAAGCAGGCTCATCATATAGCCTATTATCTTCCGGTGGCAGGGGAGGCTGATCCGACCTGGTTGCTAACCCCCGAATTTATCGAAACAAAGGCATTTTATCTGCCAATCATCAAACAAGAAGGAAAAATTGGGCTAAACTTCAGTAGAGTGGATGATCAAACTCGGTTGCAGGAGAATCAGTACGGTATTCCAGAGCCCGTTCCTGGCGAAGGGGATAGAATTGAACCTGAACAGCTTGATTTGGTGATTACACCGTTGGTGAGCTTTGATAGAGAACATAACCGAATAGGCATGGGGGGTGGTTTTTATGACCGTACATTCGCTTTCAAGCGTGAAAGTACCCACTTGAAAGCTGTAACCAGGCCACTATTAATCGGTTATGCCTATGAGTTTCAGCGCTCGGAGGCTTTGATGCCTGAGTACTGGGATGTGAAACTTGATGGAATTGTTACAGAAGAGGAGGCCTATTTCTGAGTAAACTATGGAGGGTTTGGGGATAGGAGCAGAGAGAAAGGATTCCTGGTTAGCAGGGCTGAAATAGCCGCTTTCTGGTTTGTAGAAGGGCATATAAAGTGAATGCCCATAATGAGCAAACAAGAACCTATGTTTGAATAGTTTGAATAAAAACAATAATAATAAACTGGAGGTGCAATATGCGACCTGAAGAACACAACCCGTCAATACCGGAAGATAATGATTTTCCACTTCTGGATATTGATGATATTGATGAAATCGAGTTCGGTGGTGACGACACGCCTGAGGTGGTTGACACAAAGCCCATCAAGGAAAAGCGTCATGTGCTGCGAAGAAATATTGAGGAAATTCTTGCAGAGCGCGAGCTGCAACGCCAGCTTTCTGATGTATTTGATGAAGATATATTGCTGGATTAAGGCTTAATCATTGTGGTTGTCTCCATGATATAGTCATGTTGCCTTGTAAAGTAGTGGTTATACCTTGTGGGGTGTCTAACATCGGGTAAGGGTTGGGCGATTGAGGCATTATATCCGGCTGGAAGGTTG
>WFWY01000067.1 GCA_015490895.1 Thiotrichaceae bacterium | reverse complement strand
GCGCTGGCCTGAACCCCAAGGAGATTAAACGCACAATTCAGGAAAGCTGGGCTATCTCAGATAGCCGCAAAGCCTTTGCGGGTGCACTACTGAGCAAGGGCTTTGTTCTGGCTCGCGGAGATCGGCGTGGATTTGTTGCGGTTGATTACCAGGGCGAAGTCTACGCAATCGCCAGATATGCAGGCGTAAAAGCCAAGGATGTTCGTAAGCGCCTGGGCGATCCGAAGGACTTGCCATCCATCGAGCAAGCCAGGGATCAGATCGGCTCGGATATGACCAAACGGCTTCAGCAGCACCTTGCCCATGCGCAAGCATCCAAACAAAAACGTTCTGCCGCCTTTGAATTCAAACGCCAGCGCCTGGTGGAAGATCAGCGCAAAGAGCGGCAATCTCTGGAAGAGTTGCAACGCAAACGCTGGGATGCGGAAACAAAAGAGCGTTCTCAGCGCCTAGCCAAAGGCCTTAAGGGTATCTGGCATCGACTGACTGGCAAATATGAGAAAACAAAACGCCAAAATGAACTTGATGCACTTGTCGCCTTCCAGCGCGACCGCCAGGAAAAAGACGAGCTGATCTTCAAGCATATCCAGCAACGCCAGCAACTGAGCTTGCGCCAGCGCAGTGAAATCCACACTCACGAGCTGGAAATCGAGCTGTTACGCCAGGATATTCAGGACTATCGCAATCTCAAAACCGATAAGCCTTCAAAACTGAGAGAAGAATTCCGACAGGCATCTGAAAAAGCCAGTAAATCCAGAAAGCCCAAGAGGATTCGGGATAAAAACCAAGATCGCGGTTATGAGCCGGAAATCTGATGTCCCTTAAATGACTGTTGCCTGGTTTTAAAGGACAAAAAACGGATTTTAAGGACATTTTAAAAGACACTAAGCTCGGTTAAGGGACATAAAAAATGGAAAAAACTATATCTAATATCACTTTATTCATGTTTTTAGGGAATAATCTGTATTTTCTTGTAGCACTATACAAAGCCACATGCTATTCTCAAAATATAAGAATTTAACGTATTTTGATATAGCGATATGAGTGATAAAGTTTCGACACGCCAGAAAAGGCTAGCCACCGTCCTGCGGCACACGTCAGGTACTATCCGAGTAAGTGATGCCATGGAAGCCTTGAATTTAGACAGGCCTCATGCGGCAAAGCTACTGGCTGGCTGGCATAACCAGGGCGTTCTCAGGCGCGTAGCCAGAGGGCTTTATGTACCTGTCCAACCCACAGCTCTGGGGAAAACCCAGGTATTAGAAGACCCATGGATACTTGTCCCTGAGCTATACAGCCCCGGCTACGTAGGCGGCTGGAGCGCATTGGAGCACTGGGAACTCACAGAACAGTTATTCCGCTCCGTTTGCGTGCTCACAAGCAAGCGCACTGCTTACGGGAATACTGAGCATCAAGGCGTTAGCTTTTTCGTTAAGCATGTCCCTGAAAATCAGATTTTTGGAACAAAAACCATTTGGCGTGACCAAATTAAGATCAGTATCTCTGACCCTTATAAAACGATACTCGACATTATTGACGATCCCTATCTCGGTGCTGGCTTGCAGCATACCATCGATTGCTTGAAGGAATTCAAGCAGCTCTATAACAAGCAAAGCGACCTCGACAAGTTATTGGCTTACGCCAAACAAATCGGCAATGGCGCTCTCTTCAAAAAACTGGGGTTCCTGGCAGAGGCGCTTGGTTTCGAACAATCCTTCATTGACGAATGCGCCAAGAACCTTACAACGGGATATACGCAGCTTGATAAAAATGCGAAAGACAAAAGCCTCGTAACCCGGTGGCGGCTATGGATACCGAAAGGATATAAGTTTTGATTAGTAAAGACGAAGTACTTTCCGTCGCCGATGAAACGGGTTTAACCCCGGCTGTTGTTGAAAAAGATTATGTGCTTGGCTGGATGCTTGCCGCCATTCACCAAAACACGGCATTTACCGATAGCTGGGTTTTCAAAGGCGGCACATGCCTTAAAAAATGTTACTTCGAAACCTATCGTTTCTCAGAGGATTTGGATTTTACCCTGAAAGATGAAAGCCATCTTGATGAAGACTTTCTAACAGGACAGTTCTCAGAAATAGCGGAATGGTTGTATGAAGCTTGCGGTATAGAATTGCCGCAAGACAGGTTCAAATTCGACATATACGAAAACCCAAGGGGTAAAAATTCCTGCCAGGGCCGTATTTATTACGGCAGCTACTTTTCAAGCGGCAAAAAATCCATGCCGAAGATTAAACTCGATCTTACAGTGGATGAAGTGCTGGTCATGCCGTCATCTAAACAGCCTGTCATCCATACTTATAGCGATGCGCCCGGTGACGGCATTCATGTGAATTGCTATCCCTACCCGGAAGTGTTCGGAGAAAAAGTAAGAGCGCTTGGCGAACGCGGCAGGCCAAGGGATTTATACGATGTCATCAACTTATACCGAAACGACCAATTACCCGCCCCCGCCGTGATCAACGACGTCCTGACGCAAAAATGCGCCTATAAGGCAATTGAAACACCAAAGCTTGCCGATATGGATCAATACCGGGAAGCATTAATACAAAACTGGGAGCCTATGCTTGCACACCAGCTTCCCGCGCTTCCTGCATTTGAATTGTACTGGGATGCACTACCGGAATTTTTCGAATGGTTAGAAAAACCAGAGACTGAAAGAAGAACCGCACTGGGCGCAGTGTCACGAGAAGGCAGCGTCTATCGACCAGCCTACGGCCAACTCAATTTACGGGCGCTTAGTGGGCGATCATTGGAAATTATTCGTTTCGCGGCAGGTAACAGATTGTGCGTTAATCTGGATTACACCACCAATGATGGCAAGCGTAGCTCTCGCGTTATCGAACCCTATTCACTACGCCAGGCGCAAAACGGCAATATCTTACTCTTTGCCGTGCGAGCAGATGATGGCCAAATCAGAGCCTATAAGATTGACCAAATCAATGATGCATCCGTGGTCAATCAAACATTCACATCGCGTTATCAGATTGAGCTATCTCCAAGCCTAAGTGTTTCTCCGGTGCAAATGTCAACGGGTTCCCTGCCAAGTCTGGACATACCAAAAAGCACAACTTCTCGAACAAGTACTAGAAGAAGCAGGAGAACAGGCTTTTCAAACAGTGGGCCAACCTATGTTTACCGCTGCCCGGTTTGCCAGAAAACATTCAAGCGCAAAAAACAGGACTCCAGACTCAACCCTCATAAATCAAAGGAAGGTTATCCATGTTCTGGAAGAACTGGATACTACGAAAAAACCATTTATTAAGTGCCATACCGCCAAGCCGGAGCAAGGCTTGGCGGCGCGAATTTTCGCAATCCCCCACAAAAGAACATGACGCGAATATCTGCCGCCGGATCATCCGGCGGCTTTTCTCTATTATCTGCGGTCAGTAACTCCAGAAAATATGCACTTCATCGTAGGCCGTTTCGATGGTGTAAATATCGCCGCTCAGCTCCATATCGCGGCCCATGCGTTCATAGTCGATATAGTAAGCGAGGTTTTCAGGTATCTGGCTAGTATCTTCGGTCAATTCTTCGGCGTAATCCGCAAGGGATTTGTAGCAACCGGAATAATTCTCTTCTATCGCTTTTCTGGCATCTTCAATACTGCCGCCAAAGTGGCTAAGCAATTCCCCGGCAAGGTCGGGATATTCTTCGATGAAACAAGCGATTTCATGCAATGACTGAATACCTTCGTATTCACCAACCAAATAACCGCCAAAACCCTCATAATCATGAATGGCGTACTCTTCCGCGAAACCTTCAGGGCTTTCCGCCAGCATGGCGTTAATCTGGTCTTGAATGTCGTCAAGTTCCTGGGTCGCATCAATCCAAACACCGTGTAACTTGCCGTTGTTATAAGCTGCCAGGTCTGCCACGTAAATTCTGATTTCTTCACTCATCGTCTTTTCTCCTAAATTCGCTATTGAGGTTCTTACAAGCACCGCTTGTGGTGCGCTGCTCATGAACCTCTGGCGACTAGGCCGACTAGGCGGGGGTGAAAAAATCCAGAAAAATTGCGGAGGGTCTATCAGCGCAAGCGCCAATGGAAACCGTCATTTTTCTTGATTTTGAGGGGATGCAATGCCCCGTATTTCTTCTGCAACAAACTCACCTGCAAGGTGAAGCTATCTCAAAATGCGATCAGCGTTTTCAATCACTGAATTTTCATCCCGTATAAATTTCGAATAACACCCTGTTTTCCTGGCCGTCCCTCGCGGCCTTTTCTTTGTCCAATACTTAGCAGCGATAGGCCATGTATCCAGCAAGCGTGAAGCTCACGCTTCTCCATATATTTCGACCACAGGTGCAACTCATGACCTAACGCGCACAAGCGGCCCCTTCAAAGGCCGCGATAGGCGCGGCCTCCAAAATTTGGAGGTTAAAATGAAACTGGTAACAAGATTTGAATTAGCAGCTAAAAGTGAAACCGAGCTGCGCGGTTTAATGAGAGAGGCTTTTAACGAACTTGCTAGAAGTGAGTTTGGTTCCCACGAAAGACGGAATGCGTTGGCATCAATTGAAAATATTCAAAATGAACTTGGGTTAAGGCTGTGATTCGGCCTTGCCTGCGTCAAGCTGTATCAGACGAATATTTTAGACCTGGAAACGCTTTTTCCATTTTTTCTATAAACTTCGGCGTATTGCCGACACCCCAATTTCTTGCGATGTAATAGCCTCCATCCTCATAGAAAAACTCCGGTTCCTTACTATGGCGATACTTCGTATAACGCCTTTCCGTTTCGGTCATCTCATCAGGCAATTTTAATAACCTGAAACTACATGAGGTGTCATTGCGTAGTACAGAGAAAGCTTCATCGTCAATCAAGCCCTTGCTTTCCAGGAGCTTGACCGTGTTATATCCAATATCTGATTTTCGAAAATCACTTTCGAACACTTCCCCATTATACGAAACAGCATACAGTGACCTATCCTTTGAATCACCGCGAGATACACGCGCCTCACGTTTCTTCTGACGTACTTCGATCTGATACCCTTCAGCTTCCGGCAGCGGTATAATTTGCTCGGCGCTCAACACCAGCTTTTCATCAATCTTGTGCAGTGACAAACGGATACAACAAATATCAAGTTCCCGCTCGTTAAGCCAAAGAACGGAGGTAGTAATTTCCTTAGAAAAATCGGCGGCAGCTAAAATAATTCGTACATTCTGGGCGAAGTCATCCTGACGCGGATTGTCCCATCCTAAAAATTCGCACATGCGGCTTTCCGCATCGAGGTCAATCTCATTCTCAGACAAAAATCGTTCAAAGGCCGAAACTGCAAAATCCCATGTCATATTGGCCACCATGGCCGCATAGCGAATAGCCTGTAGCTCCATGTGACCGCCATCATCTGTTCGTTTTAGCTCGATAACAACAAGATTCGCATCCTTATCGATAGCCAACAGATCAATCCGGCGATTACCTTCACTCCACTCCCCAAACTCTTCGGCAATCACCAATATATCAGGGTCGATGACGCTGATATTGGCCTTAAAAAGTCGTTGTAAATCACGACGCTCCCAAAGGTTCTGATCTTGAAAGCTAGTGCCGACTAATGGTTTTAACTCGTTATTGTTGATTTCGTATAGCGGCATGCTACAAACCTTTTTTATAAATTGAGCGTATGCTCGCCTTTACGATAAAACGGCCCTACGACATATTCGCTTTTGTCGAGGCCTGGATCGATCATTGAAGTGGTAAATATAAGCTGGTAATCATTTTCAAGTTCGTCACACATAGAAACAAGCTGTCGCTGAAAATTTTGGCTACGCGACTCAGTCATACCCTTGTCTTCAATATTATCTAGAAGCAAAAACCTTGGTAGCCTAGAGCCCTTATCGTTTATACAGTGCAAGTATATAGCAATCCTTATTGCATTTTTCATTACAACCATAGAGCTTGCCGAAAACTTAGAACGGCCATTCACAGCCATCTTGTCACGTGAGAAATCGAACAAGACTTCTTCCACATGTTCAAAAACGTCTTCATATCCACCGTCCTTGTGGAGAATTTCAATGGCTATATTTTCAATGCTTGAGTAGACTGCATCTACGCGCCCTTTAGAGGTAGCTTCGATCTGTGCGAGCTTTTCTTCTAATCTGTTTATATCCTCTTGTGCGTATTGTTTCGCTTCAATAAGCTTCTCGACTTCTCCTATCATTTCCCTCTTATCTTCGAGCGAAGATATGATTCCTCGTTTATATCCAATAGAACTGTCAATCTCTGATAGCATTGTCTCTGCATCATTTATACTGGAAACAAAGTTGTGATATTCACGCTTCAAGTAATCAATATCTCTGATAAGAGCCGGAACTCTAGCGTTAATCTCCGAAACTTTATTACGATATCTTTCTAATAAATGCTCACTCTCTTTTTTCTGGAAATGGATTTCATTCGACATTTGAATATAAGCATAATGCCTATGGGTATCAGATAACTCTTCCTTGCAAAGCCCGCAACTACCTGAGTTTTCATGAGAAGCTATTGGTGTGAGGCAAGCTGGACAATATTTGAAAATTAGCTCACCCATTTCTGAACTTGTTAATTTGGATTCTTCAAGGGCCTCTAGCCTCTGATCCAACGAATACAGAAATAGTGAAGTATCAACAATTTCATAATTTAGTTCATCCTTTTCTTCCCGAAGCTTCTGAATCTCATTCGTGGATTCGTCAATTTTAGTTGAAATCTCCTTTACACGGCTTCTTACATCTTCATTTAGCTTTTCGATTGTTTCAGATCGAATAGCTTCTTTTTGTTGTTGAAGCTCTTTGATCTCTCGTTCAATCCCTGCAATTTCAGTATTAATATTCTCTTCGCGTAAAATTGTGTTTGTTGAACCGATAAATCTGTATATTGCTCGTAATTCTGCATTTGCTTTGTCAAATTTCGAATTAGCCTCAATTAATTCCTGACGAATGTTGTGTGCATCTAGGTTATCAATCCCAAGCAGATATTCACCTATCGCCCGCCGTAATGGTGCATTATCGAATTTCTTTTCTTCCTTTAGCAGCTTTGTTGTCTCGGAAAGCTGATCAACATACATCAACCGTAATATTTGGTGCATGGTCAGATTTTTACTGTCATCTGTTTTATGCGAGGGAAGACCAAGAACCTCAAAAAGCTTTTGAGAATAGCTTTGAGTCGAGTCACTTCTGGCATTTGGAAAGCGAAACCACTTGGACAAGTCATTTAACGCGTCATCGAGCACTCCCTCATAAATGTACATCGCGCTTTTCCCTGACTCTGTAATCTCTCTTTTTAGGCAAAAGGGCAAATAATTCAAACAAACCTCAATAAGTGTTTCATCGCATTTCTCTTGCTCTGTCGTCCATTCTGTTAGCTCAGCACCCAGCGCAAAATACAATAAATCTACGATTGTAGATTTTCCTGTTGTGTTATCACCACGAATAATATTAATCCCCAGTTTGAAATTCTGATCATAGACCATGTTTTCACCACGCCGTACGGCAAACCTTTTTACCATAAGGAATGGAGGAGACAACTTCTTATCGTTTTTATCCGTCATATCTGTGTTCCATTAAATCCGACCTGGACTTAAGCCCTTTTTTTCCGTCAAAATTTACTAAAGGAAGCTCATTCACCAAAAACAAATACCAGTCCTCTTTAATAAAAGGATCATTATCTATTTTTTCTATTAATCTGCCTGGCAACCGAATTTCCGACCTTGCTATTATTTGTTCGGTGTAACGCTTAGAGTCGATCATATCCCTGGCGATAAGATTATGAAGCGCTGTATTTTGAATTGGCATCATCTCATGAAACACCCGTTTGTCATTTGGCATTGACTCATAAGCATCAGGAATACGTGAAATTATTTTTTTGTATGCACTAAGCTCGCGAGGGAATGGCGCAATATTTTTGAGAAGATGGGGAAACAGAGAATAAAAATCCAACAGTCTAAGCTGATCCCACCCAAATAATGAATGCTCACTTACCTCAAGGAAACGAAGTATGCGGTATATACAGTGATTTATATCGTAAACTGGATGATATATTAACATCATTCACTCCATACCAAATGGCATTTACCTGTCAAAAAATAAAGCATTCCTGCCACATGTCTCATATTTATTGAGGCATCAAAGCCAACGATTGCCTTATACACTGGCTCATAAATCTCCTTGTGAATAATGGCATCAATTTCTTCTTTACTACTGCCATTCAATATCAAGGGCCTCACATATTGGTTAAATGTGATTTCAATAACACCAAGAACATGTGCATAAACATGCTGCTCGACATTTGAAAGCTGATTTTTGGCAAGCCTTCGCTCAAATTTATTTTTTAAATAAACGGCATTTTCAACCGTATCTTCTCGACCACCCGTTATCAATTTCTCCTCTACACCAATAATCTCACGGTCAGGCCTATTAGTTGTGTATTCAGCTAGTTCTTCGATTATTCCATCTAATTCAGGGTCTTCTTGGATCTTTTCCTTTATTGATTGAATAGCCTTTTCAAGGGGATGTATCACTTCAGGATAAACATTCTTATCCCCCATAACAGCATCAGTAAATGTGCTTTTATTTATATCTAGCTTATTTGTCACGTTTACGATCCTGGTTTATTGTTTTATCACCAAACACAATATCGCCATCAATTTTGGAATTTGTAATCGTTGCGGATTTGGACTCCATGTTGGGCTTGCTTTCTAAATTAGGCTTCAGGTGCTGGTCTTTATATACCAATATTGAAATTATCAATGCCGCGCCCAGAAGGCATAGTATCCCAACGATCAAATAAAAGGAGTTTTCGCTACCAAAATACTCCAGCACTTTTTCTTCAAATATTTTGTTTATAAATACCGCTAGTAGGAACCCGACGACGGCAACTGGTCCGGTAACAGTGATCGCTTTTTCCCAGAATTTATCCATTTGAGTCTCCAGCAGCTATGTTTAAGCTTGTGTTTCGTGCAGCCACGAGGAGGTGTTTAAACACTGCCTCACTCTTCTCGTCCACCTCATCCGGCGCAAAACTCTCCGGCAATCCTGTTTCTTCATCCCATAGAAAATCTTTGATTTTCACTTTTATTTCATCACGAGTGCTCTGCTTGGCAGAAAAGTTCTGAATTCGGCCAAGCTCTAGCTTTATAGTCCTGTAAAGACCTTCGGCCACTTTTTTAATGCGATCAATTTCCTTTTTGGAAAGGTCAGGTTTCAGTAGTAAATCAAACAACGCCAATGACTCTTCGGATAAACCTTCCTTAACAGCTCGTTGCTCTTCTTCACTCAGTTCATCAACCAACTTAAGCAAGGCTTCAAAGGTGTGTTCGATGGTTACGCGGTCTTTTTCATTATTGTATTCGTCAACTATCTTTTCATAGTGCTTTTGGAAATCGGTTCTGGTTGGATTTTGCATGAGCATTTTGAGGAGTTTCTTCTCAATAACATCTTTTAAGCTCTGCACGGTGGTGTTTTTTGAAGGGGATCGTTCAAACTCTTTTCTCAATCGTTCAAAATCTATTTTGCTGATATCGTAAAGCTTGCTTGGTTCTTTTACGCCATTGCTCGGCTCGATGCTTTCTTCAATAATTTCATGCAGCTCTCGCATAATGTCAGAGATGTCCGCTTTTTCGACATCTTCTTGCAAGCTTTTATAGATGATATTGATCGCATCATAGGCCGCGCGATAATTATTGATTACCTTAATCGTGAGACAGGCTTTGAACTTCTTGAATACCTCTCGGCAGATGATTTCAAAGCGCTTGCGGGTTTCGTCATTCTGGTTGACGACTTCCTTGGCATCGATAATGGCTTTGTTGCGCTCAAAACCTGTCTTCTCTAGCACATCTTCGAGCCTGAAGTCTTTAGCGCTCAAGAAGGATCTAACGGCCTCAATCGCTTCTTCAAGGTCTGCCAGCAATTCTTCTTCCGGCTTAACGGGGTCAAGCTCTGGTGGTGGCTGATCGTCACCACCGACTACGCCTGTATGTCCGGCAAAGGTAGCTAGTGCTTTGCGTAAGTTTTTCAATATACCGCAGTAATCTACGATCAAGCCGTTATTCTTGCCTTCATAAACACGGTTTGCACGGGCTATGGCCTGCATAAGCGTATGTGCTTTGAGCGGCTTATCGAGATACAAAGTTGACAGTGTTGGCACATCAAAACCTGTCAGCCACATGGCACAGACAATAGCGACGCGGAATGGGTGCTCTTCTTTCTTGAAAGCGCTCTCCATATCAATGCGTTTACCGTCGGCAGTTTCAAAGCCTTCCTTAATCAGCCTGCGGTGCGGGGTAATGTCCAAGCCCCACTTGCGGAATTTATCGACTTCGCCTTGTTCTTCACTGACGACCACGGCCATAATGGTCTCACGCATCCAATCAAGCTTGCGCTCCATATCCATGATGGCTTGTTCGTCAGCCAGCTTGGTGATCTCTTTTTCAAGCTCTGCGATTTTAGCTTTCCATTTATCGAGGATGATCTCCTGCATCCGCACGCAAGTGATCTTGTCAATGCAAACCATCATCGCTTTGCCGGTTTCACCGCCGATACTGTAATGCTCGACAAAATCTTCGGCGATTTGCTCTAAACGGCCTTGTGCAGTGATCAGGTGGTAATCACGCTTTAGCTCGCGCTCCAGGCGCTCGGCCACATCCTGATCTTCAATTTCAATCTCTTCCAGCTTGGCGGCAATTTTCTCGTTCAGCTCATTGGTGGCAATACCCAGCTTTTCGCCCCTGGCATCATAGTAGAGCGGCACGGTGGCTTTATCTTCCACGGCACGCTGAAAATCATAGGTGGAGATATAATCACCGAACACGCGGCGAGTGATCTCATCATCCTTAAACAGGGGCGTTCCGGTAAAGCCGATATAGCTGGCATTGGGCAGTGCATTGCGCAAATTCAAAGACAAGCGGCCATATTGGGTGCGGTGCGCCTCATCGGTAATGACGATAATGTCATTTCTATCCGAATAGGGATCGTCTGGGTCAACATCCTGATTAAATTTTTGCACCAGCGTAAAGACATAGGCCTTGTGCTGATTGAGTAGTTCTTTTAAATGATTGCCCGATCCCGCGCGGCATGGGTCTTGATCATTATCGACAAGGCCACAGCCTGCAAATGTGTTATAGATTTGCTTATCCAAATCCTCACGGTCGGTACAAATCAGAAAGGTAAAATTGCCACCGAGCTTGCGGTGAATTTTCCGCGTAAAGAAAACCATGGAATAGGATTTTCCTGAACCTTGTGTATGCCAGAACACGCCGAGCTTGCCTTCGCGCTCCTCTCGGTTTTTTACAGCTTCAATGGCGCGGTTTACACCGATAAACTGGTGGTTACGGGCAACGATTTTAACCAGCTTGCCCTTGCTCTCATCAAACAGCGTGTAATTTTCAAACAGGTCGAGAAAATCGCGCTTGTTACAGATACCTTTGAGCAAGGTCTCCATATCCACCACGCCAGGATCATCTTCGGCCAGACGCTTCCAGTCGTTGAAATGCTCAAACTTGCTTGAGATCGAGCCGATCTTGGCATCCACACCATTACCCAAAATCACAAAGGCATTGTGATGGAAGAGATGGGGAATGGTGTCTTTGTAATCAGACAGGTTTTGTTCATAAGCATGACGGATGTCTTTGTGAATGGTCTTGCACTCGATAAACATCAAGGGAAGGCCATTGACAAAACCAACGATGTCGGCGCGGCGGCGATAAATATCCCCGCGCACCCAAAGCTCACGCACACAAAGGAAGTGATTGTTTTCTGGATTATCAAAGTCAAAGACTTTAAGACGCTTTTTCTCCAAATCGCCTTTGGCATTGCGGAACTGAACCTGCACGCCATTTTTAACCCGCTCATACTGCTCATAGTTAATT
>WFWY01000066.1 GCA_015490895.1 Thiotrichaceae bacterium | reverse complement strand
GCCCAGTCAATTCTGGATGATGAGTTACATAAGGTACGTAATGATTTGCGTGATGAGATGCGTATCTTTGAGGATGACCTTTATGATCGTGTCGCCAAACTGATTACGGGTAAAGTTTCAGATGGTGGTCCAAACGGATTGAAAGCCGATGCCAAGGTTACCAAAACCTACCTGTCTGAGCTTGACCCTATCAAGTGGTTTGAGATCCGGATGAGAGTGGATGCAGTCAATGAACAATTGGCAACACTACGTGCGCTGCTGGATGAACAGAAGAAACGTTATGAAGAGCGTTTACAAAAACAAAAGGAAAAACTCTCTGCGGGTGATGATCTGGCGCCTGGCGTGCTGAAGATGATCAAGGTCTATGTGGCTGTTAAACGCCGCTTGCAGCCCGGTGACAAGATGGCGGGAAGGCACGGAAACAAGGGTGTTATTTCTAAAATTGTGCCGGTAGAAGACATGCCATTTATGGCAAATGGCGAATCGGTTGATATCGTACTAAACCCCCTGGGTGTTCCCTCGCGAATGAACGTCGGTCAGGTGCTGGAAACACATTTGGGCTGGGCAGCAAAAGGTCTTGGTGAGAAAATAGGCAAGATGGTTGATGCGAAGGTTGAAATGGACAAGCTGCGCGCCTTTCTGACAGAGATCTACAGTACGGGGGGGAATCCAGAGCAGGGCGATATTAGCGAAATGACGGATGAAGAGGTGCTGGAGATGTCTGCCAACCTGCGTAAGGGAGTGCCCATGGCAACCCCAGTGTTTGATGGTTGTAACGAAGAAGAAATCCGCGCCATGCTGAAACTGGCTGACTTGCCTGAAACAGGTCAGACATCTTTGTGTGATGGGCGTACAGGTGAGGAGTTTGAGCGCCCTGTTACAGTGGGCTACATGCACATGCTGAAGCTGAATCATCTGGTTGATGACAAGATGCATGCACGCTCAACGGGGCCTTATAGCCTGGTAACGCAACAGCCACTGGGGGGTAAAGCCATGTTTGGTGGTCAGCGGTTCGGTGAGATGGAGGTGTGGGCGTTGCAGGCATATGGTGCTGCTTACACGTTGCAGGAGATGTTGACAGTCAAGTCAGATGACGTTGCAGGACGAAACCGGATGTATAAAAACATCGTTGATGGAAACCATTATATGGATGCCGGAATGCCAGAGTCCTTTAATGTTCTGATGAAAGAAATCCGTTCGCTAGGTCTGCATATAGAGCTGGAGGGTGGGGACTGACCCATTCCCTGTACAGAGTAAACACGCAGATCACCAAGCAAAAGAATAGCAGGTAGCCTAAATATGAGCATGAGAGATTTATTAAATATATTCAAGCAGCAGACTGAAACCGAAGATTTTGAAGCGATTAAAATCGGTCTTGCATCACCGCAAGTGATTCGCTCCTGGTCTTATGGCGAGGTAAAAAAACCTGAAACCATCAACTATCGTACTTTTAAGCCAGAACGTGATGGCCTGTTTTGTGCAAAAATATTTGGCCCTGTGAAGGATTATGAGTGTCTCTGTGGTAAATATAAACGCCTGAAGCATCGAGGTGTGATCTGTGAAAAATGTGGTGTTGAGATCACGCAAAGCAAAGTGCGTCGTGACCGTATGGGGCATGTTGACCTGGCTTGTCCGGTTGCCCATATCTGGTTCCTGAAGTCATTGCCCTCCCGTATTGGTCTGTTCCTGGATATGACCTTGCGGAATATTGAAAGTGTTCTTTATTTTGAAGATTTTCTGGTGACGGATCCAGGCATGACGGAGCTGGAACTGGGGCAGTTGTTAAGCGATGAGCAATACCTGGAAGCCATTGAAGAATATGGTGATGAGTTTGAAGCCAGTATGGGTGCAGAAGCGGTGCTTAAGCTGTTGCAGACCGTTAATATTGATGAGGAAATCGAGTCTCTCAAAGAGCAGGCGACACAGACACGCTCTGAAACCAAATTAAAGCGTATTGCTAAACGCATGAAGCTGATGGAAGCATTCAATACTTCGGGTAACAAGCCGGAGTGGATGATTTTGACTGTACTGCCTATTTTGCCACCTGATCTGCGCCCCTTGGTGCCACTTGATGGTGGCCGTTTTGCAACTTCAGACTTGAATGATCTGTATCGTCGTGTCATCAACCGTAATAACCGTTTACGCAGATTGCTGGAGCTGAATGCACCAGACATTATTGTACGCAACGAAAAACGCATGTTGCAGGAGTCTGTGGATGCACTGCTGGATAATGGGCGTCGTGGACGCGCTATTACCGGCTCAAACAAGCGTCCTCTGAAATCATTGGCTGATATGATCAAGGGCAAGCAGGGTCGTTTCAGGCAAAATCTGCTGGGCAAGCGTGTAGATTACTCGGGTCGTTCAGTTATCGTGACAGGGCCCACGTTACGCCTGCATCAGTGTGGTTTGCCTAAAAAAATGGGGCTTGAACTGTTTAAGCCATTTATTTTCGGCAAGTTGCAGCGTCGTGGGCTGGCAGGCACCATTAAAGCGGCGAAGAAGTTGGTAGAGCGTGAGATTCCCGAGGTCTGGGATATTCTCGAAGAGGTTATTCGTGAGCACCCTATCATGCTTAACCGTGCTCCAACATTGCACCGGCTGGGTATTCAGGCCTTTGAGCCTGTACTAATTGAGGGTAAGGCGATACAGCTGCATCCATTAGTGTGTGCGGCATTTAATGCTGACTTTGACGGTGACCAGATGGCGGTGCATGTGCCGTTGTCGATTGAAGCACAGATGGAAGCGCGTGTATTGATGCTGGCTACCAATAATGTACTCTCGCCGGCCAATGGTGAGCCCATTATTGTGCCTTCCCAGGATATCGTACTCGGGCTGTACTATATGACGCGCGAGCGTGTTAATGCGAAGGGTGAAGGCATGGTTTTTGCCAATGCTAATGAGGCTTTGCGTGCATATGATTCAGGGGTTGCTTCATTACATGCCAAAGTTCAGGTGCGTATAGTTGATACGGTAAAGAACGAAGAAGGTGACCTGGAGAGGCGATTTCGTCGCGTAGAAACGACAGTAGGGCGTGCGATCTTGTCTGAAATTCTACCTGAAGGCTTGCCATTCGAAATACTCAATACCGTACTTAATAAAAAGGCGATTGCTAACCTGATTAATCAGGCCTATCGAAATGTTGGTTTAAAAGACACCGTTATCTTTGCAGATCACCTGATGTATACCGGGTATAAGTACGCAACCAGAGCGGGTGTTTCATTCTGTTCCAACGATATGGTGATTCCAGATAGCAAAAAAGACATTATCGCATTGGCAGAAGAGGACGTATCTGAAATACAGAACCAGTATGCCTCAGGCCTGGTAACCAATGGTGAGCGCTACAATAAGGTTGTTGATATTTGGTCGCGTACCAATGAGCAGGTTGCCAGGGCCATGATGGATGGTCTCAGCAAGGAAACGGTCAAAGATGCGGAAGGTAATGAGGTTGAACAGGAATCCTTCAACTCTATTTATATGATGGCGGATTCTGGCGCACGGGGTTCTGCTGCACAAATTAGGCAGCTTGCGGGTATGCGGGGTCTGATGGCCAAGCCCGATGGTTCAATTATCGAAACGCCAATCACATCAAATTTCCGTGAAGGCCTGAATGTATTGCAGTACTTTATTTCGACGCATGGTGCACGTAAAGGACTGGCGGATACCGCACTGAAAACAGCAAACTCCGGTTACCTGACTCGTCGTCTGGTTGATGTGGCTCAGGACATGGTGATTACCGAGGATGATTGTGGTACAGAAGATGGCTTGACCATGAGGCCAATTATCGAAGGTGGAGATGTTGTACAGGCGCTAGGAGACCGGGTGCTAGGCCGTGTGGTTGCTGTTGATGTTGAAGATGATGATGGAAATGTGTTGGTTCCGGCTCAAACCTTGATCGATGAAGGTTGGGTTGAAAAGCTGAACGAGATGCATATTGACGAAATTAATGTACGTTCAGCCATCACCTGTGATACCGAATACGGTATCTGTTCTTCCTGTTATGGGCGTGACCTGGGTCGAGGCCATAAGGTCAACCGGGGTGAGGCTGTCGGTGTTATCGCGGCTCAGTCTATCGGTGAGCCCGGCACGCAGCTTACCATGCGTACATTCCATATTGGTGGTGCTGCCAGTAGCTCAGCCGCAGCGAATAATATTCAGGTAAAAACAGCAGGTACTATCCGCTTAACCAATGTAAAAACTGTTACCAACAAGAACGGCAATTTGGTGGCTGTATCGCGTTCGGGTGAGTTGAGCGTGAGTGATGAACATGGGCGTGAAAAAGAGCGCTACAAGATTCCATACGGTGCGGTGATTACTGTGCTGGATGGAGACGCGATAGAAGCAGGTGCCGAAGTGGCTACCTGGGATCCGCATACGCATCCCATTATTACGGAAGTTTCGGGAAAAATCGATTTTGTTGATTTTAAGGATGGTGTGACAGTTAATACCAAAGTGGATGAAATGACCGGGCTGAGTTCTGTTGAGGTCAGTGACCCAAAAAGCCGGGGTAGCAAAGGCAAAGATCTGCGGCCAATGATCCGCCTGCTGGATGACAAGGGTGAGACAGTGTACTTTGAAGGCACCAAGATTCCGGTTCAATACCCACTGAACGCAGGTGCCTTGATCAATCTGAAAAATGGCGAAAAAGTGAATGTTGGCGATGTGTTGGCACGGATGCCGCAAGAGTCAACCAGAACGCGCGACATCACAGGTGGTTTGCCGCGGGTTGCAGACTTGTTTGAAGCTCGTAAACCCAAAGAGCCGGCTATTCTGGCTGAAATGACAGGAACGGTTTCCTTCGGTAAGGAAACCACCGGTAAAGTCCGCCTGATTATAACACCGGAAGAAGGTGATCATTACGAAGCCCTGATCCCTAAGTGGAGAACGCTTAATGTATTTGAAGGTGAGAAAGTCGAAAAGGGTGAGTTGATTGCAGATGGTGAACCAAGCCCCCATGATATTGTGCGCCTGAAAGGGCCTAAGGTGGTTGCTGAATACCTGGTAAAGGAAATCCAGGATGTTTACCGGTTACAGGGCGTCATTATTGCTGATAAGCATATCGAAGTGATTGTGCGTCAGATGGTACGTAAAGTGGAAATCATAGAAGGTGGTGACAGTAAATACCTGAAAGGTGAGCAGATTGATTTCCGTGAGGTGGATGCGGTGAACAAGAAGTTGCAAGCCGAAGGAAAACTTCCAGCTAAATATGTTCGTTTATTGCTGGGTATTACCAAGTCTTCGCTGGTTACGGATTCCTTTATCTCCGCAGCATCATTCCAGGAGACAACGCGCGTATTGACAGAGGCTTCTGTTAAAGGCGCGAGTGATGAACTAAGAGGTCTGAAGGAAAATGTTATTGTGGGTCGATTAATACCGGCAGGAACGGGGTTGATTCATCATCAGCAAAAGCTTCAGGAGCGCGAGGATAAAATGGCATCTGAGCTGGCTGCCCTGGATGCAAAAAGGCAGGCACAAGAAGCCGTCAAAAAGGAAGATGATTCCTCCGATGATGCATCACCGGAATAATCGTCTGACTGGTGTCGAATGGATTTGCAGGTCTGCATTTTTTGTGGGTGGCAGAGATAAGCTGATTGAAAAAAACATGTTTTTTCTAAAATGCTGCTTGACACAAATAAGTCCAAGCACTAGAATTTCGCGCCTCTGTGTAAGCAGACTCGCTTGAAGAGATGAATAGAGAAAGGTCGCCTTGTTGGTAAAAGGGGCGGCGGTAACAATAATCAAATATCCAGCCATGAGGCTGGATTTTTTAACTCCAGTGTTAGGAGAAGTGAATGGCAACGATTAACCAGCTGGTCCGTAAGCCGCGTAAAACCAAAAAAGCGAAAACAACTGTGCCAGGCCTTGAGGCATGTCCTCAGCGTCGCGGAGTATGTACTCGTGTCTATACAACCACGCCTAAAAAACCAAACTCAGCCATGCGGAAAGTTGCTCGTGTGCGTTTGACAAGTGGTTTCGAAGTTGCCAGCTATATTGGCGGAGAAGGGCATAACCTGCAAGAGCACTCAGTCGTGCTGGTGCGTGGTGGTCGTGTAAAAGATTTGCCGGGTGTGCGTTACCATACTGTACGTGGCAGTCTGGATACGCAGGGTGTTGACGGGCGTAGACAAGGTCGTTCCAAGTACGGAACCAAGCGTCCAAAGTCGTAACGTAAGAGCCGTTAATCGTTAAACGAGAATAGATTATGCCTAGAAGAAGAGAAGTTCCGAAGCGCGTTATATTGCCAGACCCTAAGTTTGGAAGTGTCATGCTTGCCAAATTTGTCAATACCATTATGAAGGATGGCAAAAAGTCGGTTGCTGAAAAGATTGTCTATAACGCCTTGAATGAGATTTCCGGCAAGAAAGGTGCGGATATGGACATCCTGGAAAGTGCACTGGAGAATGTGCGCCCTTCGGTGGAAGTAAAGTCCCGTCGTGTCGGTGGTGCAACCTATCAGGTTCCTGTTGAAGTGCGTGCTTCCCGTCAGGATGCGCTGGCAATGCGCTGGCTGGTAGAAGCTGCGCGTAAACGTGGAGAGAAGTCCATGGCGCAAAAACTGGCGGGTGAGCTGATGGAGGCTGCAGAGAAGCGTGGCTCAGCAGTAAAGAAACGTGAAGATGTGCACAAGATGGCGGAAGCGAATAAGGCTTTTGCTCACTTCCGGTGGTAATTGATGTGATGACTGCTTAGTTTGTTAGTAATATAAGAAAGATAAAGATCGAACAATGGCGCGCGCTACACCTATTGGCAGGTACAGAAATGTAGGAATAATGGCGCACATTGATGCTGGAAAAACAACAACAACAGAGCGCATTCTTTATTATACAGGTGTCTCGCACAAGATAGGTGAGGTACACGATGGTGCGGCCACCATGGACTGGATGGAGCAGGAGCAAGAGCGTGGGATTACCATTACTTCTGCAGCAACAACCTGTTTTTGGCAAGGCATGGAAAAGCAGTTTCCGGAACACCGTATTAATATTATTGATACTCCCGGTCATGTTGACTTCACCATTGAGGTTGAACGCTCATTGCGTGTTTTAGATGGTGCAGTGGCCGTGTTTTGTGCGGTTGGCGGTGTAGAGCCTCAGTCCGAGACAGTGTGGAGGCAAGCGGATAAATACGAAGTTCCGCGCCTGGCATTTGTTAACAAGATGGATCGTGCGGGCGCAGATTTTTTACGTGTTGTTGAGCAGATTAAAGGCCGTCTTGGTGCAAATGCTGTGCCATTGCAAATTGCGATTGGTGCAGAGGAAGCCTTTAGAGGCGTTGTTGACCTGGTTCGCATGAAGGCGATTTATTGGGAAGAAGGCAACCTGGGGATGGCGTTTGAGATAACGGATATTCCTGCTGAGTATCGAGATCAGGCTGAGCACTGGCGTGAGCGTTTGCTGGAAGCAGTGGTTGAGGCTGATGATGACTTGATGGAGGCTTATCTTGAGACAGGAGAGCTTGCAGAGGGGCTAATTCATCAGGGCATACGTTCATTAACACTGGCGAACAAAATTGTGCCGGTGCTGTGTGGATCGGCCTTTAAAAATAAAGGTGTACAGTCATTGCTTGATGCTGTGATTGCATACCTGCCATCTCCAGAGGATGTGCCTGCTATTGAAGGTGTGCTGGAAAATGGTGAGCCGGATGAGAGGCATCCGGATGATAGTGAGCCTTTTGCCGCGCTAGCTTTTAAGATAGCAACGGATCCCTTTGTAGGCGTTTTGACGTTTTTCAGGGTTTATTCTGGTGTGCTTAGGGCGGGTGATACGGTTTACAATGTTATCAAAGGCAAGCAAGAACGGATTGGTCGTTTGTTGCAGATGCATTCGAACTCCCGTGAAGAAATCAGGGAAGTTCGTGCTGGTGATATTGCTGCTGCAGTAGGTCTTAAAGATGTAGTAACGGGTGAAACGCTTTGTGAAAAAGCACATCCAATTAAACTGGAACCGATGGAGTTTCCAGAGCCGGTAATCTCGATTGCAGTTGAGCCAAAAACAACAGGCGACCAGGAGAAGATGTCTTTGGCGCTGGCAAGGCTGGCAAAGGAAGATCCGACATTTCGTGTGAAGACAGATGAGGACTCGGGTCAGGTAATAATATCGGGGATGGGAGAGTTGCATCTTGATGTCATAGTTGACCGGCTCCGGCGTGAGTTTGATGTGGATGCCAATATTGGTGATCCGCAGGTGGCGTATCGGGAAACTATTAAATCTGTTGTAAAGGTAGAAGGTAAGCATGTTAAACAAAGCGGTGGCCGGGGTCAGTATGGTCATGTTTGGTTGAAGCTTGAGCCACTGGAAGAAGGTTCCGGGATTGAGTTTGAGAATGCAGTAGTCGGTGGTGTGGTTCCCAGGGAGTATATTGCTGCTGTTGAAAAGGGAGTGCACGACCAGTTGAATAGTGGCGTATTTGCTGGTTTCCCGGTCGTTGATGTGAAGGCAACCTTGTATGACGGCTCCTATCACGATGTGGACTCTAGTGAGATGGCCTTTAAGATTGCGGCGCATGTGGCTATTAGAAAAGGTGTTCTGGATGCTAGCCCGGTTATTCTTGAGCCAGTGATGAAAGTTGAAGTGGTAACGCCGGAAGATTATATGGGCGAGGTGATGGGAGACCTGAATCGTCGTCGCGGAATAGTGGAAGGACTGGAGGATACGCCTTCCGGGAAAGTAGTACGTGCTGAAGTGCCGTTGAGTCAGATGTTTGGTTATGCAACCGATGTTCGCTCAGCAACACAGGGGCGAGCAACTTACTCGATGGAATTCTCAAGATATGCAGAGGCACCTGCATCCGTTGCAGATGCCATTATGAGTAAAAGATAGGAGTGTCGCGCAAGCGACAAGTATGAATAAGGTAAAGGTAGAGAACGATGTCCAAAGAAAAATTTGAAAGAACGAAGCCACATGTCAATGTAGGCACCATAGGTCACGTAGACCACGGCAAGACGACCCTGACGGCGGCGATTACCAAGGTAATGGCGGAAAAGATGGGTGGAGAAGCCAAAGACTTTGCCGACATCGACAACGCCCCCGAAGAGCGTGAGCGAGGCATCACCATTGCCACCTCGCACGTTGAATACGAATCCGACAACAGGCACTACGCCCACGTAGACTGCCCCGGACACGCCGATTACGTGAAGAACATGATCACGGGCGCCGCCCAGATGGACGGCGCCATCCTGGTAGTCTCCGCAGCCGACGGCCCCATGCCACAAACCCGTGAACACATCCTGCTATCCCGTCAGGTAGGCGTCCCCTACATCGTCGTCTTTCTGAACAAAGCCGACATGGTCGATGACGACGAACTACTGGAACTGGTAGAAATGGAAGTACGCGAACTGCTGGACGAATACGACTTCCCCGGCGACGACACCCCAATCATTACCGGCTCAGCCCTCAAGGCACTGGAAGGCGATGCTGCCTATGCAGAAAAAATCGTTGAACTGGTAGAAGCCCTTGACAGCTATGTACCTGAGCCAGAACGTGCCACAGACGGCGACTTTCTGATGCCAGTAGAAGACGTCTTCTCCATCTCGGGTCGTGGAACCGTTGTCACCGGAAGAATCGAGCGTGGCATCGTCCACGTTGGAGACGACATTGAAATAGTGGGCATCAAGGAAACCCAGACAACCACCTGTACCGGCGTAGAAATGTTCCGCAAGCTGCTAGATGAAGGTCAGGCCGGTGACAATGTTGGCGTACTGCTGCGCGGTACCAAGCGGGACGAAGTTGAGCGTGGACAGGTGCTCTGCAAGCCAGGCTCCATTACCCCTCATACCACCTTCGAAGCGGAAGTCTATGTGCTTTCCAAAAACGAAGGTGGGCGTCACACTCCCTTCTTCAGTAACTACCGTCCCCAGTTCTATTTCAGAACAACCGATGTCACCGGAGCAGTAGAGCTGCCAGAAGGCACTGAAATGGTTATGCCAGGTGATAATGTCAAGATTACCGTCACCCTGATCGCTCCGGTAGCGATGGAAGAAGGCCTGCGGTTTGCGATTCGTGAAGGCGGACGTACGGTGGGTGCAGGTGTGGTTGCTAAAGTTATTGAGTAATAGTTTGAGCTGAAACAGCTTTTATTAACGAGAATATATTATGTCAGGTCAAAGAATCCGTATCCGTTTAAAGTCGTTCGATCATCGTTTAATTGATCGTTCTGCAAAGGAAATTATTGAAACGGCAAAAAGAACCGGTGCGCGTGTGAAGGGGCCAATCCCTCTTCCTACTCGTAAAGAGCGTTTCACCATTCTTATTTCTCCTCATGTGAATAAGGATGCTCGTGATCAATATGAGATCAGAACGCATAAGCGTTTAATGGATATTCTTGATCCAACGGAGCGGACCGTTGATGCGCTTATGAAGCTGGATTTAGCAGCTGGCGTTGATGTGCAAATAAAGCTTAACTAATAGTAAATTTTCTGCTATATTGCGCCGCTCTCAAAGTGGCCCGGACATCCCGGGCCACTTTTTTCTAAGCCTGTTTTCTATGTGAAGCCAGGTTTGGAAGAAGCGGCAAAAAACAAGATTTTGGAGAAGTTCAATGGCAATCGGTCTAGTAGGTCGTAAAGTTGGTATGACTCGCCTCTATAATGAGGATGGCTCTGCCACGCCAGTCACTGTATTAGAGATGACCCCTAACAGGATATCTCAGGTTAAAACAGTGAAAAGCGATGGTTATACAGCTATTCAAGCGACATCGGGTGCGAAAAAAGCCTCCCGTGTTAGTAAGCCCATGGCTGGGCACTTTGCCAAAGCCGGTGTCGAGGCAGGTACAGTGACGCGTGAATCACGTGTTGATGATCTGGAGGGCTTTGAACTCGGTAGCGAACTTGCTGTGAGCATGTTTGAGGAAGGTCAGAGGGTTGATGTAACAGGCACAACCATTGGTAAAGGTTATGCTGGTGTTATCAAGCGTCATCACTTTGCGGGCAAAGATGCGACACACGGAAATTCGATTAACCACAGAACACCGGGTTCTATTGGTCAGTGTCAGACCCCTGGTCGTGTTTTTAAAGGTAAAAAAATGACTGGTCATATGGGTAATGTGCAGCGTACCCAGCAAAATCTGACGGTTGTTCGGGTGGATGTGGAGAAAAACTTGTTGCTGGTGAAAGGTGCAGTACCGGGTTCAAAAGGCGGCAGTGTTATTGTGAAAACAGCAGTAAAGGCATAACTATGGAATTACAGGTAATAAATGGTAGTGCATTGACATTGTCCGAGTCTGTCTTTGCAAAAGCCTTTAATGAGAGTCTGGTTCATCAGGCCGTGGTTACTTACATGGCGGGTGGTCGTGTGGGCACCAAGGCGCAAAAAAATCGTGCTGCAGTGAGTGGTGGTGGTATCAAGCCCTGGCGTCAAAAGGGTACAGGGCGTGCACGTGCCGGGACGATTAGAAGTCCGTTGTGGCGTTCCGGAGGCGTTACCTTTGCAGCAAATAATCGTGACTACTCGAAGAAAATAAACAAGAAAATGTACCGCGGAGCAATGCGTTCTATTTTTTCTGAGCTGGTGCGTAGCGAGCGTTTACTGGCGGTTGACAGCTTTGGTATAGATAAGCCGAGAACCAAGGCTTTATTGGCCAGGCTGGATGAGCTGGCGGGTACTCGGAATGTCCTGTTGCTGGTTGATGAAACAGATGAAAACCTTGAGTTGTCATCACGTAACCTGCATCAGTGTGAAGTTGTTACGGTGTCTCGTGTGAACCCGGTTAACCTGATTGCCCATGAAAAAGTTATCGCTACCCAGGCAGCAATCGAAAAAGTCCAGGAGTGGTTGTCATGAATGAAGAGCGTATGTATCACGTAATTCGTGGTCCACATGTTACCGAGAAATCAGCATTGCAGGCGGAGTCCGGTAATAAGCAGGTGTTTAAGGTAGATGTTACGGCAACAAAGGCTGAAATAAAGAAAACCATTGAAGCCCTGTTTGAGGTGGATGTGACGAAGGTTCGTACGGTGAATGTTAAAGGAAAAACGAAAAACTTTGGCCGCCGTCTCGGAAAAAGAAATGATTGGAAAAAGGCTTACGTAACTCTGGCTGAAGGGCAGAGTATCGGGGCGGATCAAAACCCTTAAAGGTGGAATGAGTTATGGCTGTAGCTAAGATGAAACCAACCTCACCCGGTCGTCGTCACCAGGTAAGGG
>WFWY01000065.1 GCA_015490895.1 Thiotrichaceae bacterium | reverse complement strand
CTGTAAACATCATAACAAGCCTACAAAACCTTACATTTCCATACCGAATTTATACTGATAATTTGTTATAAATATTAGACACTTTAGTTATAGTTTAATTTATAACTGGAGAAAAAAAGTGTCTACCAAAAAAAGACCAGAGATAATTACTGGTTTATCTATAACACTACTAAGTGCTTGTACCAGCCTGCCTTCATATCATGAGATGAGCTGTAATGATTTAATTAAAAAAGAAAAGTCATTACAGCAAGACTACGCACTCAACAATATCAGTTCTTTACTCAGTGATATTGTTGATATTGCCGATGACACAGAAAAATCAACCGCAGATGCCAATGCTGCCAACCTTGCTCTTGAATCTAATAAACGTGAGTTACGCAATATTCAGTCAGTAATTTACCAAAAACAATGTAAGAAATAACCAATAAAAAATGGAATCAATCATGAAGACATATAAAATTAACAGTTTACTATTTAGTACTATTGTTGCTGCATTTAGCCTGGCGGGCTGCGGCGGCTCTACAGTTAATATTGATCAACAAATAGCCAACCTTCCCGAAGCACAACGCCTACGTTATTTTAAAGAGATCCATCTTGGTACAGCTCATCAGCAGCCAGGTGTTACGGGAAAAGATGTGCGCGTCACGATTATGGGTGAAGCGGTAGATGCCAGCCATACGGATTTATCTAAGCATATCATTAAGCAATACAACACCTTTGCCAAAAAAGACGTGGTTTTAAATGGCTCTGGAAACCAGCCCTACGGTTTTGACAAGATGGGAAAGGGTGATGGTCATGGAACGCATATAGCGGGCACTATTGCAGCCTCTTGTGATGGCAAGGGCATTCAGGGCATTGCCTGCGATGCCACGCTGGATGTTTATGACCTTGGCGCCTATGACAGTGCTGAAAAACTACAGCCCCAAGGCTGGGGAAACACCCATGAATTTGCCCGTTTTATGCAAGCCTTTTCACTTGCCATGAAAGATGTCACTCGCAGGGGAGAAAGCAAAATTACCACAGGTAGTTTTAATATGGAGTCGCCCTATATCCCATACCAGAGCGGAAGCACCTTACAAGGCCTTCCACTGACAGAAATCATAAATGATTACGCCAGCGAAACTGATCCAGGTGGAATACAGGCCATATTTTCTGAAGGAGCAGTAAAATTCATCAATCATGCAGATCAAAATTATTTAAAAACAGTGGCTGAACAAAGTGAAGAACCCATACCCACCTATTTGGGAACACTGCTACCACTGACCAAAGAATGGTCAGAGTTGGCAAATACACTGGCTGAATATCAACGCAGTGGTGGAGTTTATCTAATAACAGAAAGTAATAATATTTTTAACCGCACTTCAGTACTCAATGCGATGCCAAGTATCAGTCCGAAGGTAGATAAGGATTTATGGTTATCAGTCGTTATGGTAATGCCAGCCAAGGTGCCCGGGGGGGATAGCCCAACAGCCAGCATCAGCTCAGACACGCTCAACGGTAGATACATCACACCGTTAAATCATTGTGGCAAAGTCGCAAAAGAATACTGCATTTTAACACCCTCCTATAATGTGTTATCAACCATGACAGAAAAAGTCAGGGAATCATCAGTAACACTTTATAACATTGATGGGCGTATGCATCAGGTTTTTTCTGGTCACTCAATGGGTGCGCCGATGGTTGCCGCAACACTGGCATTAATGCAGGAATACAATCAGAAAAAACAACTGGGTTACAGCATGAAAGACCTGGTGCGTATTCTTAAGGACAACGCCAACCGCAACTTCCCAGGCTATGACCCTGATAAGCACGGTCGCGGCATACTGGATGTCAGCGCTGCACTTGCTGCGATGTAGAGTTTTCAATTTTTCAGCGTAAACGTCCCATATTGCTGGTTTGCTCCAGGGTTTCCTGTGTTAGTGGAAAGCTGGTTATATGGGAGTCAGAGATTTAGGTTTAGTCGCTATAAGTTATCAAGTAATAGTAGAATGTATTTAAAGTCCTGGATGAAATTCTGTAGCGTTGTATTGATTCACTCACCAGGTGGGTCAATATAATTGGCCATTGACACGATGCCCCCTTCTGTTATCCGCATTAAAATCACAGATTCAGGCTTTCATTTTATGTTTCAGAATAAAACGACAAATACATTACTAATCGTCCTGTTTATGATTCTACCGCTTGGTGGATGCACTTCTATAAAAGCAGCAGCTGCCATGACCCGGTCAACAGATCACTTTATAACTCTGAAAGCGTCCCCATCCATTAAATATGAATCAGGTGCCGAGCCTCTTGCCCATGTAATCAGGCTCTATGTGGATTCTTCCCTGCATATTGTGGAAGCAAGGCAAGGACGATTTCCCGATACGGTAGCTATATATATCCCGGCAAGCATTGATAGCTTCTCTAAATACTGTGCCTCCAAACAACCCTCTGCTTGTGTCATCGGGTATCGTTTGTTTATGTCACCCAAACTACTTAAGGAGGAAGAAAGAATACCAGGGGTACTGACACATGAGCTATCTCATTTACAGCTTGCTCAAGCGCTGGGTCGATGGAATTATCAAACAAAATTACCCGTTTGGTTTAAAGAGGGTTTAGCAGTATTTGTATCAAATGCTGCTGGTGCCGAAAATGTTGATACAAATACGGCTATCAGTGCAATAGTCAATGGGAAATCAATCGAGCCAAACGGAAAGGGAAGCCTGTTTTTTCGCAAAACAGCCAGCAGTTTTGGGCTTAGACCCCATATGTTTTACCGTCAAAGTTCTCTGTATGTTAAATGGCTATACAAACTGGATCAAAATAAATTCCGACAGCTCATCAGGCACCTTGAAAACGGCCTTACACTGGAAGAGGCTATGCAGAAAGCATACGGTTTTGGTGTTAAAACAGGTTGGGAGCAATTCAAAAAATTATACATAACATTGAGATGATGCCTATAATTGACTGCTTTGTTTACGATCAATCCCGGTATGAAACAATTTTGCCTCTTATTCCTCTTCGGGTTATTTCTGTCTAACCCTCTCTTCGCAGACACAATAAGTCTTTTCATCATGGCAGGACAATCCAATATGCAGGGCTGGCGGAGTGACGGGGCACAGTACCCGCTTGACCCCAGAAAAATAGACCCACATATTCCCTTTTACTATAAGGCAGTGGATTACAGCTCGACTCAGGGCTGGGAAACGCTCAAGCCACAAAAAGGACACTTCCCCTCAGGACATTTTGGCCCGGAAGTAACATTTGCCAGATCCGCTTACCAGGCAGGGTATCGACCAGCTATTTTTAAATATAGCTCAGGCAGCTCCAGCCTCAAATCTGAATGGAAAGCAGCAGGTCAACATGGGCAATATGATGATATGGTGAAACATCTGAAACGGGCTATTCAAAAAATGGAGGCTCAGGGGAATCAAGTGATCCCCCGTGCTATTATCTGGATACAGGGAGAAAGTGATGCGAACGACAAACAGCTGGCACAGGACTATTACTGGCGCTTGAAAAAAATGCTTAATCACCTGAGGCAAGTTGTCTTGAAGCAGCCACACCTGCCCGTTGTATTAAGTGTCGATGAATTGCACCCATGGGTGCAGCAGCACCCTGATGTTGTTTTTGCCCAGCAACGTTTGGCGCAGGAAGATAACAGCATTCGCTTCTTGTCCATGCGCGGACTGGAAAAAGCAGATGCCACTCACCTCACCGCAAAAGGAACAATCTTGCAGGGAAAACAGGTGTACCATACGTTTCAGCAAATTAAACCCGAACTTATTAAAGTCGTAAAATAGCAACGGCTAGTCGCCTCTTCCGACAACCTCAGGGGCGGCTGGAGTCAGACCAAAATAAGTCCCAGATTACCCCTTACCCAGTTAGTAAGAGAATGAAATTCTGGGGAGTTATAACTAAATCTGGTGCATGAGCAGTTGAAAAAAAGCGGTCTATCTGGAAGATTGTAAGTTGACACAATAACCAACCAGATGGAGACCACTCATGATTAAAAATAGCGTTATTCCTTTTAAAAATCCAGAACAAAGTAAGCGCCCTTAAACCCACCTACTACCCATACCCCACCCAGTCCGCCACACTTCACCCATCACAAACAAACGGATGGAGAAGGAACAATGACGGAAAAAAACCACCGCCAGCAATTCTGGCAACAGCACCTGATCAAACACCAACAATCCGGTCTGTCCGGTATCCAGTATTGTCGGCAGGAGCAACTGAGCTATCACTGTTTTATCTACTGGCGACGCAAGCTAAAAGCCACAGACACAGCCGCAGCAACACTTCCCAGTCACGGCATTAAAATCAATAAATCAAAAGAAATCAAAAGGGTCAGACTCCATCGATGATATGTTTAATTAAATTAATTAGCTAAAGGGTTATCCATCAATCAATCGAGTCTGACCCTAATACCCTGACCCTAATACCCTGCTAATACCCTTGACCCTAATACCGCTAATACCGCTAATACCGCAAATACCGCATGGCTTATGCGCCTGCTTTATGTTGCGGATACTGGGGAATAAACGTCTGCTGCTTTTGCAGCAGTATCCAGATCAACCTCGCTAGCCGGTGGGCGATGGCGACAGTCGCCTTGTGCGCGCCCACCCGTCGCTCCAGTTGTTTGATCATGGACTAAAATTAGCGGATCAAAGTGATGGAAAAACAGACAGGAGCCCATAAAAACAAAGAAGATTCTGCTATAAAAACAACCAATTCAACCCATTTTTAAATTTATTTAAAAAAACTCACCTCCCTTCCACACATCCCGAACACCCACCAAAGCCTCATAGAACAAGCTTATCCAAAATATTAGCATTTCCTGATTTCCACAGAATTACAAAGCACCTGTAACTTCTAACAGGTTTACCCCCCCCCGCTTGTCATTGTTAACCTACCGTTAATACGTTAACTTTTAGACAGTTACCACACCCAGCACCCCAAGGAAAATCAAATGCTGTCACCCCAAAACCCACACATTCTCCTTACCCGTACCCGTTTATTATGTGCAGCGGTAGTGCTGACACTCAGCAGCTGTAGCAACCACCACACCCCCGTTGCCAAAACCTGGTACCTCACCCCCGAAACCCAGAACAGCGGCAGCAGCATCAACGGCATAGACATCGCCAGCGGCAAACTCACGCGCAGCGAAAGCGACCTCAGCACAAGCACCCTCAGCTTCAGCCGCACCTACGTCACACAAGGTGCCACCCATGGCAGCCTCGGCGGCTGGCAACACAACTACGCCAGCCAGCTCGACGGCACAGGCAACGACTATGCCCACTGGCAAGGCATCAAATCAGCCCCCTACAACAACGCAAAACAAGCCTGCACCAACGGCTGGGACAACATCAAAAACACCGCCTACCACGGCAAACTCAAAGCCGGACAAGCCATCTTCCACGAAGGCCTCTGCGACATCTACCTTGACAGCGACATCGTCGCCTCCCTGCCCGTGAGAAACGCAGGCGGCAGCAACCCCTATCCACTGCACAGCCTCACCCGCCCCGACGGCACCACCTACACCTTCTACCAGAAAGACGGCCGCTGGGTCACCACCACCCGCGCCCCGCTCCAACTCCAGAAAAACGGCAACCACTGGCAACTCATCACCCAAAACGACAGCATAGAAACCTATAACGACAACGGCCAACTGCAAGGCATCACCAACCCACAGGGACAAACCACCCAACTGACCTACAACGCCAAAAACCAGCTCACCCGCATCACCGGCCCCTTCGGCAGAAGCATCCAGCTTAGCTACCAGCACGGCAAACTCGACAGCGCCACAGGCCCTGATGGCACCGTACACTACCACTACAATAACCACGGCGAACTCGCCAGCATCACCCAAACAGACGGCAGCGAAACCAGCTACACCTACAG
>WFWY01000064.1 GCA_015490895.1 Thiotrichaceae bacterium | reverse complement strand
GCCCAGTCATGCCCCCCATTTTTTCCATCTGTAGCATTTGGTCACGCAAATCTTCCAGATCAAAAGCTTTACCCTTATTAAGCTTTTTTGCCAGACGTTGCGCTTTTTTGTGGTCAACTTTCCGGGTAACATCTTCGACCAGGCTCAAGACATCGCCCATACCCAGTATGCGGGATGCCATACGATCCGGATAAAAAGGCTCCAGTGCATCCAGCTTTTCCCCCATACCAATAAACTTAATGGGTTTGCCGGTAATGTGCCGAACCGATAGTGCTGCACCACCTCTGGCATCACCATCAGCCTTGGTAAGCACTACACCGGTCAGGGGTAGCGCTTCATCAAACGCCCTGGCCGTATTCGCAGCATCCTGTCCTGTCATACTATCAACGACAAACAGGGTTTCTACGGGGTTAATCACGGCATGAATACCCTTGATTTCATCCATCATGTCCTTATCGACGTGCAAACGACCGGCAGTATCTACAATCAATACATCTGCAAAGGTTTTTTTGGCTTCCTTCAGGGCAGCCCTGGCTATTTTAACAGGGGATTGACTGGTTTTGCTGGGGATAAACGTGGCGCCAACCTGCCCCGCTACCGTTTCGAGCTGCTTAATCGCCGCCGGACGATAAACATCACAGCTGACGACTGATACGGATTTTTTTTCTCTCTCCCTGAGTAGTTTGGCCAGCTTCCCGGCCGTGGTCGTTTTACCTGCACCTTGTAAACCTGCCATCAGAATAACAGCAGGAGGCTGGGATTTCAGGTTGAGCGCTTCATTGGTTTTACCCATTATCGCAACCAGCTCTTCATCCACTACCTTGATCAGTGCCTGCCCCGGTTTCAGGCTACCAATAACTTCCTGCCCAATGGCACGCTCACGCACCTTGTCAATAAAGCTTCTGACAACAGGCAAGGCGACATCTGCCTCCAGCAAGGCCATACGGACTTCCCGTAAGGTTTCCTTGATATTATCTTCGGTCAATCGCGCCTGACCACGAATCTTTTTGACCGTTTGTGACAAGCGTTCATTTAAGCTATCAAACATTAGTAATATCACCCCTTTAGATAGATGAGTACGCTTCAACCCAGGCACCAGGTCTGTCCGAAAACCAGGAAGCTACTGCAAATCCCATGAATATCATAATCTGAATTTATTGAAATCGTTAAAACGACTATTCGCCTCTTTCAATAAGACCAGCTTATAATGCTCCTGTGATTTTCGCTACACTTCCTGTTCCCGGACAGGCTCCTGGGGATTGAGGTTGAAACCAACGAGTCAAACAGTATACCATCGGGAACTGGAGCTGCTATGAATTAGTGACTCTCCAGAGACTAAAATAGCTATTATAATGTGAGACATAAAACTGGCATCCAGGGATGCCTCTGATTAAGTCAGTATTTTCAAATGGATAGCTGTTAGAAAACTGTCTGGATACTCCTCAACACTCTATCAACCTTTATTGACTTCATTGCGATTATATTTTGACATTGAGCATTATCAACTCACTCACCAATAGCAGCAGTATTGACACCTTTGGCGTACTGGCTATTGTGTTTTACCTGATAAGCTGGGCGCTGATCGCCTGGCATATTCACACTGAAGAACGCGATTCAAGCACTTTCACTATGATTACCCGCAGTGGCAGCTGGCTCATCGCTATTTTATTACATGGCATCTATCTGTATTTGCCCCTGCTAAGTCATGAGGGACTGAGACTGGATATCATTTCTGCCGGTTCACAAGTTATCTGGTTAACCAGCCTGATTCTCTTTATCACCACTTGCACCCGTAGAATAGACATCCTTGCCCTGTTTGTACTCCCACTCGCCGTGATTCTGCTGGCAGTTGAGCTGATTGCACCACACAGTGGACAATCTGTACAAATCAATGGTGCCCTGGGCAGCCATATCTTGTTGTCGTTACTCGGTTACAGCATCCTTTTCCTTGCGACCTTGCAAGCGCTGCTGCTGTCCGTACAAAACCGGCATTTGCACAATCATCAACCTGGTGGCCTGATCCGCTCCCTGCCTGCACTGCAAGATATGGAAGATTTGCTCTTCCGCTTAATTTTAACCGGTGTGGTTTTACTCAGTGCAGGACTGATTACCGGATTCATCTTCCTGGATGACCTGTTTGGGCGGCAAGTATTGCACAAGACTGTGCTATCACTCATTGCCTGGGTTGTCTATACCACCTTACTCATCGGTCACTGGCGACAAGGCTGGCGCGGACGCACAGCCGTTCACTGGACAATTGCCGCTTTTGCATTGCTAATACTCGCCTTTTTTGGCAGCAAGTTTGTTCAGGAAATTATACTTTCCCGATGAATGACATCACACTAACGCTTGTCTTACTGGTTGTTCTGCTGCTTCTTTTTGCGTTATCAGCCTTTTTCTCCGGCTCTGAAACAGCGCTCATGTCACTGGATCGTTATAAACTCCGGCATATGGCGCGACGCAACAAGAATGCCAGGCTGGCACTAAAGCTTTTGCAACAACCCGACCGCCTGATTGGACTCATTCTGCTGGGCAATAACCTGGTTAATATTATCATTACACAACTCGCCTCTTTCCTTGGATACCACCTGGGCGGCAGTGCCGGGGTTGCCATTGCAACAGGTGTGCTTGCACTACTGTTGTTAATTTTTGCGGAACTGGCACCCAAAACACTGGCGGCTGTCAAGTCTGAAACACTGGCCTACCCGGCAGCGCGTATCTATGCGCCTTTGCTGAAAGTCGTTTCACCGGTTGTCTGGCTCGCCAATCAGGTCGCCAACAGCCTGATACGCCGATTGGGGGTCGACCCGGAAAAACTGGAAGGGCAAAGCCTGAACCAGGAGGAACTAAAAACCCTGCTAAGCGAATCCAATAGCCTGATTCCTGCCAACCATCAGGAGATGCTGCTCAGTGTGCTGGAGCTGGAGTCTACAACCGTCGAAGATATCATGGTGCCACGCATGGATATCTCGGCCATTGACCTGAATGACAGCTGGGACAAAATCGAAAAACAGCTGACTCGTAGCCCCTTTACACGGCTGCTGGTCTACCGGGACACTCTGGAACATACACTAGGCTTCCTGCATCTGCGTAAGCTGATTCCCTATCTCAGAGAGAACAAACTCAACCTGAAACAGTTAGAAAAAAATGTCAGGCCAGCCTACTACACACTCGAAACAACGCCGCTCACGCAGCAGCTCATTAATTTTCGTTCAGAAAAACAGCGCATTGCCCTGGTTGTCGATGAGTACGGCGATATCCAGGGGCTGATCACGCTGGAGGATATTCTTGAAGAAATTGTGGGTCAGTTTGCTACTGATCCTATCAGCATTACCAATGAAATTGTCTACAAGGATGATGGCACCCTTTGGGTGGATGGTGGGATGACGATACGTGAAGTTAACCGGCTCGCAAACCTCAAACTGCCAACCCAACAGGCCAAAACCCTAAATGGCCTCATCATAGAATACCTGGAAACCATCCCCGTCGCCGGACTCAGCATCCTGATTAACGGATATCCACTGGAGATCCGTAAAGTCCATAATAATGCCGTCAAGACTCTCATTATTTACCCTCGTCTCGAATCAAAAGAAGAAACAGACACCTCCCATGGCTAAAATCAAAATACAGTATGCCTGCCAACATTGTGGTGCACTCCACCGCAAGTGGAGTGGTCAATGCTCAGACTGCAAGGAATGGAACTGCCTGGAAGAAGTCATCCCGCAAACTACGCCCTCACCCGCCCAAGCGTCCCGCTTTGCCGGTTATGCTGGCGACCAGGGGCGCATACAACCACTACACGAAATCAGTCTGCAAGCCAGCCCACGCAACCCTACCCGCATGAGCGAGCTGGATCGGGTGCTCGGTGGTGGTCTGGTCACCGGCTCCGTCATCCTGCTGGGAGGAGATCCCGGCATTGGAAAATCCACTATTTTGCTGCAAACACTGGCGAATCTGCAAAACTTCAAGAGCCTCTATGTAACGGGTGAAGAATCCCTGCAACAGGTATCGCTGCGTGCCCATCGACTGGAACTCAAGCTGGACACATTAAAACTCCTCACTGAAACCTGTGTTGAGCGAATTCTGGCACTTGCTGTCGTCGAAAAGCCGGAAGTCATGGTTATCGACTCTATCCAGACTCTCTTTACCGAACAGCTTAACTCGGCCCCCGGTTCTGTGGGACAAATCCGGGAGTCTGCCGCACAACTGGTACGCTTTGCCAAACAAACCGGTACCTCCCTGTTTATTGCCGGACACGTCACTAAGGAGGGCACACTGGCAGGCCCCAGGGTATTGGAGCATATGGTCGATACCGTCTTATATTTTGAAGGGGATCCTGGTGGGCGTTACCGTATTTTGCGGGCTGTCAAAAATCGCTTTGGGGCTGTCAATGAAATTGGTGTATTTGCCATGACGGACAAAGGACTCAAGGGGGTTAGCAACCCTTCCGCCATTTTCCTTTCTGGCCACGACGAGCCTGTCGCCGGCAGTGTGATCATGGTAACGCGTGAGGGGACACGCCCAATACTGGTAGAAGTCCAGGCACTGGTCGATGAAAGCCATGGTAGTAACCCTCGCCGGGTCACACTGGGGCTGGAACAGAATCGTATGGCTATGTTACTTGCCGTGCTGCATCGTCATGGCGGGATTTCCATGTTCGACCAGGATGTTTTTGCGAATGTGGTTGGGGGCGTTAAAGTCACTGAAACAGCGTCCGATTTGCCGCTGTTACTTGCGGCTCTCTCCAGCTTCAGAAACAAGCCCTTACCCTCAAACCTGGTCGTCTTCGGTGAAATTGGGCTGGCAGGTGAAATTCGTCCCGTCCCCAATGGTGAAGAGCGCCTCAAGGAAGCCAGCAAACACGGATTCAAAAAAGCCATTGTGCCAAAAGCCAATATGCCACAAAGCCCGGTTAAAGGACTTGAGATTTTAACTGCACAGCGTATTGAAGATGCACTACACTACTTATAATCCTGCTTTTATAACGTATAACCGTCAGGTAATTACCCGAATAATGCTTGCAGCCTATCCATTATCTATCTCGTCTTCATGTGTAAAAATACCCGTCATTTATTTTCTGGAACCTTTACACGTGAGCAAGAATCACGACACACCCTGTCACAACAAAGGAGCCCCCCATGCCAGTTAAAAAATCACTTTTTTTACTTTTCACCCTTTTGGCATTCAACGTCACGCATCCAGCCTATGCCAGGAGTACAGCGACCGACAGCCACAAGGCAGCTGCACTAAAATTGCTTAATGTTACCCAAACGGCAGAATTACTGGAACAGACCACCACACAAATGACCCGTATGTTCTCCGCCATGTCACAACGACCTGACATCACCGCAGCACAAAAGAAGATTATTAAGACGTATGAGCAAAAAGCCACTGACCTGCTAAAAACCGAACTGACCTGGAACAAGCTGGAAAATGAATTCGTGGATCTGTATACCGAAGTCTACACCGAACCTGAGCTCACAGAGCTAACCCGATTTTATGAAACACCTGTCGGGAAAAAAATGCTGGAAAAAACACCGGAGCTGATGGCACGCTCCATGCAAATTTCGCAACAACATGTGCAACTATTAATCCCGAAGATGCAGCAACTCATGATGCAGATGGGCAAAGACCTGTCACTCAAAACCCCTGCCGGAAAATAGAATATCGCGTGAAGCTGGACAAATACCCATAACCAGAAGCCTGTCGGACTTAATTCTGCACAAGGACATCAATTTTAATTGATTTTCAGCTTGACTCGTATCTTCTGGTATAATATTTTTACCAAGTGTTATGTACGTAGAGAGTATTTGAGTAATATCATTAAATTCAGAGAACTCCTGGACACATTGACGCTCGAAATCTCTAAATAATTATGGGCGTATTTCTACAGCTGGTATCTTACATCCAGATTTTTATATTCAGGGAGCCTCTATTTATTAGGATTTCGTTCGAATGCAAGGCGGATGAATTTCGGCATCTCATGTTATAACCTATACAACATGAGAGCCTCAGAATACGCATAAGCGTGCCGAAGCAGGCGCAACACAGGAAGTGCGCCAGGAAATTTATCCAACGGAAATAACTGAGCAAAAAGCCAATGAATAGAGCGTCCCTTCAGTAATTTAACCCGTGTTTATCTAAACACATGGGAGATCCAATTTGTCGTTTCTTCAATTCGATTTAAATGAGAAGCTTGCTTCGTCACTTGACGCAGCCGGTTACGAGAACCCAACTCCTTTACAAAAGCAGCTGATTCCGCTCATCAATGAACGAAAAAATATTATCGTTGAAAGCCAGACAGCAGCTGGGAAAACAGGTGCTTACCTTATTCCACTCAGTAGCTACTTGCTAAGCCATCCACTTGAAGAACATCAAGGCTCCAGGATTCTTATTCTGACCTCAAGACGAGAGCGCGTAAACCAGATCAATTACACCTTGAAACGTATTATCAAGGGCTTTGATCTTCGTGTCGGCTTTATTAGTGGAGGTCGGCCTTATCAGCACCAGATGCGCCTGCTAAAACGACCACTGGATGTGTTAATCGCAACACCAGGCAGACTTCAGGATCTGGTAAAAAATAATAAAACCGATTTTTCCAATCTTGAAGCGCTGATCATTGATGACTTTTCCATTATTTATCACCACGACCTGAAAGACCTGTGTAAAGCTATTCTGGAGCAAGCTACTAGCGGCTCTCATGCCTGTCCTGCTGTCGCCTTCGTTCAAAAAGACGATGAATCAGAAAATTATATAAAAACCTTGCTACCGGATGCTACTATTGTTGAAGTCGAGGAAGAAAAACACCCTCTGGTTAGCATCCCCCAGCAGGTTTATATCGCAGATGATCATACCCATAAAATCGCCATCATGGATCAAATGATGGATGAACTGGAAGACCAGTCAATTCTGATTTATACCGCGAATAACAAGTCAGCCGCTACTTTGGAAGAAGCTCTGGCCAACCATGGTCATACTGCCCTACTCGCACACCAGATACAGACCGATAACAAAATTTCTTCAGATCAGTATCCTGCTATTATTATCAGCGATCAGATCGACGTTAGTACGGCAACCAACACCTATAAGCATATTATCCATTTTGACCTGCCCAAGAAAGTATCTATTTTTCAGAATCGCATTGTCAATAAAGGCTGGGAAGAGCTGGAAAAACCTGCTGCCATTCTGGTCGGCCCGCAAGACAGGATTATTCTCAAAAAAATAGAGTCTCAGGCAGGTACATCGCTAGACCAGGAGTCACTGCCCGGACTTGAACCAATGAACACCTATATATCCACGCCGTTATTATCATTGGGGAATAACAAAAGTAAAAAAGGTAAGAAAGCACCTTCTGGACGCGGTTTAAATAACCGCAATAAGCGTAAGACCAAAAACGGGAGTGGACGTACAGCTAACAGCAACGGTCGTCAAAAGCAGCATAAAGGACAGTATGGCCGACTCAATGGTGGTATTCACCGAAAACGCAGTAGAAACAGACCCGAACACGCTCTACAGGGTAACGGTCATCAAAATAACCCGGGGAATGGCAATAAGCGCCATGGCAACGCAAACCATCAAGGGCTACACCAAAGCAGCACTCGTCATGCTGAACCCATAGATAGCTTTGCCAAAGAAATACAGGAACTGAAAGAGAAGAAGCCACAACAACGCAAGGTCGTTATCCATTATAAAGACCGCAGAAGTCGCAAAGCCTCCTCAACCGCTGCTTCTTCACCCTCTGTTGAAGAAAAAGGAAATACCCTCGGCGAATAGGCAGAGTATCGCTATGGATATGCCCAGAATTATTCGTGAAGACCTGACAACAGAACAGGTGATGCAACTGCGTAGTGAAGAAATCAAAAAAGGCAACCAGGTCAATATCCGGCGTATCCATTCCCGGCTGGTTGAAATCGAAATTATTCCGGGAGCAGCTATCATTGATATCACTCCGCTTTCTTCCGTCATATCAGAGGATAAAAACTAGATAAGGTGCCCCTTACTCATTAAAAACGTATACCTTGTTGCAATTCAGCACGCCATAGTACGCTACTCAAGCTTGTACCAACCTTGCCAGCCAACTTGTCCAGTAACGACTTTTGCCGGGTAAATTCGACGACGTCTTCTGCTTTTATTACTTCTTTGGCAACCTGCCTGGTGGTCTTGAAATCATCAATAAGACCTAACTTCTGAGCCTCGTTACCGTTCCAGAACAGGCCACTGAAAATATCAGGGTTATCCTGCAACCGTGTCCCACGCCCCTGTTTAACTGCGCTGATAAACTGCTCATGCGTACTGCTCAACAACTTTTTTAAATGCGCTTCTTCTTCTTCACTGACAGGTTTAAAGGGATCCAGTATGGTCTTATGTTCACCTGCGGTCAGAGTTCTACTTTCAATACCCAGTTTTTTGGCCGCATCAACAACCCCGTAACTATCCAGACGAACACCAATAGAGCCCACAATACTTGAAGGATTGGCATAAATTTTATCTGCAGCAGCAGCAATATAATACCCTCCAGAGGCACCAACATCCTGAATAACTGCATATACGGGAATCCCTTCATGTTCGGCTTTCAAACGTTTCACTTCATCGTATATCATCGCAGATTGCACCGCACTCCCGCCAGGACTGTTTATTCGCAAAATCACGCCCCTGGTTCGCGGATCTTCAAAAGCATCTCGTAACGCTTCTGTTACAGGAGAAAACCCGGCATCTGCTCCATCCATAATAACGCCTTTAACATCAACCACTGCGGTAAAAGCCTTCGCGGAAGTCAACACTTTGCCCTGGCTGGCAATAGAGCCAATAAAGCCGATAAGCAGTAAAAGCCCCCAGACCAGAAATGCAATCTTGAAAAAAACACCCCAGCGCCGGGCACGACGTTGTTCTTCAATACCGGCTAGTGCTATTTTTTCTAGCGCCTTGACTGCTTCACTTTCTCTTTCTTCACTCATACTTTTTCCTGTCTGTTTTAAGCCTGTTCCTGTTACAACAGCAGCAGCTGTTTTTTTATGTTATGCCTGAGGACTGGCCTGCAAGCCAGTCCGGAATCTCTTTCACATTATGAACATAACCCTGAGGATTATGCTCCAGCAGACGTGCCAGGTCATGCACACCATAACTCACTGCCAATGCATCCATACCGGCATTATTAGCCATTTGCAAATCATATTCGCTGTCACCAATCATGATGGCTTCTGCTGCCGGCAAATGATAGTCTGTCAATAACTCATCCAGCATTTGCGGATGAGGTTTAGAAAAGGTTTCATCCGCACAGCGTGTCACCGGAAAAAACTCATCCAACCCCGTATCCCGCAGCACCTTATCCAGACCTCGCCGGGACTTTCCCGTTGCGATAGCAAGCTGATACCCCGCCAGTTTAAGGGACTCCAGCACCTCTCCTGCGCCATCAAAAAGAGGGCTCGGTGTTTTATCCCTGTAAAGGAAGTGCTCCCTGAAAGCCTCCGATAACGATTGAATAAGTACAGCATCCGCAGATGCATACAAACCCTGGACAGCTTCATTCAGCCCCAACCCAATAATATTGCGGATTTGTTCATCTGTTCGAGGTTCCAGCTGTAAATCCGTAATCGCTGCCTGCATACAGTTGGTAATATGCCGAGCAGAGTCCATCAAGGTACCATCCCAGTCAAATACCAGTAATTGATAACTATTGTTCATCACTTGTTTAGCTTGCTAATAACACCTTGCAAATCATCTGCCAATGGCAGTTCAAGATGATAGCGGCGAGAAGAAAATTCAAGCACAAAATCAATAAAATAAGCATGCAAAAACAAACGCTTTAGTCCGGCAGTCTTCTTAAAGTGTCGATTCAACGCGAAATCTCCGTAGCGCTCATCACCAATGACTGGCATCTCCAGATGAGAAAGCTGTGTACGGATTTGATGCATTCTTCCAGTCAGCAGCCTGACTTCCAGCAAAGTACAATCCGGATAATGCTGCCGTGGAGTAAAAATACTTTCTGCCTGTTTACCACTGCCCTTACCTTGCTCTCCCCGGGTTTTTACACGCATTTTCTTTTGTTGATCAGGGGTTTTAACCAATTCATTTTGAATACAACGCTCCCCACCTCGCCATATACCGGCAGCCAGTGTCAGATAGCGCTTGTCAATCCCTCCCGATTTAAACAAAGCATGTAACGCCTGTAATGCCTGCCGGGATTTTGCTAACAAAATAATACCACTAGTATCCTTATCCAGACGATGCGCCAGTTCGATGTAAGCCAGATCAGGCCGCAACTGCCTGAATACTTCAATCAGCCCCAGTGGATAACCACTCCCCCCATGCACTGGAAGCCCAGCCGGTTTATTCAAAATCACAACATGCTCATCCTCCAGCACAATCGCAGCCTCAACCTGCTCAAGTACTTGACTGCTTGCAGCACTCCCCTGTTTTTCCTCTATACGTACCGGTGGAATCCTGACCACTTCACCCAGCACTAGCTTTCTGGAGGGCCTGGCTCGTTTTTTATCAACGCGCACCTCTCCCTTGCGAAGTATCTTGTAAACCAGGGAGCGGGGGACAGTATTGCCCAACTCGCGCAACAGAAAATTATCAATTCGCTGCCCATGGCTTCGCTCTGATACCGTCACAAAGCTAACCTTCTGAAATCTTGTACTGGTTTCGTTCATTTGATTTTTTATCCTGGAATCCCGGTTGAACGACTTATTAAAGCGAACATTTAAATAGCAACTGATCGACTGACTGACAATTTACCAATTACTGAATGATGGCTGGAAACGCTTAACCAGGTGATTCCGGGTTTATGCCGCAACCGTCTCGCTGTCAACCGGTCACTCATGGTTGCCGAACTCCATATAAGACAAACAGACCTGTCATAGAATGAAAAACCGCAGCATTTTTCCAGATTGTATAGCAGTGACACCTTTTTAACGAGTAATATAGCGCTAACGAACGAGTCTTGACCTGACACTCCTGGCTAATTCATTCATCCTCATCCCCGTACTAGCAAATAAACAGCTATCAAACGTAAACATAATACTAACAACTCATTGTATTCAATTTTATTTTTAGAATCCTTATTCAGAATCTCCTTAATGGCGGGTTATTTCTATTAAAATGAATTAACCGGTTCAATAAATGATTAGCCGACAACCATGAATTTTAATTGAACATCATCACCTTAATTGTTATATTTGACACCGATTGTAACCAGGCAGTTCTGCTGCGTGCTTACAACATAGAGAATTTAAACTGGAATGGCATACCGCCTTTCTACACCCGCCCGGTTGCTTGAAAAAGGAGACCGGGTTCAACAAACACACTTGATTATTAGCCATAACAATAACTATTCATACGTGGCAAAAGATAACATATCTATTTAATAGTCAATGCGTTATACATAGTTAAAGACATAGCTTAGCTGTCAACACAAAGAGCAGTTAGTCTATAGAAAGAAATACAGGATATTCCCAGGAGTAAAAACTCCTGTATCAAGTTACCACCTTACCCAATTCGGTACAGGGCTTACGTGGCTTGTGCAAGACATAGTCACCCATACTGATACCGGCAGAAAAAATAAATTCGAAGCTATCAGGGACAAAACGGACTATGCCGGTGATAAACGGAATAAAAGCGAAAGGTTACCCTATTGATTTTTAATAGATTTTTTGGAGACAACCACCTGGCACTGCCAACTGGCAGCGACCACCACGGTCGCTGCCGACCAGAAAAAATAGTTTCTGGCCTAACTCCATTAATACCAGGCAGAAATGCTATTTCGCCCCTACCTGCCACCTCGTCAGTAACGCGCCCTGAGCGCCTTTAGTTAACTGACTCATCTTTCTATAACTTTCAAAGTACAAGCTGGATAATTACCCTCTAAAAGGGACGCCCCATGCTTTGTATCACCATCATCGCTCACCCTTTGACAGCGGCCTGGTCGGTAAACTATCAACGACAGGATAAACGTCAATGAAAAGAATATTAATCAATGCGACTGAACGAGAAGAAATTCGTGTGGCAATGGTCAACGGCCAGTACCTCTATGACCTGGATATCGAACACACTAACCAGGTTCAAAAAAAGTCCAATATTTATAAAGGTACAATCACCCGTGTAGAGCCCAGCCTGAATGCTGCCTTCGTCAATTACGGTGCAGAACGACATGGTTTTCTTCCATTCAAGGAAGTCTCCAGAGAGTACTGGAGCTCCACCAGAGATATCCAGGGACGCCCTTCCATCAAGGATGTTCTTAAAGAAGGCCAGGAAGTACTGGTTCAGGTCGAAAAAGAAGAACGGGGCAACAAAGGCGCCAGCCTTACCACCTTTATCAGCCTTGCCGGGCGCTTTCTGGTCTTAATGCCCAACAACCCCAAGGCTGGTGGCGTCTCCCGCAGAATCGAAGGTGAAGACCGACATCGCATCAAGCAAATCCTGAGTGAATTGAATATTGAAAACGGAGGAGCTATCGTCCGTACAGCAGGACTGGGGCGTGAGCTCGAAGAGCTCTCCTGGGATCTTGACTATCTGAAAATGCTCTGGAAGGCTATTCAGTTTGCTTATGACAAACACCCTGCCCCAACATTACTCTATCAGGAAAGCAACCTGATTATCCGCACCCTGCGTGACTATTTCCGCCCGGATATTGGGGAGCTAATCTTCGACAAGGAAGCTATCTACAACCAGGCACGGGATTTTGTCAAGGCTGTCATGCCACACAACCTGCACAAACTAAAGCACTATACTGACAAAAACGTTCCCTTATTCAGTCGTTATCAGGTAGAACACCAAATCGAATCCGCTTTCCAGCGTGAAGTCACTCTCCCCTCGGGTGGTGCCATCGTTATTGACCATACAGAAGCACTTATTTCGATTGATATCAACTCTGCACGTGCAACCAAAGGAAGCGACATCGAGGAAACGGCTTACAATACCAACCTTGAAGCAGCGGATGAAATAGCCCGCCAGCTCCGTTTACGGGATCTTGGTGGACTCGTTGTGATTGATTTTATCGACATGATGCCAAATAAAAATCAGCGCGGTGTCGAAAAACGCTTGCGCGAGAACCTCAAGATTGACCGCGCACGCGTCCAGATAGGCCGTATTTCACGCTTTGGACTATTGGAAATGTCCCGTCAGCGTCTACGCCCATCACTTGGTGATGCCAGCCAGATAGTTTGCCCCCGTTGTAGCGGCCATGGATCATTTCGTAGCGTTGAGTCTCTGGCACTTTCTATCTTGCGCCTGATACAAGATGAAGCCATGAAGAATATGACCCGTGAAGTTATCACACAAGTGCCTATTGAAGTGGCAGGTTTCCTGCTAAACGAAAAGCGCGATACTATTACTAAATTACAAACCCGACATAAACTGAAAATCACTATTTTGCCGAATGCCCACATGGTGACGCCCCACTATGATATTCAACGTATACGGATGCAGGACGGTAAGGCAGAACCCCTATCCAGTTATGAGCAAATTGCAAACCAGGCATTGACCGATGAAGCCCAGAACACTGTCACCGCAACGGTTGCTACTCCCGCTGAAACCCCCGCTGTCGAGCAGGTAATCCCTGACATGCCAGTCCCTGTACCCACACAAGCACAGACACATGAAGAAACACAAACTCCCTCTCCCTCAGCCAATCAACACTCAACCCAGACGCAGACAAACAAGGGCTTTATTCGCCGTGTCTTTACCTCATTGTTTGGTGTTGAAACCACTGAAAAGACTAGCAACACAGCTGCTAAAGCAGCGCCTCAAACTAGCACTGCAACTGTAGAAAACCCACCCAAAGTACAAACAGAAAAGCAAAACACAGCCAGCAACAGTCAAAACAACCGACGGCGCACCCAACCAAAAAAACGCCAGACAAATAACAATAACCAACGATCACAAAATAACAACCGGCGGCAAAATACCCGCAAACAAGCTGGAGCGACCTCCAATCAAAACCGGAAGAAAACGGGTTCACAAAAAAAATCACCACAACAGGCAAACAAACGTGGCAATACGAACAGCAAAAAGGAAACCGTCAACACAAAACCTGAAGCCACTCAACCCAAGCAAGGCAATGCAAACAACCGGGGTAAGAGAGCACGTAATAACCGCCGTAACACGACACAAAACCAAAATCGCCGTCAAAATCCCCCTAACAAAACCGGCCCTGGAAACAATCAGGAAAAGTCCCTCACTCCTGTAAACAAAACAGATGAAATGGATATGACACCCATTGAAATCAAAATTCCCAGACCTGGGTCACCAAAAAAGAAGGCCAGCAAAGCTGCCCTTCCGGTGAAAGACAGAAAAAAGACACCGAATACCCAGCCTGAAAAGACCTCAACACCTTCCAGGCCAACAAAGAAAGTAGCTTCAAAAACAGATAAAACATCTCAAAAAGTGAAAACAGAAACCAGGGCCACACAAAGTAAGCCC
>WFWY01000063.1 GCA_015490895.1 Thiotrichaceae bacterium | reverse complement strand
CTTCGATTTCAGTTACAAACAATCCCCTGTAATTTTCCTGCCTTAATTCGTCCGACTGCCCCAAAGCCTTGTATTGATCATGCGGAATAACCAAAGGGTTAGCCTCGCCCAACGCATTAAACCGATAGCTCGACCAGGGATACTCCGCAGGATGCTCAGCCATATTCATAGCTCTCACAGGGTTCATCTCAATATACCGATAACAAATCAAGGCATACTGGTCACTATCAATTAACGTAGCTTTATAACGACCTTCCCAAAGCGTCCCCGTTCGGTTATAGGTTTTATTAAAGTACTGCACATAATAGCGCCCCACCATCTGCATGGCTTTTGAAATACCATCTTCCTTGTGGGGTGTAAGCAACAGATGAACGTGATTGGTCATCAAAACATAAGCATGAACATCACAATCATGCTAAGCCTGTTTTAGCTTATCCAGATAAAATTGATAGTCCTGATCCGCATAGAAAATAGGCTCTCGGTTATTGCCACGGATAATGACATGCTGAGGATGACCGATAAGGACAAAACGGGGTTGGCGCGGCATAGCTCACTACTCTTTTTTTGGGAGAAGTGAGTATAAGATAGATCAGATTAATAATCAAACGAGTCTGACCCCTTTGATTGTAACGGAAAACGGTCAGGGTGTTCAATAGACTCAATACTGAGATCAACATCAATGTCAGGCCAATAGAAATGACCAGGACTCTGTTCTTCGACATTTATAATTGTTTTAATAGTTTGATCTTTAAACCAAGGGAAATCCGTATATGCCATAAAAAGTTCTTTACCTTGGGCAAGAAGCCATACGCCATGGCTAGAGATGTGGGTGACTTCAACCTCCGAAGTGTTCATGCCATGCACTAATGAGTTCATCTTGATGCTCCTCTATAAATGACTCTATCTTTTTTAGGTGCTTACGTCAGTATTTATAATTCTTGGCAAGCTCTAGCTCGGGTTCTAACCAGAACTTCGCCTCACCATCGCCTGAAGTAATGTGTATATGCATTCGTGATTCTTCACGAGAAAAGAAAAAGTACCTGAAGCCTTCTTCTTTAAAAACAGTTGGACTCATGGTTTATTTCACTTTGCTATCACCTGCTGAGTATATAACAAATCTTCTTGAAATAACCAATGTGGTTATTGATTGGGATTATCAATCGAGTCTTGAATTTTGAGTCACCTGGTATTTTTTCTCTCGATTAACAGAACGCCGCTGGGATATTATCAATGCTTTGCAGACTAAAAAAACAATGGACGTGAGAGAACTCGCCCGATATGTTGGACGTGATGTAAAACGTGTACATGAAGATACCAAAATTCTCGTTGAATTAGGGCTAATTGAGCGTAATGAAAAAAGTGCTTTAAGTTGCCCTTATGAAGATATTCATGTGGATATGCACATTATCTCTGAGGTTAAGGCTGCTTAGGTCTCCTGCTGAAAGTGAGTGACAACCCTGATCCGCATAGAAAATTGCAATCAAACGAGTCTGACCCCTTTGATTGATTAATAATGATAACGGCACTGGGCAATATACATCTGATTATCCTCAACCTTGTAAACTAACCGATGTTCCTGATTAATCCGTCTGGACCAATAGCCTGACCAGTTATGGCGTAAGGGTTCAGGGCTTCCTATACCCGTAAAAGGGTCATCTCGTGTCACATCAGTAATTAAGCCATTGATACGCTTGAGTAGCTTTTTATCGGTTTTTTGCCAGTGTAGATAATCATTCCATGCCTCTTCAGACCAACATAAAATCATGTTTCGATTAACTCATGTTGTTTGCCTCTACCCGCTTCAAGTTCAGTGATAGAGCGGTTTAGACGTTCCGCATTTTTAGGACTGGCAGACAAATAAGTTGTTTCTGTGTAGGCATTGAATTCTTCTAATGACATGACAATGGCAGGCTTCCCGTTTTGACGGGTAATCATAATCGGTGCTTGATCATCATTAACTTTATCCAGTGCTTTGGCAAGCCCTCCTCTGAAGGCTGAATAACTGATTACTTCCATAGGGCTTCTCCTGTTAAACATCATTGTACCTATTATTGTACTTATTATGATTGTTGTCTATAGGTTATTAAGCTTTTCCTGCGCTAGTCTAATCAATCGAGTCTGACCCCTTTGATTTTTAGACCCCTTTGATAGATTTTGACCCCTTTGATATTGATCCTTAAAAGCAAAAAAGCAAAATCACTGTCCGCTACGTACTAACCGAACATACCTGAAATTGTACTTATTGACCGCGAAGCCGTAGCCGCCGTCGAAATTGACGAACCACGCGTAGCTACTATTGTTAGCATCCGGCGAGGACGACCAATACGACGATGATGGAGTGGATGGAAACACGAAAACATTGATAGCAGGATTCCAGCACTTCTGCTCCACAAGGGATGCCAGCTCCTTGATATTGGGTACGCGCCAGTCTGTTTTCCCCAGGTTTTCACCCGCAAGCCCGGCATTGACATCTTGTGCCTGCTGCAGGGCTCCCTGCCAGTTGTAAGTGACGGCACTGCTGTCACAGCTATTGCTGGCTGCATTCCAGCTTTGGCCTTCACTGCACTTTTTCCATACCAGCCCGGTTTTTGCATCACTGACGGTACCATCCCCGTTATCTTGCAGATGCGCGGTGGTCGCCAGTATGGCTGCATTTTCATTGTTACATTGCAAGTCGGCTTGTGCGACGACCGCAATGGGAATCACAAGGCATAATAAACCTGTTACTGAGGTTATTTTTTTTAACATATTTCTACTCCTGGTTTTATAAATAGTCGGTAAATTCGGCGCCGCTTTAACCCACCCCTTAAAAAGCCTGCTTCACGTACAATAACCCGCTCAACCTGATGATGAAGACACGGCGGTAATGGCGTGGTGATCTTTGCAGGGATAACATCCAGTTCCATGCCACGTTGCACCTGGAGGGTGGCAGTAGGAAACTGCCGCTGAAAATAGCGAAGCTGGCTACGATAACCCGTGACGTTTCCCGGCAGTGGTTGCCAGTTTAAGCGCAGGGTTTGATGGTTAATTGTCTGGGTATCCAGTAGCAGGCTTAACCAGGCAAACTCTCTTATCAGCTGCTGGCGCAAGTGATAACTGTTGGCATGATGAAAATGCCCCCAGTAGCTTGCCAGGGTTCCCCCTAATGACTCAAGCAGTGGCTCATTGAGTGTCAGGCGGTATCCATCGCGTAGATTGCCCTGTATGAGCTGGCGCTGGTATCGCTGTAATTTTTCACGCAGGTTACCAACCACCCGCCGCCTCACCAAACGATAATGCGGGTGGGTAATATACCCCAGAAAATCAATCCCCTGGCTGACAGGATGGGGTTCTGTCCTGACTTTTAATGCCAGTTGCAAGTGGCTTTGCAGAAACTGGATGATTTGCTCACGCCACGCTATTAGCTGCTGCTGGCTATTGGCAAGCAGGATAAAATCATCCACATAGCGCACATAATAGCGGCATTTCAATTCGTGTTTGACAAACTGATCCAGTGGATTCATATAGACATTGGCAAAAAACTGGCTGGTGAGGTTGCCAATGGGCAAGCCCTTCTTTGTTCCCCCCAGGCTGCCCAGTTGCTTATGTTCGGGAACACGATCCAGCAACCTGGGGTCGCCCCGGTAGCGGGCATTCACAGTCGTATCATGTTTTAACAGGACATGACATAACCAGCGCAAGGTGTCAGCCTCGGCAGGCATCACTTTCTGCTGCCTGATCGCCTTGCGTAAACGCTGCTGGATGAGCCGGAACAGCATGGGGCAATCTATGCGGTTAAAGAAATTGGCTATGTCCAGTTGCAAATACCAGATAGTGTCATACACTGTTCTGCCAGCAGGTATATCGCTTTCCCTTGCGGCGGCTGCAAGGCTATGGATAAAGGACTGGATTCTCGCAACTGCCTTGTGTGTGCCCTTGCCTTTGCGGTTGGAATACACATCGTGGATAAACACCGGCTCAAACAGCCGTTCCAGTCGGGGAACCAGCCAGTGGTGTACCACCCTGTCCTGAAAGTCGGCAGCATGGATTTCCCTCGCCTTGGGCTTTTTTACCACAAAGCGGATGGATCGGGATGGTGAATAGCTGCGGGATTGCAAGGCTGCCTCGGTTTGAAACAGATTATCCAGCAAGTGCATGTCATAACGCTGGGCATTTGCCGTGCCCCGCTTTCGCTTGCGACAATCACGGTAGGCCTGGTAGAGGCCTGCAAAGGTGATTGTGGGTGTGATAACCGTTTCCATGTCACTCTCCGCTACGTACTAACCGAACATACCTGTTATTGTTCTTATTGTTCGCGTTGTCGTTGCCGTTGTTGAAATTGACGTTCCACGCGTTGTTACTATTGTTAGCATTCGGCGAGGACGACCAATACGACGCATAACCTGTGAAGTTCGAACCTGATGAGCATCCAGAAGCAAGATGCTTAAACACCACAGCCACAGGACGTGCGACTTCAGTCGCGCCTGTGCAGGGCAAAAAATATAGCGAGTTACATACCTCTGGCGCGACTGAAGTCGCACGTCCTGTGGCTGTGTCGCTAGAATATCTACCCTTTTCTGTTAGCATTTAAACATAACCTCTCTATACGGTAGCTCAACGGGCTTGTCATCATACGAATGCTGGGCATTCGTCTCACAGGCGCACAGTGACTCAGCACGCTGCACGGGTAAGACCATTGCATTCTGGCTGTGAGGCAGTGCCAACCCACAACCATTCACCATTTCTTTTACTTTTACTTTTACTTTTACCTTGACCATGTATAACCACTTACCCTCTGTTTTACCTAAACGCTGCGGAAAAAATCCGTAGGTTGGTGCTGAGCTTGCGAGACGACCAATACGACACATAACCTGTGAAGTTCGAGCCTGATGAGCATCCAGAAGCAGGATGCTTAAACACCACAGCCACAGGACGTGCGACTTCAGTCGCGCCTGTGCAGGGCACATACCTCTGGCGCGACTGAAGTCGCGCGTCCTGTAGGTTATCGCTGAGGTACGAAGCCCAACGAGACTTTGCACGTGTTGGGCTTCGCAAGCTCAGCACCAACCTACAG
>WFWY01000062.1 GCA_015490895.1 Thiotrichaceae bacterium | reverse complement strand
GTTATAGATGGATTAACCTGGCATTTTTACTGCCAGATTACTAAGGGAGACTCTGATCAAGTCCCAATCGTTTTCCTGAGGCTGAAATATCGCCAGACTTCATTAGAGTCTCCTAAGGAACGTGCATGAAATAACTTCGACACTCTAACTTGCTTTGATGCCAGGTTACTAATATTGCGCTGATAGTAGCAGACCCGTTCCTGATTTTCCTGTGATAATTTTAAACAAGAGACTATCCCGATGACATCCAGAACAAATAGCTGAATGAATCCAGAAGCCTGATTTCCAAGCTATTTAAACCATCGGCTCTATCTTTAACTTGTCACCTACGAGGTAAATCATGGCCGGCTGACCTTTTAACGGAGTGTCCATTTCATCCAGTAATTGATAACAACCCGCGATGGAAATCAGTTCAGCCTCCAGCCCCTGACAAAAAATCCTGGCGGAACGGTCACCATTCACCCCTGCTAGTACACGCCCGGCAACACTCCCATAAACATGGACAGAGCCTTCTGCCAGTATTTCCGAGCCAGCACCTGTTTGTGACAGGACAACCAGGTCACCATGCGGAGCATAGACCTGCTGCCCGGAGCGCACCGGACGGCTAATTACCTTTACCCGTTCGGTGGTATAAGTGGGAATCGCTCCAGATGGATGTGTTTTCTCATCTTCCACTGCCGACTGGGTGTGCTCATTGGCCGGATCCTTTGAAGCTGATGATAGTTCTCTATCTGTCGAGTTTCGTAAAATAGCCCACCCACCTTGCATAGCGGGTTCAACGGCATCCGCCACCAGATGGCGCACGCCTACAGGCACAAAACTCAGGGCGCGTATTCCTGTCATAAGGCCAGAAAAATCCAGTCCAACACTAGCATCACCCAATGCTTTGCAGTCAAGCATGAGTGGGCTGTGCAAAAAGAACTGCGGAGCTTCATCTCGCCTGGCGGCCAATGCATGCAGGATATCCCGGACATCTGTCGTATGAATATGCAAAATATTCTGCATATTCATTTCGCCCTTTAAATCAATCGGATCTGTAACCGTTTGTGATGCCTGTGCCAATCGTTGCTCCTTAAGTCAGTACGCTATAGCTTACTCATACGGATTTTGAAGAATAATAGTATGTTCCCGGTCAGGGCCTGTTGAAATGATATGAATCGGTACTTCCGTTACTTCTTCAAGGCGCTGGATATAGTTTTTAGCGTTCTCTGGCAAATCATCAAAATCCGTTATACCGATAGTGGATTCATTCCAGCCTGGCATTTCTTCATAGACAGGTTTACATTCAGCGTATTTGACCGTTGAGATTGGAGGCACATCCAGAGTCTCTCCGCCCCGTTCGTAGGCAATACAAATCTTGATTGTATCCAGGCCATCCAGTACATCCAGTTTGGTCAGGCAAATACCGGTAACACTGTTAATTTGCATGGCACGTCGCAGCGATACTGCATCATACCAGCCACAACGTCTGGCACGCCCTGTCGTCGCACCAAACTCATGGCCTTTTTCGGCCAGATAAGCTCCGGTATCATCAAATAACTCTGTCGGAAAAGGTCCCGAGCCCACACGGGTTGTATAGGCCTTGGTAATACCCACAATATAGTCCAGATAGGCAGGACCTACTCCGGTTCCGGTGCAGGCTCCCCCCGCAGTGGGGCTAGAAGAAGTCACATAGGGATACGTTCCATGGTCAATATCCAGTAAGGTGCCTTGTGCCCCTTCAAACATGACGTTATGCCCGGCCTTACGGTGCTGGTGCAAGGCATTCGTCACATCACAGACCATAGGGCGAATCGACTCCGCCATGTGTAAAGACTGATCTAGTACCTGTTGATAATCAACTGCTTCAGCCTTAAAGTAATTCACCAGAGCATAATTATGGTAGTCCATAACTTCCTGAAGTTTGCTTTTCAGGCGCTCTGAATCCATCATATCGCTTACACGCAGTCCTCGACGGGAAATTTTATCTTCATACGCAGGACCAATACCGCGCCCTGTTGTTCCAATCGCCTTCTTTCCACGAGCGACTTCCCGAGCAGCGTCCAGAGCAACGTGGTACGGTAAGATAAGTTGACAGGCCTCCGATATCTTCAGACGCTCCTTAACAGGTACTCCCTGAGATTCCAGCATGGAAATTTCTTCCAGCAAGGCATCAGGAGCCAGCACAACGCCATTACCAATCATGCAATCAACGCCATCACGTAAAATTCCCGATGGGATCAAGTGAAGAACCGTGGTTTTACCATCAATGACCAGTGTATGACCCGCGTTATGACCACCCTGAAAACGTACAACTGCGGCTGTTTTTTCAGTGAGCAGGTCAACGATCTTGCCTTTCCCTTCGTCACCCCACTGGGTGCCCAGTACCACGACAAACTTACCCATACCTTCCTTATCTCCTAAACCTACTTAATGTTTAATCTTGATCATCTGAAGCAAGCGCCTTTACGAGCCAGTTATTACCCCGTTTAACTAGCTGAAAAGTACATCCCAGGACTTCAGGTGTGCTATTGCCTGTATCGCTTCCCTGCTGTAAGTGACGGATGACAACATGACCCTGGGTACGTAATTCCCTGATAACAGAGTCCAGTGCAGTATCGGCTTCCGCAGGTGCCATAATCCTTTTTGTGTCATTGGCCCTGGTCTCACTGGTATTTGACAAACTACTCAGCAAGCGCAAGTCAGCAGAGAATCCTGTTGCTGGACGCGCGTGACCAAAAGCCTCACCAATACCGTCATAGCGACCTCCACGGATAAGTTCACGCTGCACACCTGGCAGATAAAGCTGAAAAACAATACCTGTATGGTAGGCGTAACCACGTAATTCACCAAAATCCAGGTTAATCGTAAGATTAGGAAATACTCCCTGCAAGCGCTCAACCAGCGCCCGAATATTTCTCAGGATAGGCTGGATCTGCGTCACCTGCACGCCTAAAGATTCCTCTGCCTGCGTTATCACATCAATAGAACCATTCAGCTCGGGCAATACCTGAAGAATTGCGATCTGCTCTGCAGTGAAGCTTTTTTCAGATATCCATGCCTCGATATCAGGAATAGATTTGCGCTGTAACATATCCGACAAGTAAGCCTGATCTGCACTATCCAGTCCTAAAGCCTTCGTTACCTCGGTGAAAATACCAACATGTCCCAGATCAAGGATAATGGTGTCTGTCTGTTTTCTATTAGCATCAAACAAGCAATGCTGCAAGGTTTCTATCGCGAGCGAGATGACTTCCACGTCGCTATCTAGCCCTGCATGACCAAACAGTTCAGCCCCTATCTGTAAGGGTGAACGGGAACCACCAGTACTATGATTGCTGCGTGTCCGCAACACGGGTCCCATGTAGCATAAACGATTGGGATGCTCAACACGCATTCGATGTGCATCAATACGTGCAACTTGCGGGGTAATATCTGCCCGGACTCCCATCAAGCGACCACTTGCCTGATCTGTTAGCTTAAACGTCTGAATATCCAGCTGTTTACCCGTCCCTGTTGCCAGTGATTCCATAAATTCAACCAACGGGGGCATAACCAGCTGATAGCCCCAACTACGATACAGGTCAAGCAGCTGACGTCGCAGTGCTTCCAGCTTTGCTGCTGCACCCGGCAGCGCTTCTGAGATTCCTTCAGGGAGTAACCAGTAGTGATTATCTGACATCGGCAATTACAATGAGAGCGTTAATGCAAAAAGAGCACAATCATACCTAGCGCAATACTACCCGCACCTATTTTACGCAAGGTGTCATTAGATAGCTCCTGCATTTTTTGATAGGTGCTTTTAAGTGTACCAGGGCTGACAAAAGGAAGAATACCTTCAATAATCATTACCAATGCTATCGCATTAAGCAGATCATTCCAGTTGATACCCATGCTGGATTATTTGCCTTTGCTCTTGAAGAACTCAAAGAATTCAGAGTTAGGCTCTAACACCATAATATCACCCTTCTTTCCCAATGACTGGGTATAGGCATTAATGCTGCGGTAAAAAGAATAAAATTCGGGCGCCTGTTCATAAGCCGTTGCATAAATTTCGGCAGCCCTGGCATCCCCTTCACCTCGAATGGTTTCAGCTGCTTTATAGGAGTTTGCCAGTATAACCGTAGATTTCCTGTCGGCAGCAGCCTTCAGCTTCTCCGCCTCTTCTTCGCCTCGTGAGCGAAAGTCCTGAGCTGTCCGCATGCGTTCTGAGCGCATCCGGTCATAGACCGATTCACGGGTTTCATCTGGAAAATCAATGCGACTGACGCGCACATCCACAACTTCCACACCCAGCTCATTGGCCGCTTTTTCTGATTTGTCCTGTAGTGACTGCATGATTTCACCACGCTCTCCAGAAACCGCCTCCTGAATAGTACGCTTACCAAACTCAGCACGCAGACCTGCCGTCATAATATTTTCCAGCAAGCGAAGCGCATTATTGCGATCACCCCGTGTAGCACGATAATAGGCATCTACGTCTTTAATTTTCCACTCTATAAAGAAGTCTACTTCCAGGAATTTCTTTTCACCCGTCAGAAAAATTTGCCGATCGACCTGTAGCGGCAAAATTTGTGCGGGGAAAGTTTTTATACTATCAACAAAATTCGTCGGAATCTTAAAATGAAGACCTGGAGGAATATTAGTCTCTACAATCTCTTTAAATCTGAACTTGATCGCTTTTTCTCTTTCGTCCACAGTATATACAGACGTAAAAACAAGAAACAGAACCAGAGCGATGGCGATTAAAACACCTTGTGAAATCTTCATCATCTTCCCTCCCTCAAAGCACCACGCGTACTTTTTCGTTGCTGAGCCTTGCTTGCTTCACTCTTCAGGCGCTCCAGTAACTCCGGACTGACCGGGGGAGGAGTCGGGCTGCCAGAGTTACCAGTAGCCCCCGCAGTGGGAATCGGCAGGTAGAGCATATTATTACCGGATGTTGAGTCCAGTATTACCTTCTTGCTCCCCATCATGATTTTTTCCATTGCATCCAGGTACAGCCTTTCACGTGTTACTTCAGGTGCTTTTTTATACTCATTTGCCAGGTTGATAAACCGGGAAGCATCACCTTCAGCCTTGGCGACCACCTGTTCCTTATAGGCGTTAGCTTCTTCAATCGCCCGAGCCGCTTTACCACGGGCATCAGGAATGACCTTGTTAGCATAGGTTTCTGCCCGATTTTTGGAACGGTTAAAATCCTCTCTGGCACGCGTCGCATCAAGAAATGCATCTTTCACCGCATCTGGTGCAGTTGCGTCTTTCAGGTTAACCTTTTTTATTTGCAAGCCACTTTTATATTCATCCAGAATGGCCTGCATCAAGCTATTGGTATCTTCTTCAATCTGCCGTCTGCCTTCCTTGATGACAAAGTCCATATCATTTCGACCGACAACTTCACGTACCGCGGAACGCATGACCTGAAACAAGACACCCTGCTCCTGATTTCTTTCAAAATCAACATCCATGACGTTAAACAGGTAATCTGTTGGATCACTTACCAAATACTGCACTTCGATTTTCAGATCAACAATATTTTCATCTTTGGTCAGCATCGTCATATGATCAGAAGCTGAGCGGTTACGGTCAATATCAACCACTTCCACTTTTTCTATTGGCTTCGGTATCCAGTGCAAGCCCGGTGTAGAGACTTCTTTGAATTTACCAAAATGCAGAACAACGCCTCGTTGTCCGGCTTCTATCGTATAGACACCCGAGATCAACCATAGTACTAACAGGATAAGTGGAATCAAAAAGAGGAATTTCCCTCCTCCACCATCGGAAACCGATGCGAAAAGCTCAGTAACCTTATCAGCGGGATTGTCACTACCTGAGCTACCTGATGACCTCTTCTTTTTCTTACCACTCCAGGGGTCTTTATCCCCACCTGGTTCATTCCAGGGCATATGCTGCTCCGATTATTAAGTATTCATTAGCATGGGTAAAAATACCACCCACAAAACTGTCGATTTTATGCAGGTTATTGCAACAAGGCAAATGGATTTAAGTAAAAGATAGAATAATCTCACGCGAAGGGCTTCAGATTGCCAAAACCTGGTGACTTAAGGAGCCTCTGATTAAGTCTGAATGGAATTTCCTGTGAGATGAAATTCGTCAGTTTTTTGATAGAAAAGTTAGCAACAGTCACTCTATTGGTCACTTTTATAGCGGAAAATGGCGATATTTCAGCCTCAGGAAAACGGCTGGGACTTGATCAGAGGCTCCTTAAGGCGAAACGAACTATACGCCAGGACTGCCCTTTATGGTATGTAGAATATCTTCCAGTTCAACGATAAGCTGTTTGACCAGTTGATGTGTCTGGGTATGATCCTCATTGGCTTCGTCGCCATTCAGCTTTTGACGCGCACCGCTGATCGTATAACCATTATCATAGAGAAGGCTTCGAATTTGCCGAATCAGCAGAACATCCTGACGCTGATAATAACGCCTGTTTCCGCGGCGCTTCATGGGTTTCAGGTTAGGAAACTCCTGTTCCCAGTAGCGCAAGACATGCGATTTGACACCACATAATTTACTTACTTCACCAATGGTGAAGTAGCGCTTCCCCGGTATAGCGGGCAATTCATTATTATTAGTCGGTTCCAGCATAGGTTTCTACTCGACGTTTAAGCTTTTGTCCTGGACGGAAAGTAACGACGCGACGAGCGCTTACCGGAATTTCCTCACCAGAATTCGGATTTCTACCGGGACGTTCACTTTTGTCTCTTAACATGAAGTTACCAAACCCGGAAAATTTTACATTCACACCCTGCTCCAGCGCAGATTTAATTTCCTCAAAAAACATTTCAACCAGATCCTTGGCCTCACGCTTATTCAATCCTACTTCTTCATATAAGTTCTCTACTATATCTGCTTTTGTCAGGGTCATCTCTCTCGCTCCATTTTCTAAAAATCCAGGCCCAACCTACATGACTCCAGTAACCCGTTTTAGGACTATCAGTTTCTTAAAACCGCTCCAGTCTGTTGCTCAAGCATAGTTACCAGTGTGTTAGTACCTGTTGTTATTTCTGTTTCCTCTAATGTGCGTGAAACATCCTGAAAAATCAAGCTTAAAGCAAGACTTTTATATCCATCAGGAATTCCTTCACCTGAATAACTGTCAAATAAATAATAGTCAACTAGCTGAACTATTTCAGATTTTTTTATCACCCGCTCAATATCAGCATAAGATATATTTTTTTCAACCAACAATGCCAAATCCCGCTGCGTAGCCGGGTAGGTAGATATTTTTGTGTATGCCGGCAGTTTTTGCTGGCTAACAGGCTCAACATCCAGCTCAAACAAATAAACACCTTGCCCCAGCTCAAAGTCTTTCTCAAGCCTGGGGTGTAACGCCCCCACCCAGCCAATGACTTCCCCGCCAAAACAAATTCGGGCAGATTGACCCGGATGTAACCCCGGATGCGTTGCAGCTTCAAATTCAAAGACATTACCAACAGCTTCACTGAGCAAAGCTTCAACATCCCCCTTGATATCGTAAAAATCTACATCCGTCGATGGTAGTGCCCACTGCGGATCCACTACCGCCCCCGTAATCGCCCCGGAAATTTTCTTGCGCTGTACCAGTTCGCCAGCCGCTGTTTTCACAAATGTCAGACCTGTTTCAAACACGCGCACCCTGCTCTGCTGACGCTTCACATTATATACAATATTTTTCAGCAACCCCGGCCATAGCGTCGTCCGCATCACTGCCAGCTCAGTAGATATCGGATTCGCCAGTTTCACTGGCTGCACATCAGGAGCCAGCTGCTTCTCTGTTTTTTCATCAACAAAACTATAGTTTATGACCTCCTGATAACCTCGTGAAGTCAGTACGTTATGCAACACTTCCAGTTTTAAATTCGTTTCAGATGGTTGCACCACTCTGGGAGTCATTTTACGCAGAGTTGCCGGGATTTTGTCATAACCGTGAATTCTCGCTAACTCTTCAATGAGATCCACTTCACGCACCATATCAAATCTAAACACAGGAGGAGTCACCTCCCAGCCCGCATCTATTCTCGATACCTCACACCCCAGACGCAATAAAATAGACTCCACTTTACTAACGGGAATCTCCAGACCGAGCAAGCGGGAAATACGCTGTTCACGCAGATGAATAGGACGCCGAACTAACAGCTGGGCATCACAAAGAAGGTCAGTGACCTTGCCCGGCTTGCCACCACAAATATCAAGGATCAGCTGTGTCGCACGTTCAATCGCGCGGACTTGCAAATCAGGGGACACCCCGCGCTCAAAGCGGTGCGAAGAGTCCGTATGCAGACCATAACTCCGCGCCTTGCCAGCGATTGATTCGGGGGTGAAGTAAGCACTCTCAAGAAAAATAGACTCTGTCTCATCCGTAACCGCTGTCGGCAACCCACCCATAATACCCGCCAGGGCTTGTGCACCATTGGCATCAGCAACCACCAAACTGTCTGTCTGCAAGGCGACCGTATTGCCATCTAAAAGCTGCAACTGCTCACCTTCACGAGCCATGCGTACCTGTAACTCACCTTCGAGTGTATGCATATCGAAAGCATGTAAAGGCTGCCCCAGCTCCAGTAAAACAAAGTTTGTAATATCGACAATCGCACTCAAACTTCTAAGCCCGGCTCTTTGCAACTTCCTGACCATCCAGTCAGGAGTTGTCGCCTGACTATTGACCCCGTGAATCACTCTACCAGCGTAGCGTTTACAAGCCTCTGTCGCAATAATATCAACATCCAGAGTGTCTTCGTGAACCGCCTCAACGGGCGTTTGAATCAATTCGGTGACATCCGTTTCCGTCAGCACACCCACTTCTCTGGCAATACCTATCATGCTCAGGCAATCCGCCCGGTTGGGGGTAATATCCAGATCCAGTACGCTATCATTCAGTAACAGCACATCCCGCACATCTGCTCCAGGTACTGCATTTTCCGGGATTGGCAGCAGGTCTGTGTCAGATGTTTCATCAATACCCAGTGTTTCCGCACCACAAAACATACCTTGCGATAACACACCACGCAGCCTGGACTTCTTGATCTTGAAAATGGAACCATCCGCTTTTGGCAGTTGTGCGCCCACCATGGCAACGGGTACTTTTTGCCCACTGGCAACACTGGCAACATTGGTCACAATCTGCAAAGATTCACTACCGCCGACATCAACGTGACAAACCTTAAGGCGATCCGCATCGGGATGTTGTTCCACGGCTGTTATCTGCCCGACAACAACCTTGCTAAAATCACTGCACACCGCTGCAATACCATCCAGTTCCACGCCTGCGAATGTAAGCTTTTCTGCAATAGTTTCGATAGTTAGCGAAGGATCCACCAATTCTCTTAGCCATTGTTCACTGACTTTCATAATTTATACCTGATCGGTTCTCTGAAGAATCTAAACTAGCTGAACTGTTTTAAAAACCGCAAATCATTGTCAAAAAAGATACGCAGATCATCAATCCCGTAACGCAGCATAGCCAAACGTTCGACACCGAAACCAAAAGCAAATCCTGTATATTTCTCTGCATCAATGCCCGCCATTGTGAGTACGTTGGGATGCACCATGCCACACCCCATCACCTCCAGCCAACCTGTTTGTGAACAAACTTTGCAACCATCACCCTCACAATGCACACATTGAATGTCAGTTTCTGCTGATGGCTCGGTGAAGGGGAAGAATGAGTTTCTAAAGCGCGTAGGTAACTCATCAACCTCGAAAAATGCTTTGAAAAAAGCATCCAGAATACCTTTCAAATCCGCAAATGATACATCAGTATCAACCATTAGCCCTTCAACCTGATGGAACATGGGTGTATGTGTTAAATCTGAATCACAGCGATAGACGCGTCCCGGCGCAATCACACGTACCGGCGGCGGCTGCTGCTCCATAACACGTACCTGTACCGGGGAGGTATGTGTACGCAACAAGGTACCATCATCAAAGTAGAACGTATCATGCATGGCTCTGGCGGGGTGATGTTCCGGAATATTCAGAGCCGTGAAGTTATGAAAATCATCTTCAATCTCTGGACCTTCAGCGACGTCAAAGCCCAGTTGTACGAAAATGGATTCAATCCGTTGAATAGTCCGTGTCACCGGATGTAAACCACCCGAGCCAATTCTCCGGCCTGGCAAGGTGACATCAACCCTTTCTGACTCCAGGCGGGTATTGAGCGCCTCGGTTTCCAGTAGCCGTTTTCGTGCCTCTATATCGGTGTTGATTGTCTGTTTAGCTTGATTGATTGTCTGTCCGGCCTCACGACGTTCGCCGGCTGGCAACTTTCCGAGCTGCTTTAACTGCGCGGTTATCAGGCCTTTTTTGCCCAGATATTCTACACGCACATGATCCAGATCGCTCAGTGACCCGGCTTGTGCGATTTTTTGCTGAGCATCAGCAACTAACTGTTCAAGTTCTTGCAATGGTTTCTCTCCATATAGCGCAAACAGGCCTTGTTCCCCCTGTTTACAAACAACAACGGGGATAGACGAAACGCCTATCCCCGTGTATTACCAACTTTTTCAGAGTGTAATGTAAATAGCTCTACCTGTTACTATCGCTATTAATAAGCACCCTTCCAGGAAACAAGCCCACCTAATAACCTGTGAAGATACATTTTCAAGCGCAAGGGAAGAATCGCAGAAACAGGAGCAAGGTTCTTCAACGCAGCTACTGGATATTTATCCCTTAAGTCACTGGGTGGTACCTGTCATTGGGTGAACTAGTCAGCCAGGGCGGCTTTCGCTTGCTCGGCCAACTGTCCAAAAGCATCAATGTCATGCACAGCCAGATCCGCCAGCATCTTGCGATCCACTTCAATTTCGGCTTTGCTCAGTCCATTAATCAAACGGCTGTATGAAAGATCAAACATACGCGCAGCCGCATTGATACGAACAATCCATAAACGACGGAACTGACGTTTTTTCTGGCGACGATCCCTGTATGCGTATTGACCTGCCTTGGTAACGGCCTGATTGGCAACACGGTAGACACGACTACGAGCGCCATAATAACCTTTTGCTTTTTTTAAAACTTTCTTGTGCTTCTTGTGTGCTGTAACGCCACGTTTTACTCTTGCCATGACTCTTTTCCTCCCTTATGAATACGGTAACATCTTACGAACAGCGGGCGTGTCGCACTTTTCAACAACATCACCAGCACGTAACTGACGCTTTCGTTTAGAGGATTTCTTGGTCAGAATATGACGCAAGTGTGACTGTTTGCATTTGTAGGTGCCATTGGCACGCTTGCGGAATCGCTTGGCAGCGCCGCGGTTGGTTTTCATCTTAGGCATCTTCATCTCCTAATCTCTGCACTACTGGCAGGTTAAGTAAAAAAACATCCCTTAAGAGTGCCTCTCCTTAAAGGGATGGTAAGAATATTACTATGTGTTATTCAGCATTCACCGCCAACAGCGTTCAACTATTCGGTGTCTCAGCAGCCTTAGTTTCAGGACGGATCAGTATCTTTTTCGGCCAGCTTTTTAGCAGCTTCTATCGCGGCTTTATCCTGTGCAGAAAGAGGGCCAAGGGTCATCATCATCTGCCGACCTTCCATTTTCGGGTGCTGCTCCACAGAGCCATATTCAACAAGGTCGTTCTCAATACGTTTTAGCATTTCCATGCCAAGCTCCCGGTGTGCCATTTCACGCCCGCGGAAACGTACTGTGACTTTTGTTTTATCGCCGTTTTCAAGAAATTCTTTCAATTTGCGTAGTTTGATATTGTAATCACCAATATCAGTACCAGGCCTTAGCTTGATCTCTTTCAGCTGTGTCTTCTTGGTTTTTTTCTTGGACTGCGACTTCTTTTTGCTCTCCTCGAACTTGAACTTGCCATAGTCCATGACACGGCACACAGGGGGTTTTGCATTGGGAACGATCTCCACCAGATCCAAACTGACTCCAGCAGCTATTTTTTTCGCCTCATCCAACGAGACGACACCTCTGTTTTCCCCTTCCGAGTCAATCAAACGCACCTCTGGGGATACGATATTGTCGTTGATCAACTGCTTCTTTTTCTTACCGGCGATGTGTTTACTCCTCAAATAATTTTAAATGGCGACCATCAATTTCTGCACTAACTTTACTGATAAATGCATCCACCGACATACTTCCCCTGTCTTCACCAGTGCGAGTACGCACTGCAACAGACGCCGTTTCAACTTCACGGTCACCCGTCACTAACAGATAGGGAATACGCTGCATGGTATGTTCGCGGATTTTAAAGCCAATCTTCTCATTTCTCAAGTCCGAAATTGCTCGAATACCTGCATTTTTAAGCTTTTCTACAACTTTTTCGACATATTCGGCCTGTTTATCCGTAATATTCATCACAACAACTTGTTCGGGCGACAACCAGGTCGGAAACTTGCCTTCAAAGTGCTCAATCAAAATACCTATAAAGCGCTCAAATGATCCTAAAATAGCGCGGTGCAACATCACCGGTACCTGACGTGAGCCATCTTCCGCCACATATTGTGCATCCAGGCGTTCCGGCATAGAAAAATCGACCTGGATAGTACCCAACTGCCACACACGCCCCATACAGTCTTTTAGAGAAAACTCTATCTTGGGCCCATAAAAAGCGCCTTCGCCGGGAAGTTCTTGCCAGTCCAGACGTTTGGCATCCATTGCATCTGCCAGTGCTTTTTCAGCCTTATCCCAGACCTCATCACTGCCAACCCTATTCTCCGGGCGAGTGGACAAACGGTATATGACCTCTGTAAAACCAAAGTCACTATAAACCTCATGCAGAAAATCGATAAATTTACCTACTTCTGACTCTATTTGCTCTTCGCTACAAAAAATATGTGCATCATCCTGCACAAATGCTCGCACCCGCATTAAGCCATTTAAGGCACCCGACATTTCGTTTCGGTGACAAGAACCAAATTCTGCCAGTCGCAAAGGTAAGTCCCGATAGCTTTTCAGCCCCTGATTAAAAACCTGTACATGACAAGGACAGTTCATAGGTTTGATTGCAAACTGCCTGCCATCCGACTCCAGAGAAAACATGTCATCACTATACTTGGCAGCATGCCCGGAGCGCTCCCACAAGGAAAAGTCCAGCAGTTGTGGGGTCTTGATCTCCTTATAATCATGTGCATATTGCTTATCACGCATGTACTGCTCGATAGTTTTATAAAGTGTCCAGCCCTTGTCGTGCCAAAAGACCTGACCGGGGGCCTCTTCCTGAATATGAAACAGATCCAGCTGACGACCAATTTTACGATGACTGCGCTTTTCAGCCTCTTCCAGTCTCTTTATGTAAGCCTTGAGGTCTTTTTTGTTACCCCAGGCCGTCCCATACACACGCTGTAGCTGTTCATTGTTCGAGTCACCTCGCCAATAGGCACCCGCCAGCCGGGTCAACCTGACAGCTGGAATTGAGCCTGTATTCGGCACGTGCGGCCCCCGACACAGATCAATGAAATCACCTTGCCGGTACAATGACAGGGGTTCATCTTTGGGGATATCCTGGATAATTTCGGCTTTGTAGGATTCACCCATCTCCCGAAAAAAGCGAATCGCTTCATCACGCTCCATCAGGCTACGTTCTATGGGGAGCTTTTCCTTGATAATCTCCTGCATGCGCTTTTCAATCACCGCCAGATCATCCGGTGTCAGCATTTTTTCCATAGCAAAATCATAGAAAAAACCGTCTTCAATAACAGGGCCTATCGTTACCTGAGCCTCAGGATACAGTTGTTTTACGGCCTGAGCCATCAAATGCGCCGCAGAGTGACGTATGACTTCAAGTCCTTCCTCATCACGCGAAGTTACTATGCTTAGCTGGGTGTCTTCATCAATGATGTGAGACGTATCAACAAGCTCACCGTTAACCTTTCCAGCAAGTGCCGCTTTCGCCAGCCCAGGCCCGATATCAGCGGCTACCTCAAAAACAGTAACAGGGTGATCGAAGGAACGTTGGCTACCATCAGGCAGTGAAATTACCGGCATTATTTTTTCTCCAGTGGTGATCCCTACGAAAGATCACGTGTGTTTATAAAATCAAGTCGCGCATTATACTAACAATACACCAGGCAATACAAAAAAATTAAACTCCGATTAACGGGGCTATATTTTTCACTAAAGGCATCTATCAGTACACCTAACAATTCGGCCACCAGCAGTTTCCCACCTGCTCCTGAAACTGCATCACCGCATCAAATTTTGGTGATTCCGAACGAGGTTTATTCAGGTGTTCTTTCAGGCCAAAATTACCAAAACGGTAATAGGCTTGTGGCATTGTGTACAAGGTGAATAGCGAGGTACCCTCGCTGGATAAGTTTTTCCAGGCCTCCAGCAACCTGATATAGCGCACTTTCATACGCACATCACGATTAGCGGCATTGAACAGGCGACGCAAACGAACCTTATCGCTTTCTCCTACCGTATCCCCCAGAACGCCAGTCACCAGGTGCTGTCCACCTTCATAGGTGAGCAAGCTCAAGTTATAGGGCTTAAGAATATCAAGCTGATCTTCCACCGCTTTGAGCGTGCCATCCAGTGATTTCACATCTACCGCACGACTTTGGTCAATGACGTCAAACACATCATCAACCGTCATTGCCTCGGCGAGTGACATACCTGCCGATGGGCAGATCATTTTACGTGGACAACCAAAAAAATAGGGTGCAATCGCCAACGCATCAACATCGTTAGCAGAGACATGGTTTAACATCTCCTGGGTCAGGACTTTATCGCCAATAAACGAACCCAATACACGAACCAACCGTGAATGACCACCGAACTGCTGCGTAAAAATATTAAAAATTTCCACTGAACGCTGGCTATGATAACGCAGTCGTGCAAAGTAGCCTGCATCCCTATTACTCCCCTGATACTCAGGTGGTATGGAATCCAGCCCAAGTGCTATACCCTTAGCTGTCATGTATTCATAAGCTGCGAAGCCCGAATTCCATACCTCATTGGAATACTCTATGTAAACCCCAATGAGTGGATCCAGACCGGCGCTCAGTAAGCGTGCTAGCTGAGTCACATACTCATCACTGGCAATATGCGGAACATTAATCCAGATATCACGCTTCAGAGTATTGGCAAGCGCAATAACCACCTCGACGGGTACACCCTTGTGTTTCTCTGGGGGTGTTTCTCCATCATTCCCTCCCCACACGGCATCGCTCAGAGTTGCCCGGTTTTCCCATAGACCAACTTCTGCTGGACAGGTAGCAGGTGTCTGACAAAGATCTTTTAAGCTCGCCTCCATTAAGTTCATCATGCGAACCACTTTAAAGTTACGCAAGAATAACAGGTAATCCGGATTGAAGATTATTGTATTCCGGTCTGCCTGCAAGCGTGATTCAAAACTTTCATAATTGCTACCCTCTGGACAGGTGCTGGCAGATTGAACCGCAATAAAAGGATTATGCTTCCCCGTATTATCAACACAAGTTCCTCCCGGCATAACGATACGAATGTTCTTGATATAACTGGCCGGAGAAATATTTCTCACGTTCATATTGATAGCATTCGTTTCGGAGGCTTGCGCCTCATTTTCCCCGTCGAAATCGGAAAGCTTTATGTTTAAAATATATTTGTTTTCTCCTGAGACTCTGGTATAGCTTTCAATCGCCCCGCCACTGAATTCCAGGACGCCGTTCCCTTCATAGAGCACAGCATATTCACCGTCAGGAATTGCACCTTTCAAGGTACCTTGCAACAGCTTGGTTTTCGCATACCCTAGATCAGGGTCAAGCTCCTGAGGCCAACCATTGGCATCGAATACCGTATTAGCCTCAACAAAAAGCCCCTGGTCATTTCTTTTCTGGTTGAATTCTGCAAATGGCCTTGCTGTCCTGAAAATATCCACAAAAGGCATAGGGTTCCCTGCGGTCACTGCGCCGCCCTGAGGAGCCTCTGTATTGACACCCAACGAAGGGGTGAAAGGCAACTCTGGTAATATACCTGTCGCTTGATACAGTGTTTTTAGAACAGTTTTTGACTCCAAAGTGGCAACTGCTGAACGCCCTGCGGAATTTGTACTTACCACCACAACAGGCGCATAAAAAACTTGTGGTTGATCACTGGATACAGAGAAACGACCATCCTGACCGACATCTCCTGTTTTCTGACTGCCATCAGGAAAAGTGATCGTAACGGTTGCACCGGCATCTGCACTCCCCGTTACAGTGAGTACAGCATTACGATCAGCCCGCAATCCTAAACGCTCAGGCTGTGTTGGTATAACAGGGTTATTCACTCCTGATGAATTATTACCTCCTCCCCCGCAAGCAGCTAACCCAAGCATGACAAGGATCATGAGTATTACACTACTTTTTAGTATCCACATATCGCTATACCTGTTTGAATTTGTCGCCATGAATGATAAACAAGACTGCGTATCAGAGATACTCGCAGCAAGCATCTCTCTGAACCGGATAGTAGTAACGAAGGAATAACTATTCAGCGTAATCCGTAACTGCTCAGATTGCCCTCTATTTTTTGTCCAGCGCAGCTACTGGACAACACGAGGGTATACCAAGTAGTTACACGAAGGACAGCTCTCCTGGGACTAAATAATCAATAAACCACCAGGCGAGTGAAGCGAAAGAGACGCCATCACAACCTCCTGATTAGTCTCTAATCTGGAAATTAGGTTCAATAAAAACACCGGACAGATACCCGTTCAAACCTGTTGTTTCAGTAGAATAATACATTATTTGGTAGATAGTGCTGAGAAGCACAAAGCTCAATCTGTTTGTCTCACACCAGTAAACGATCCACTACCAGACCACCGAAGCTCAGCAAGCAAGGAGAAAACTATTTGATGGGATGTATTCAGATTTGAGCACTCATGAAATTTTCACTACGCTTCCTATGCTCGGACAGCCTCCTGGGACGGGTTGATTTCTTCCAGCGAACTGGCCAGTTTATGCTTGACAGCTTCTTCTATCGCCTGAAGCTGTGCATCTATACTGGCGTTAACTATCCCGATATCAGACTCGATAACGCAGTCTGTACTATTTAGTTTTTCATCCGGCAATATTTCCAGAAAATCAATCTCGTGTCTCAAGCTGGCAATTTGCGTCGACAAGGCAGGAATAGCTTCTGGATGCACCCTAATTGCAACACGCTGACTTTTGTAAACAGGCTGTAAGCCCTTTTTTACCGCCTCAAAGACCAATTTTTCATCCTCAAAGTCACTGACAATTTTACGTACTGCGGACAACACAACTGCCGTCAAATCTTTCTCAATATCGGTCAACTGAGTCATCAGAGAAGAGGCTGAATTCAGCATCTGGCTTGCCATACGTGCCTTAGCTTCTTCAGCTCCTTTAGCCAGGCCGTCCTCTATAGATTTAAGCCGCAAAGCTTCCGCATCAGCTTCGTTTCTCCTGATATCTTCCTGGCACTTCTCCCAAAGCTCACGGGCAGACTTATAATGTGCATAATCTGTAGCTTTAATTATTTTAATACCGGGTCTAAGAGCCGGTGCAGTTTCCTTCATCTGCATAAAGTCTGTGGCCATCATGCACTCTCCCCATGATCATTACCATTGTTGTTATTTTTTTGTTTCAACCTGTTGTGGCTCTCTGCCTGATTATCCAGACCATAACGAGGCTTAACTTCATTCATCATTAATTCAATAACAGCCACATTGCCCGCACATCCACCCGGAATTTTTGTACGCCGGGAATAATGCACATAAGCGTCAAACCATTTGCGCGGCAACTTGATAACAAACCGTTTTAACAAGGGCAAAGGGTATCCCTGCATGGCTGTAAACAAAGAGAGTAGCCCAGCCATCAGTACCTGCTGTTTTATTGACATCGAAGCAGGAAAATCGAGATGCTTCAACTGACGCTCCTTGATTTTTGGCGCACGCAACAAGGCGAAATTATAAAGTTCGGCTCCAAGCTCACTGCGGTATTGATTCACTTCTGTGCGCGTTATTTTTTTGCGAATATCATCGAAAAAGAAAAGAATCCCTACATGGTAAATTAATGTTTTTAGATCCTCTCCATGCCAAAGAGCAAGCCTGGTTACCGGATCTTTAAAATCAAAGTAGAACTTGCCGTTAAAACCTAATTGGTTCATCAGATGATGAGACAGACGGGTAGCCTGCTGAGAACTATCTTCGGTAATCAATTTACGCAGCAGCGCTGCATTCGGCAAATTCGACACCCATGATTCATGTACATAGCGTTCTGGCTTGTAGTTGAATTCCCATACCGGGTATGGAAGATTCTCTTTTTGTGCTGCTTCAGCAGGACTCGTCATAATATCAATAC
>WFWY01000061.1 GCA_015490895.1 Thiotrichaceae bacterium | reverse complement strand
TGACAATACCGGCTATATGTATCATTGCCATTTTCTGGAGCATGAAGATGATGGCATGATGGGACAGTTCGCTGTCACAACGGGTGCAGCGGTCATTAATGTTGGTGGAAACACTTCAGATGGCATGAATAGCGGTAATTCAGGAAACAACAGATAGTGGAATGAATGGCGCAGGGTTTACTCAACCGGCCAACCGATAGCCTCCAGGAGGCGGGTAGTGTTATGCTACCTGCCTCTTTTGAGACTTATGCTCAATTGAGCATCCAGAATAGAATATATCCACGGAAACGATATCAGCTTACTCTTATTTCACCCAATAAACACATACAAAGCATTCATTTATATAGACTTACAAACTGAGCACTTTCGTGCCTCATACCTGAACCCAATCAAATCGAATCAAATAGAACGTAACCTGAGCAGTTACATACCCACCACCTTAAAAGTTAAGGTAGCGTTCTGAGGTTCTCTACAAAACCAACTGGATAAATTGACGCTGACAAAGGAAGCTCAAAAATATCATGTTGGACTTCCTTCGTCAGCGTCAACCTGCTACTGGCTTTCCTGATATGATCAGTTTACAACCTGAAAACAGAGAATTGTAAAAATGGATAAAACAACCTTTGAAGTAAGCAAAATGGACTGTCCCTCTGAAGAAAACCTGATCAGAATGAAACTGGAAGACATGGATCCCATTCAGCATCTGGATTTTGATATACCCCACCGAAAACTCACCGTAATACATACGGGAAAGTTAGAGGAAATTGAATCCGCATTGACGGGTTTGAATTTAGGTGTAAAGCGGTTACAAACAAAAACGGTCGAACCGCCTGCACGGGAAGAGAACCCTGATAAGCGCCGAAAACAGCGAAACCTGCTATGGACGGTACTCGCAATAAACTTTATCTTCTTTATTATTGAAATGACCACCGGACTGATCTCCAGGTCTATGGGGTTAGTCGCTGACAGTCTGGATATGCTCGCTGATGCCTTTGTATATGGTATCAGTCTGTTTGCTGTGGGCGGAACATTACTGAGAAAAAAGAGGGTCGCAGTACTGGCAGGGTATTTTCAAATAACACTGGCTATTATGGGCTTTATAGAAGTGATCAGAAGATTTCTTGGGGTAGAAAACATGCCTGATTTCTCAACCATGATAGTCGTTTCAGTACTGGCACTCATTGCCAATGGCATCTGCCTGTACCTTCTACAAAAGTCAAAAAGTGATGAAGCCCATATGCAAGCCAGCATGATTTTCACATCGAATGATGTGATTATTAACCTTGGTGTTATTACCGCTGCTGTTATGGTGAATTGGCTGGATTCCAGCAAACCTGACCTGATTATAGGTGCGATCGTTTTTGCTGTGGTGATCCAGGGAGCTTTGCGAATATTGAAGCTTGGAAAATAGCAAACTCGCTGCATTGGTAGCCTGGATTCACGACTACTATACAAATAACAGAGGAAAAGCGGACATCTATGTTCACAAACACCAAACACCGCCCACAGCATATAGCGGCTCGGTCACTGTATAAGATTGTGCTACAGGGCAACCATCAGAAGCCACAGCCCCCTATATATCATCAACAGTCCAGCTGCTTCCGCAGAACTTTCAACACCCTGTAGGTAAGTGACTTCACACTATTTTCTGAACAACCCATCATCCTGGCGACTTCTTTTATTGAATAACCCTGCAAGTTACGAAGCACATAAGCCTCTTGCTGTCGTTCAGGCAGTGCTAACAAAATAACGTCGAGTTGCTCTATCATTTCAATGACATTCAAATAAGACTGAGCAGTATCATGCGAGATATTTTTCCCGGTGCTGTCCGGGTTACAGGAGTGGCTCTCACCTTCATCAGGCTCTCCTTCCAGCCTGGTATCGTCAGGAGGCATCCATGCTGCTCGTAGCTGTTTTCTCCATTGCTCCTTTCTTATGTAGTCAATGATCCTGCGTTTCAGGATTTTGTAAAACAGATTCCTCCATGCACAGGTCTCATAGCGGTGTGCTGAGCGGACAAAACCTATCATTGTATCCTGCACTATATCCTGAGCTAAGTCGGTATCCTTGAGCCGAACAGTCACGTAAGCCAATGCCTTAACGTGCATCGTAGATAAAAAAACGCCCGGGTCTTTGGTTGTAATTTGCTCCATATTGATCTCATCCTTTATCCGGGCAGTTGCCCTGTCCCGAAAGAATATTAAGAATTGATTTGCGCGCAGTGCAGATAACATCTTCTGAAATCTATCTACCTGTCTACCCATAGGGCACTGACCAATCAAAATGCGGAAATAGAAGGGTGATTAGATGAGAGGAGGCGGTACTTCGGGGAGGTGATTAAGACTGACAAAAGCAGCCTGTTTTTTATGATAAAAGCTCTTGTTTTGAAGAGCGGCTATAGTGGGCGTAAAAAAATCCAGCGTGAGAACCAGTTGCGTACAGGTACAAGAACAGTTCACACACTGGAGTACACAACACCCATCATCTGAACTCACCACATGGCTATGCAGTGCAATCGTGATGCCATTCTCGGCTTCCTGCCCCCCTGAAGACTGGAGCTGACTCAGGCTCGCTACAGGAGAAAGCAAAACGTTAAATAGAAGTAATGTGAGTACGATTTTATGTAACATATAAAATAAATCTACCAGGCTTTACCAGTGGCCTATACCTGAAACCCTGTCAAATACGTTGACAGGGTTCAGCCCTGGCTTTTTATTGCTGCAAGTAAGTGAAACAGCCCTGTACCGGGGTACCTCCCGTATCCAGAGTGCGTGATACACTCAGCGTCGACAGATCTACCTCATAAAAGATGCCATTATTTGATGCAAAGGCATAAAAGAAGTCACCATTGGCATCGGTGAAACTGGTATGTGATTGCATAATGACATTATTGATGGAAGGACCACTAATAGTTAGATCTTTAATCTTGTGCCCAGTTGTCGTGTTAATAATCGAAATAAACGGTGCATTATGATTAGTAACAATCGCCAGATTGCGTTGCGGCACAAATGTCGTATGGCCACTACCTTCCCCTGTTGGTATAGCATGGACAATTTGCATGGTTTGGGTATCTACAATTAACATCTCACCTATTTTGGATCCCACATATATGTCCCTGCCATTGGGATGAAGGGTGGCATGATGCCCACCTGTCGCTGCATCTGTTTCTGTGGCTGGATCAAAATTAGGATCATCATGGGCTGCCTGGGTCGCAGCATGATCAAAACTGACAGAACGGCTGATGGTCAGTTGGTCATTGGCCAGTTTTAATTCCAGAATAGCAGGCGGGATATTGTCGGCAGGAGAGCCTTCTGCTACCACATAGAATGTATCTGTTGGCGTGTCCGTCAGTGAAATACCGGTATCCATACCATCAAAGCCTTTACCAATAAAATGATGAGCAGAGGTTGGCGTGTCCAGAGAACTGAGGAAGTTGGCCTCCCAGACACCATTAACCTGGGATACCTTGTACAAATCTATCTTACGAACTTCCCGATCCAGTATGGCGAAAATATCAGCGGTCAGCCAGACAGGGTGTCCGGTTGCATTAGAACCACCGAAATCCGTCGGTGTAACCAGCGTGTCTCTGCCCACTGTGGCAACCACTTCATCGGTTTGTGGATCAATCAGAGAAGCCATGGGTTTATCCACGCCACTCACCAGTTGCAACCCCAGAATTTCATTATAGGCGCAGGAACGCGGTGTATGTTGCAGTTGAATAGTGCCGGTAATTTCGCGCGTGGTCATATCAATGATTTCCAGCCACGGTGAATTTCGGGTCACCCCGTACAGCTTGTTAAGCGTACCATTGCGACCATCTGCCCGACCTACTGTATATGGCTTCAGGCCATTCGTAGGGGTGTCACTGGTCAGCGTCATGCTTTCCACATCAATACCGACGATACGCTGGTTTGTGATATCACCGTAAAATGTGGTTAGCTTCCCTGTAGGTGTCGATGTATTGCTGGATGAACCGCCACAAGCGGTCAGTGTTGCAAGTATCCCTGCCAGCGTCAGAGACTTGAGTAATGTATTAAATGTCATAATTTATTTCCTGAAAATTGCCAAGTTGTTTATCTGTCCGGTGTTGCCGCACCGGGGTTTTCTGTTCGGGTATTTACCCTGTTCATGTATCACTATCTTTGTCTGTGTGTACCTCCTGTTACGATGTCAGGTTAATGGTCTCATTTGAGGGATTGAAAAGTGTTATACTGCACATGCCAAGTTGTTTACCTGTCCGGTAAGCAGTTTGCTGACCCGATGTTGCCGCATCGGGTCACTTCAGCCCCTGAATCTACGCTACCTGTTGTAGTCAGTTATGATGCAAAACTTTTTTCTCCAGCCGGTAAGCCAGTAGTTTGCCGTCGTTCAGGGCAATACCACTGACCTTTATACTGTCTCCAGAGCGCAAGTCAGCCAGCGTAAAGGGCAATGCACTATGGTTGTTTTCATCAATCATCAGTGTGGATGTGTTAACCACAATCGTACGGTTTGAAATGCGAACCTCGCTATTCTCCAGATCAACCGATAGCACCACGCCTTCCTGCTCAATCACATTCTGCGGGCTTTGAAAAGTGATCCTGTCCGCAATCAGTACTCCTGATTCATGGATGGTGCCGGTCAGCCTGAGATAGGCATTTTCCGTAATACGGTTGACGTTACCATTTTGATAGCGTGTCGTTGTTGTCGTGGTCACTGGCAGGCCATTCACCTGAAAATTACTGATTGAGGTAAACTGGTTAACCAGGCCTTCAATATTGGCAGATTGATGGTCTGCCAGGTTATGTGTTTCGTTAATGAACCTAACCGTAGAAGCAGTCAGCTGGTAGTTTGTAACAGCTGTATCGCTAACTACTTCAATATACTGGTCATTATGAATTTCATGGCCTTCATAATTCAGCAGGTCTGCACCCGCATAATCAATAAGCAAGCCACCCAGCTCAAACTGTTGCTGGTCTGTATCAATATTGGCAATACGTCCACGCAGACGGTTGCGTGACACGCCTGAATCAAACTGTAACGCTCCCTTTTTGATCAGCGTGGCGACTATATGGCCATTCGTGCCCAACACCCCTGACACTTCAAGCAGATTCCCGGTATTCAGTTCCATGAGATCCGTAAAACCATGCAACACGGTTAGGGCATCGGTATGTACCCGTTGCCCCAATACTTCCAGGGACTGTCCATCGGTACTAGCGCGTGTGATCTCACCATCCAGTGCATCGCTATAAGCCACCTGCATGGCAACGCCTTCACTGCCGTCCACACCGATACGGCCTTTAATAACAACAAACTCACCTACACTAAAATCAGCCTGCCCCTGTGTGGCGGGCTGGTCGTTTCGCAAAAACTCGGCGCCATCCACATCAAAACGCACACCGTTCACGAATACGCTACCAAAGTTGGTAATGCGACCCATGGTGATCCCCGTTCCTGTAACACCCCCATTGGCCACAGTAACACTGGTGCTGTTACAGGCGGATAACAGTAATAGCACAGTAAACAACAACACAATAAGCTGTAGCACAGTCGCAACCAGAATGATTTGTTTGTTCAGGTATTTCTTCATGTTTCCTTGTCCGTTTCATCCATCTTGCGGCTATCTTCAAAATAGTACACGCCCACACCCAGCCGGGTGGGGTGCTCACCCTCAATAGCTGGCTGCTTATCCATATCATGTGCTGCCAGCCAGGCATTCAGCTTCATAATCAGCGCCTGGTTTTCCCTGTTGGCAAACGTCTTGAATGCCTCGACATATTTCCGAGGAACCTTGTCGTAGCAAACTTTGCGCTGGTAGCGCGGGTCATCCGGATGCTGGATATTGTGTTTAATCGTCTCAATTAACAATGCAACATCCTCGCCCAGCAAGTCATACTTCCCTGACTCGGTACCGGACGGAATATAAACCGCCCGTACCAGTGCTACCCTGCCATCTTCCAGCAGCTCTGCGGCACCAATGCGTATTAGCTCGTTGATCATGGCCCGATAGGGAATATCGCCACTATGCCGGGCAACCAGTGCCTCAAAGCTATCGGTTTTACCTTGCAGGACGAGTGGTTTAGGCTCCCCCCGGGTATCCCGAAAATCATCATCTCCCATCCAGCCACTAATCACCCGGACGGCACGGTTCTGATGGAAATCCTGTTCCTGTTTTGGAGCCTTCTGCTTGCGTAGTGCTGCTACTTCCTTGCGTGTCAGCCCGGTAATAATGGCGATACGAGAAGTTGTTGCTTTTTGCCCCGAAGCCAGTAACTCCTGCTCTATCACATGAATAAAGGCTTGCTTTGCCAAACTGGAGAAATCACCAAAAGCAATACACTCCCGGCTCATCAGCGAGACAAGCGGTTTTAGCACTGAGTAAATGGCATTTGAAAGCGACGTTTTCATTTTTTGGGATGATAAGCCCAAAAATAACCAGAATCAAGTAATTTTTGGGCTATTTAACCCAAAAATGATATTGGTCATATTTTATACCACCGGGTAAAAACAGGGTAACTTGCGAAGCTCAGCATGCTCTGGTTTGTTGGGCTTTATTCCTCAGCGCCAACCTACCAAGGCTACGTTTCCCGCGCAGCCCCGCCAGGCTCTTGAAAACCGACAACCCCTACACCTTATACCGAAGCAAGCGCAAGGCATTGATAACAACCAGCAAAGTCGAGCCTTCGTGGATCGCCACAGCAGCACCTATATTGGCCCAGCCCAGCAACGTGGCCGGGATCAAAATCCCGACAATCCCCAGACTCACCCACAGGTTTTGCTTGATAATACCTTTTGCCTTGCGACTCAGACCGATAGCGAACGGAAGGTTATCCAGGCGGTCTGCCATCAGCGCGATATCGGCGGTTTCCAGTGCAACATCCGAACCGGCTGCCCCCATGGCAATACCTACCGTGCTTTTTGCCATGGCGGGTGCATCATTCACCCCATCACCGACCATGGCAACCTTGCCTTCTTCGGCTTTCAGACGGTCAATAGCGGCCACCTTGTCTTCGGGCAACAAACCACCCATTGGATCAGTAATACCAATGGCTTTGGCTACAGCATTGGCAACTTTCTGATGGTCACCGGTGAGCATGATCATGCGACGAATACCCAGCTTGTTAAGTTCAGACAAGGTGCGCTTCGCCTCCTGACGGGCAACATCCATAACGGATAACACGCCAAGATAGCGATCACCCTGATGGACGATCATGGCAGTATGGCCATCCGCTTCCAGCTGGCTCATCTGATCCAGGATAGCGGCAGGAATCGACTTGCCGGTCAGCTCCCTAAACAAGCGACGATTACCAATATGTACCGTCTCCTCCCCAAGTTCTGCCTTGATACCGCGTGCCATAAGCGCTTGCAGGTTCTGGGCTGGAGGAATATCAATATCACCCAGTAACGCCTGCCCGCCCTTAACAATAGCTCCTGCCAGTGGATGATCACTAAGAGATTCAACCGCAACGGCTACCGTCAACAGCGTATTTTCAGACGTATCACCAAAAGGAATGGCATGAGTTAATTCCGGTTTGCCTTCGGTGAGTGTGCCGGTTTTATCAAACGCAACCGCATCCAGTGAACCGAGATCTTCCAGTGGCCGCCCACCCTTAATCAATACACCCTGCCTGGCTGCCCTGGCGACCCCTGCCAATACCGCGCTAGGAGTAGAAATAGCCAGCGCACAGGGAGAGGCCGCGACCAGTACCGCCATGGCTCGATAAAAACTGTCTTTAAAAGGTTCGTCAATCACCAGAAAAGCAAACAGCAACAGCACCACCAGGGTCAACACGGAAGGCACAAAGTAGCGTTCGAATTTATCCGTTAGCTGCTGGGTGGGTGATTTCTGGGTTTCCGCTTCCTTGACCAGTTCAACCAGCCGCGACAAGGTACTGTCCCTGGCGGCTTTCAGAACCTTGACTTCCAGCACGGCACTGCCGTTAATGGTACCGGCAAAAGCGCGATTTTCTGCCGGTAGTGTATCCAGATCGAAGTAACTATCCGGGTCGTCAACCGGTTGTTTATCCACGGGTACACTTTCTCCTGTAATCGGTGCCTGATTAACAGCACTGCTACCACGAATGATGACACCATCGGCAGCAATTTTGGTATTGGGTTTGACCACAATCACATCACCGATAGCGAGGGTTTCAATCGGTACTTCCAGGATATTACCATCGCGCTTGAGCAAGGCGGTGGGAGGCGCCAGGTCAGACAGCGCCGCAATAGACTTGCGTGCCTTGTTCATGGCATAGGCCTCCAGGGCATGTCCCAGACTAAACAGGAACAGCAGCAATGCACCTTCTTCCCATTTGCCCAGCGCTGCGGCACCGGCAGCGGCCACCAGCATCAGAAAATCAATTTCAAATTTGCCCTGTCGAATGGTTTCGATAGCTTCCAGCAGGGTAAAATAACCACCCAGGATAAACGCACCCATAAAGAGCACTAGCGATACCGTGTCAGGCACCGAATCAACAAAAGACAGAATCAGTCCCGTTAGCCATAACACACCACTACCAATGGCAAAATACAGCTCCGTATATTCTCCCAGAAAACCACCGTGTGCATGGTCATGCCCATCATCCTTAGCCTGTTCATCAGACTCCCCATGCTCCCCATGGCCATGATCATGGTCTGTATCCGTCTTGATCACCAGCCCTGCACGCCTAACAGCCTGCCATACAGAAGCCTCATTCACCTGCTGATTATCCCATTCCAGCCGCACCACACCTGCCGCCGAGACCACGGCAGCAATTATTCCCGGCAGCTTTTGCAACTGTTGTTCAAGCAGACGGGCATGACGCTGATGGCGAACACCACTCACTTCCAGCAAGCGGTGTGAAAAACGTTCACTAATCTCGGCGCCACTATGCCGGGCAATCTGTTTTACCTGTTCAAGCGAGCGTTGTTCAGGATCGAAATGAATACATAATTCAGCAGGATCTCCGTCCTTGACATGTACATTATCAATACCCCTTTTACTTTGCAGGAGGTCGATAATACGCTGTATACACTGATCTTTTTTTTCCGTCACATCAGGAAGCAGGACTGGAATTTGCAGGGTGATTTTTTTCATGAGTAAACCGTAAAACAGATAACAAACAGATGAAGGTGAGCAGCTGATGGCTGATCACACACAATACAGGAGAAAATGGCGTTATAGGGCCAGATGTCAGGCTTTAGGAGGTCTAAGTGGTGGAGGCAAAGTATTGCTAACGAGAAAGCTTCTGCAAGAAACGGTTAAGGCGGGAGGTAAACCCCGGGCAGTTAACATATGTACGGGCACCAGAGCGGCCGTATGTGCCTGATGGTGTGAACAATGCCCACCTGCATCTGTACATAAGACAGCGGCATCATCAACAGAGGTCGCCAGTGCAGTAACAGGGGCATGATGATCCGGAAAATTAACCTGGGTAAGTGTTGCATATTGCGACGTATTATCAGGATGAACATCCATAGCAATCACGCTATGGGTAAATAGCACAAGAAAAATCAGGGAACATGCAATACAACGCGTCATGAACCCTAATATAGTCAACAGTTCTGATGATTACAACCTGAGCCTGTGACTCCAGTATAGCCAGTACACGATTCTCCAGTTTTTCCCCAAGCGTTAGGCTGTGGCGAATTCATAAAGGAGCCTCTAATTAGCTTTACTTTTAGCATGGTAATTATCTGAATTTGCCACTATTTATGTTACACCATACGTTGTAATATCAAATTGACAAGGTATGACAATGACCTGCTGTCGGAGCCCTGATAATCAATAACAGCATTGATTACAAAAACAAGGTATCACCGCATTTCGGCCAGGGAGGCTGCTTCCCCTGATTCCATCCTGGTGCTTATTCACGCTGCCCCATGCACTAATGACTGATACAGTGTGCCATGTTTCCTGGCCATACTGCTGATGGAATAATACTGGTCGATTTTCCTTGCAAGCCGTTGCGCCTTTTGTTCCGCTTCAGTGTAGTGCTCATAGACTCTCTGCATGGTATCTACAAATTGATCCAGGGTTGCCAGATAGCCGTTGGATTCATCAATCAGGGTAGGGATGGCACCAACGGGAGTGGAGATAACCGGCAGCCGGGCGGCACCGGCTTCCAGCAATACAATAGGCAGGCCTTCAAAATGTGAAGGTAACACCATGCAGTGAGCTGTTTTTAACAGCTCGGGAATATCGCTTCTGGCACCTAGCATGCAGACACAATCTTCCACATCATTCGCTATGATCGCCTGCTGTATTGCTTCAATCAAGGGGCGGTTTTCTTCACCACCACCTGCAATATTAATCACAAAATCAAGGCCTTTTTTCTTCAGGGCCCTGGCACAGTCTACCAGGAATATCTGGTTTTTCTGGGCGCGAATGGTGCCTACCGATAAAAAGGTAAACGGGGTATTCTTTTCTGCGGACTGACGAAATTTTTCAATATCAACACCGTTGGCTATCACATGGGCATCTTTTTTATAGGATGCCGTAATCATCTCTTCGGAGAAAACAATATCAGCATCTCTTACCCCTTTGAAGGCACGGGTAAAAAGCCTGGCAAACCGACCACCGAAATCCGTATTATGCGAGGTGAAGACCACTTTCAGTCGCGGGTTTCTGAGCTTTAGGAAGGTTGCAAACGGCAAGGGGTGAAACAGATGTGCATGCAATATATCTATCTGGTTTTCCTTGATATAGCTATCCAGGTAGCGCAGCACCCGCATAAACTCACCCGGTGTTTTTTTCATATCCAGCTTTTCGGCCCTGATCCCTCTATCATGGTACTCGGGCAGCATATCATCATAGCTCGCCAGGCCTATCACAGAAGGATTAAACTGCTCTTTATCCAGATGCAAACACAGATCCAGGATCACTTTTTCAGCACCACCGACCACAAAAGCGGTGGTCAGGTGCAGCACATTGAGTTTTTTCATTCTTGTTATTATCTTGCTTTCGTTTGTTTAAAAAGAGATCAGGGTGCTGCAAGTTCCGCACGTATGGCATGGGCACGCGACAGAGATTTACCTTCATCCTGCCCGATAACACTTTCCACTTCATCAATACGGTGTTGAAACGTTACCGCGGCATGACGGCGGGTAGCCACCTGCGCTTGCCGCTTCAGTTCCGGGTTACCCGGAACAACGACATCTGTGACAATGGGGATAGTCACTTTGTTATCACTCACGCTGCTTGTCATGATATTTCCACTTATCCTGTTGTTATAATAGTGCAAAATAGATCGAATCAGAGATTTTATGACTCCAGATCACCTTGCTGCCAGGGCAGTACGGACACACAGTTCACGGACACTCACCATTCACCATGCACTCCCCCGAAAACGACATCAACGTCGACCAATGAGAGTCATTACAACTTATGGTAGTCTAATTTATACCCTCTGTCTTGATAAAACCGATAACGGTCCCGTCCTTTTTCGAGGATTTCACTATCCTGGTCAAGAATCTCGGCCATTCTCTGAAAACGGCCAAAAAAAGCCGGGCGCTCCATGGTCAGGTTAATCAGGTAATCACAACGTGTCACAGGTTCATGGTCACAGCCCAGTTCCACCTTGACGGTTGCATCCGGGGCAATGGCGTGCGGGATAAAGCTTTCCGCATTAAATGTCCACAGCAGATTATCCATACGCTCCACAACCTCCATACTGTCGGCATGAATATAGACATGCAAGTCATGCTGCAATGCTTTTTGCGTCAAATGGCAAGCCAGTAGCAACCTGTTCTGCAGATCGTTACCCCGGCCAACATAAAACGTTATTTCTGTCATTGACGGTCAGTCCGTTACTGTCTACTGGATTGGGCAGCGTCATCCAGACGATTCAATAAATACTGGGTAAGCAGGGGAACCGGACGACCCGTTGCTGCCTTACCGCACCAGGCGGTACCGGCAACATCCAGATGTGCCCACTGATAGTCTTTGGTAAACTCGGACAGAAAGCAACCTGCCGTAATCGTACCGGCTGCGGGACCACCTATATTGCCCAGGTCGGCAAATTCACTCTTTAGCTGTTTTTTGTATTTATCGTTGTAGGGCAGTCTCCAGGCCGGATCCAGCACATCATTTCCGGCCTTCATCAGGTCATCAGCCAGGCGATCGTCATTGCTGATCAGGCCGCTGATATGATGTCCAAGTGCCACAATGCAGGCACCGGTCAGGGTAGCAATATCAATCACCACATCCGGGTTGAATTTTTCTACATAGGTCAGGGCATCACACAGCACCAGGCGCCCTTCCGCATCCGTATTTAAAATCTCAATCGTCTTGCCCGACATGGCAGTGACGATATCTCCCGGCTTGCTGGCATGACCACTGGGCATGTTTTCAGCAGCCGCTATCACACCAACTACATTGATTGGCAACTGCATGGTGATCACTGCCTGCAAGGTTCCCAGTACACTGGCAGCACCTCCCATATCGAACTTCATCTCATCCATTTTGGCACCGGGTTTGAGAGAAATACCGCCGGTATCGAAGGTAATACCCTTGCCCACCAGCACAACCGGCTTTACACCCTCTTTGCCTCCCTGGTACTGGATAACAATGAGTTTGCCATCCTGTTGGCTGCCCTTGCTGACTGACAGGAATGCGCCCATTCCCAACGCCTCCATGTCCTTCTCTTCCAGTACTTCCACTGTAACCTGTGTACTCTTCTCTGCCAGCTCCAGGGCATTTTCAGCAAGATAGGCCGGTGTACATACATTACCTGGCTGATTAGCCATATTTTTCGCCAGCGTGACACCCTGGGCAATCCCTTCCCCTTGCCGGACTCCCTGCTCCACCTGTACACCGGCAAGCACCAGGCCGGACAGGGCTGTTGGCCTGTCATCCCTGTCGTTGTCAGATTTATAGTTGTCCAGCGTATAAAAACAGTCCGCCAGGGTGGTTATGATTAACTGGATGGCTTGCTGCTGTGCCGCAGCATCAAAAGGCTCTGCCAGCCAGCAGGCGACTTTATCCAGTTTCATGCACTTGAGACGCTTGCCGGCTGTTCCCACCACTTCCCGCATAACTTCCAGGTCATACTTGCCTGCTTTACCACAACCCACCAGCATTATCCGCTTTGCTGTCACTCCCGCTGACGGATAAAGCACCTCCAGCTGTCCCTGTTTACCTGTGAAATCCCCTACACTTAGTAAGGCTGTCAGGCTGCCTGATGTCTCATCATCAAGTACTCTGGCGGCGCCTGCCAGTGCTTCTTTTTGAAACACCGGCACAATGACACAGTCCGTTTGAAAAGTACTGGGTGAGATGTCTGTTTTTATTGAAACTTTCATTATTATTTTCGTTTTCCTCTAAATCTGTTAAAGGCTCTTAAAAGAGTCCGCATCGTGTGTGGGCAAAGCTAACATAGTGCAGCTTGCAAGCTCACCGTGACCACTGATCATAAAAGTTGGTCGATATTGGCAGAAAAAATCTGCCAGACAGCCGCACAGTGTAACATTCTTGACTATACTCCGGACTCATCAATAAAAATTATATACATGGAGGTATATAATGAAAGCCCTAACCTGTGTATTTTCCTGCATCACGGCTCTGGCTCTCTTACCTGCAAGCTATGCGAGTCAGCTCAATGAATTCAGCGTCTTTCAGCCTGTTAATGGTGTCTCTGCCAATATTTATGTCGAACAGGACACCATTGTTGTGCATGCCACCGGAAGCCGCTCAACCCCGCTCAACACCATTCGCCCGGAGTACCTGAAACGCTATTCCAGTCGGCTCTATAAAATTCATGATGTGGACAAAAATGGCACCGTCGATATTGCTGTACTCAATAACGTCGATACCTCTGCGACCCGTTTTTGCTATAAGGTTTACAGTTACCAGCCACAATCACACCAGTTTAGCCGGCAGGCACGCTATACCCAGTGCCACTCCCCGGCAGGCACCGTAACATATGCCACTGGCAATATTGATATAGCGGTCAATCACTAGGAGACCGTAGTTGGTACTGAGCTTGCGAAGCCCAACAAACCAGGGCATGTTGGGCTTCGCAAGCTCAGCACCAACCTACCAATCACCCTGTTTTTACTCGTTGGGACAACGACTAAAGACCGTTAGCCTGTTCTCTTTTCGGGTACAGGCTTGTCAAACCATCTTCAGAGACCGCTGAAACATGCCCGGATTTGGGAACCAGGCCATTTTTTACAGCCTCCCATAATGCCTGACAGTCCCAGCTATCCCCGTCGTTTGCATACAACGTCCTGTCCAGCTCCCGGATAGCATCAGCACCTTGCTGCAAGCGCCCGGCCAGCACACCAAGATTTCCGGGTGGCTGCTCTGGCCACTGGAGCTGTGCCAGTTGTAGTAGTAACCGAGCAACGGTTGATGCCTCCTGTTGCTGGCAAGCCTGTTGTAACTGGCTTAGTAACTGCCGGTTGCTGGGTGTATCAGAGGCCGACGCTACCGCCTTGCCAGCGGGAGGACGCTGCTGCCGCTGTCGCCGCCACCAGTAAAGCCCCGCGACACAGGCAGCGATCAACACTAACCCCAGCCAGAGCAGACGACTTGAAGGGTGCCGCTTCGTTTCATCCGCCAGCGGTGTTTGAGGTGTTGCCAGCTTGTCCTGCGAGGCCTGCTGCGCTGCTTTCTCTACCGGCACGGGTATGCCACGCCCTCCCGCACCGGCAAGCACTTCGACCTCACGGGCAGGAATCGTAAAGACTTCCTGCTTACCTGTCAGTACATTCCACCAGTCAATCTGCATGGCGGGGATGGTTACCTTTCCCGCTGCACCGGGAATATAGCTAATCTCCTGACGACGCAAACCAAAAACTGTTTTACCATCCGTTTTTGTCTCGGTATGAACCTGATCGGGGTAAAGACGCATGTTTTCCGGCTGGGGCAAAGACATATCGGGAATTTGCGACCCGGTTAGCCCCTTGGTTTGCCAGGTCAGGGTTCTTACCACCGGCTCTCCCACCTTGAAGACCGGCAGCTTTTTGTCCCAGCTATCATTAATCACAACATCTTCGGCTGGCAACCAGTTCTTTCCCGTATAACTTTGCGGAATGGGCTGTACCGTTATTTCAATCGAATCACTGCGCGTACTAATGGGCTTGCCGGGCGAGCGGAAAATATTACTGAAAAATGGATCATTGAAAAAAGGATCATTAAAGCCATTGCCTCCCCCCTGACGCGATCGCTGCTGCTGGCGCTGTTGCCCCTTAAACAGGGCAGGTGGAATCAGCAGCTTGCCACTACGCTCCGGAGAGATCACATAACGGCGCTCCAGCACGTTGAAACGCTTGCCATTGCGAACCACCGTATACTGCTTGTCCCTGGAAATCCGCTCAATTACCGCATTTTCAATGCTCGGCTCATACATATCGCCTTCAATCACCGATTCATCTGTATACAGTCGCAAGGTATAAGGGATCTGTTGCTGCACATAAGGTAATGAAGCCCCCACATCGGCAATGGCTTCCAGTGTGACGAATTCACGGGTTTGTGCCTGTGCTTCCGGCGTTATTTCGGCCACTGTGAGCGCCAGTGGTGCCGTCGTCTCGGAGCCCACCGAGATCGCGGGGATCGTCAGCTGCCCCTTACGTTTGGGTAGCAGCGTAATTGTCCAGCGCTGCGTATACGAGGTATTCCCGTTAATCATGCTGAAATTCGATGACTGGCTCGTTCCCTGTACCTGAAAATCCTGCCCTAGTGGAGACAGGTCGGGTTTATCCGACAGCTTACGGTCACTCTCAATCACCAGTTCTACCGGGTCCCCTTCATAGACTGTCGTTTGATTCAACTGAGCCGTTATCACCGCCCAGCTGTTTTGTGTCAACAGCCACAGCAGCGTGGCATAAAAAATGCTACTTAAAATACCACCTGGAAGTCTGCTTTTTCCCGTTATCTGATTCATTCTCTCTCCCTTTCTCTATCCACCGGCTGTGGATTCAGGCGCACATATGAACCTCACCAGGCACCCTTACCCGGTGACTGGCCGCCGCGCTGCTGGTACTGAAACTTGAATTTTCGCCGAAGCAGTTCCCCCGGATTATCCGGTATGCGTCTGAGCCATTGTTCAGCTGCCATTTTTTCTTCCTGGTTCAACTGTTCTGCCTCAACTGCCTGCCGATTTTCCTCATCCGCGGCCGGTTTTTCCTGCTGCTCGGCGCGTGCTTCGGCTTGCTGCTTTTCTGTACTATTCTCACGTTCTTCCTTTTCTCGTTCTTGCCGGGCACTGTCTGCGCTTGCTTGCTGTTCCTGCTCCGCTTTTTCTTCAGCCTGTTTTTGGGCTTCGGCTGCTTTTTCCTGTTGATCTTTTTTTAATTTTTCATTCGCATCGGCAAAAGCGTTTTTCTTGTCCTGGCTGGGTTCTTTTTCTTCTCCTGCTTCTTCTGCTTTTTTTTGTTGGGCTGTTTGCTCATCCTTTTGATGGTCTTGTTGATGGTCTTGCTGTGGATTATCTTTTGCCGCTTGCGAGTCTTGCTGATCCTGTTGCTG
>WFWY01000060.1 GCA_015490895.1 Thiotrichaceae bacterium | reverse complement strand
ATCGTTATCTTTTGCCCACTGAATAAAATCAGCAACGATCAGGAAATAGCCAGGAAACCCCATACCAGTAATAACATCCAGCTCAATTTGCAACCGTTCGTCATAGGGCTTGCGACGCTCTGCAAAATCATCAGCCGTCTTGTCCAGCAAAATTTCCAGGCGTTTTTCCAGTCCCTTGCGTGACTCTGCTGTAATAAACTCGTCAATACTCAAACCATTCGGGATCGGCACATCGGGTAAATAGTTCTCACCCAGAGTCAGTGTGACATTACAGCGCCTGGCAATTTCCACCGTATTGAGTAACGCTTCGGGGATATCTGCAAACAGTGCCTGCATTTCTTCTGCACTACGCAAATACTGCTGCGGACTATAGTGCCGGGGACGATTCGGATCATCCAGCACATAACCGTCTGCAATACAAACACGTGCTTCATGTGAATAAAAATCATCCTGCTGCAGAAAACACACATCATTAGTTGCCACAACGGGCAAGCCCAAATCACTGGCCAGAGCAACCGCCGCATGCAGGTAATCTTCATCGCCCGTGCGCCCGGTACGTTGTAACTCGATATAGTAGCGATCCGGGAAAAGCTGTGCCCAGCAGGTTGCGAGCTCTCTGGCCTTTTCCTCATTACCATCCAGTAACGCCTTTCCTATATCTCCACTTTTTCCGCCGGACAGGGCAATCAACCCTTCTGCATATTTCTCAAGCCATTCTCGCGTTACCAGCGGGATGCCACTATCCTGCCCCTCGGTATAGGCCAGCGATATCAGTTTGGAGAGGTTCTGGTAACCCTTTGTTGTCTGGCACAACAAAACCAGGTGAAAAGGCTGGTTGACATCATCACTGTTTTTCAGCAAGGCATCAACACCAAATACAGGCTTGATCCCCGCCGCCATAGTCATGCGATAGAACTTGACCAGGGCAAAAACATTGTTCAGGTCGGTGAGTGCAACAGCCGGCATATTTCCTGCTTCAACGGCCTGCATCAAAGGCTTCAAGCGAATGGTGCTATCGACTAGCGAATATTCGGTATGCAGACGAAGGTGAACAAAACTCATGCGGATAGTCAATAGGACGGGTCTGATTAGTGTAACAAAAAAAGCTCCAGAGCATTGTTGTAAATTATGGCTTATCGACTAAGCTGCTGACAAGTGAGCTTTCATCATGCGTCCAGAACAACAGCCTCCTGGATCCGAACATAATAACAAGACATTTATGGCAAGATACCCAGTAATAATTCAGCATAATCCGTAACTGCTCAGATCACAAATCACTGGCAAACTGCCTGAAGAATCCAGTGGCAAAAATTATGGCTGACAGAAAACAGTTGTCATGTGTGATTGGCAATCCAGCGGCATTACACTCAACCAGTGCCACGTCGGCTGCACCGCGATTTTGCATATCCCGCACGGCCTGGGCAACCGGGTTAAACGCAACGATGCTATCGTCTCTGCCGTGAAAAAAGCGGGTGGGTGCGCCGGGAGTCCAGTTATGCACACTGTTCTGGATAAATTTATCCTCTAATACCGGCAGTTGCCCATCAGTAAACTGCTGCAGGAAGCTGTGATACACTAAATCATAGAAGATAAAGTCCAATTCATGGAGTAACACAATGGGCAACATTGCTGAGAAACTGGCAACCTATGAAGACCTGTTGCAGGTACCAGACAACCTGGTCGCCGAGATTATCCATGGTCAACTCCACACTCACCCCAGACCTGCGCCGAAACATGCCAGGGCTTCGTCCTCGTTGGGCATTGAAGTCGGCTCTACTTATGACAAGGGTAACGGCGGCCCCGGAGGCTGGTGGATTCTGGATGAACCTGAAATCCATCTGGACAGCCATATCGTAGTTCCTGATCTGGCGGGCTGGCGGCGAGAGCGCATGCCGGTTCTCCCTGATACTGCCTGGTTTGAACTCCCGCCAGACTGGGTGTGCGAGGTGCTTTCCCCTTCTACGGCTCAGCTGGATCGTGTTGAAAAAATGCCACTTTACGCACATTATGGCGTGCCTCACCTATGGCTGATCGACCCGGATCTGAAAACACTGGAAGCCTATGAACTGCACGATGGCAAGTGGGTATTGCTGACAACACTGGATAATGACAAGCCCGTTTCACTTAAACCGTTTGATGCGATTGAATTTCCGCTGGCTGCTCTGTGGGCTTAAGAAGTGGGCTTGCCGCCTGCTTTAAACCTTGCTTTCCGGTACGTCTCCTGACAGCAGGGCAAACACTTCAAATGCAATCCGGCGCGGATGAAGCTCACCTAGAAATGCCAGCACCTTGTTCATCACTCCGGGAATCGCCGCCACCTTGCCCTTGATACAGGCTCGATAAGCCACTCTGGCAATCTGCTCCACGCTCTGATGTACACGCAACTGATAGGCTCGCATATTGCCTGCGCCAGCCTGGCTGACAAAATCAGTCATCGCGGGTCCGGGGGAGACCACGGTTGCCGTCACACCGCTTCCTTTTAGATCACGCGCCAGTCCTTTGCTGAGTGAAAGCACATAATGTTTACTGGCAACATAGACTGCCCAGTTGGGTGCTGCTGCAAAATAAGCTGCCACTAAGGCGATATTGAGTATCCGTCCCTTGCCACGCTGCAACATGGGTTGTACGAACAGGTGGGTCAACTGACT
>WFWY01000059.1 GCA_015490895.1 Thiotrichaceae bacterium | reverse complement strand
TTTTAAGCAAAAACTGAACAATTCTATCAATCGAGAAATTCCACTCAGACTTAATCAGAGCCTCCTTTACGACAAATGCCCTTTTAAACCCTCCCGATTCAGCACACGGATCTTTCCCCGCGATAACTGGAGCAGGCCTGCATGTTCCAGAGCTTTCAGGTTGCGGCTAACCACCTCCCGACTACTGCCTAGTTCTTCAGCAATTTCCTGATGCGTTGTATCAATCCCTTTTACTGCTGACTGTTTTAGCAGCCAGGCAATAATACGACTTTCCAGAGGTTCAAACGCCAGCGCATTCGCCAGTTCAATCACATCTGCAAAGCGCTGCCCCAATAACATAAAAACATAATTTCGCCACAGCTCACTATCATGCATCCATCGTCTGACCAACATGGCAGGAACCGCAATCCCCTCCACATTGGTCATGGTTTCCGCGACCACTGCGGGGAAGGGATTCTGGTTGAGAATACACCCTGCGGTGATAATGCAGGATTCCCCCCTGGCAATATGGTACAAACTGATACTGCGACCATCTACTGCTGGTTTATAAACCCTTACATCACCTGATGTCACAATAACCAGGTCTGAGCAATCCTGACCTTCACTACAGACGACCTTCCCTGCATTCACGCGAACAGGCTGTGTCTGGCTAGCCCGTTCGGACAAAAAGTCAATAATGGCGATATCCCGTGTCATTCTCTGAAAACCTGACCTGACAACTCGCTTAGTATCCCAGTACAGGTGATAACCATTTCTCGGCTTCCTGCATTGTCATACCTTTGCGCCTGGCATAGTCTTCAACCTGATCCTTCTGGATTTTTCCGGTGCCAAAGTACTGACTTTCAGGGTGCGAGAAGTACCAGCCGGAGACTGACGCAGCCGGGTACATCGCATAGGACTCGGTAATGATCATGCCAATGCGTTCCTTAACCTGTAGCAAATCCCATAGCAGACCTTTTTCAGTATGGTCAGGACAGGCAGGATAGCCCGGCGCAGGGCGAATACCCTGGTAGCTTTCCTTGATAATCTCTTCATTAGAGAAGCTTTCATCAGGGACATAGGCCCAAAATTCTTTTCGCAGACGTTCATGCATACGCTCTGCCAGTGCTTCTGCCAGACGGTCACAAATCGCCTCCAGCAAAATGGCATTATAGTCATCATGCTCGGTGCGGAACCGTTTGACATGTGGCTCGATACCCGTCCCTGCTGTCACCGCAAAGGCTCCCAGCCAGTCACTCACGCCGCTGTCTTTGGGTGCAATGAAATCTGCCAGGCAGAAGTTGGGACGTAAACCGCCACGGTCAATTTGCTGACGGATATGATGCAGTTCCATACTAACCGTATCACGATTTTCATCGGTATACAGCTCGATGTCATCATCATTAATACTGTTGGCAGGAAACAGACCAATCACGGCCTGTGCAGTGACCCACTTCTCCTGGATTACCTTTTCCAGCATTTGCCGGGCATCGTTGTACAGCTTGCTCGCCTCTTCACCCACTACCTCATCTGTCAAAATCGCCGGGAATTTACCCGCCAGCTCCCAGCTTCTGAAGAACTGTGTCCAGTCAATGCGCTCTTGCAAGTCTTGCAGAGGATAATCGTCAAACTGGATAATCACACCACCATTATCGGGTCGAGAGACAGTGAAGTTTTCTCCGTCCCGGGGAGCATCCAGATAAAGGGGTTTTGGGGGCTGATAGCTGGCCCAGTCGATGGGAGCTTTATTCGCTCTTGCCTGTGCCAATGTTGCGGATTTTTTGACACGTTGGTTAGCAGCACGTTTAACACGCAGCTCCTCATAACCCGTCTTAATCGCTTTAATGTAGTCAACTTTATCGTCATCAGAGAGTAATTTACCCGCTACTCCAACGGCACGCGAGGCATCCGCCACATGCACCACAGCACCATGATAGGCTGGATCTATTTTCACTGCGGTATGCACCCTGGAAGTCGTCGCCCCACCGATGAGCAAGGGAATATCCATGCCCAGGCGCTCCATTTCTCCGGCAACGTGTACCATTTCATCCAGCGAGGGGGTGATTAGGCCAGAAAGACCAATAATATCAACATTTTCTTCCTTGGCTTTTGTCAAAATATCATCGGTGGGAACCATAACCCCCATATCAATAATTTCATAACTATTACATTGCAGTACTACACCGACTATATTTTTGCCAATGTCGTGAACATCACCCTTCACCGTTGCCATCAGGATTTTGCCATTCGCCTCCACTTCACAGCCTTCTTTCTCGGCTTCCAGGAACGGAAAGAGATAAGCGACCGCTTTTTTCATAACACGTGCTGATTTAACCACTTGCGGCAAAAACATCTTGCCATCTCCAAACAGGTCACCCACCACGTTCATGCCATCCATTAATGGGCCTTCAATAACATTGATAGGACGTCCCAGCAACAGGCGCGCCTCTTCAGTATCTTCGGTGACGTACGCATCAATACCTTTAACCAGTGAGTATTCAAGACGCTTTTCCACCGGCAGTTTACGCCACTCCAGATCTTCTTTTTTCTCTGCTGCCTTGCCATCGCCCATATAATTCGGCGCAATATCCATCAGGCGCTCGGTAGCGTCCTGCCGACGATTCAGCACCAAATCTTCAACCGCATCATGTAACTCTTTGGGCAGGTCATCGACGACTGCCAGCTGTGCCGCATTCACAATCCCCATATCCATGCCGTTCCTGATCGCGTGATACAGAAAAACAGCATGAATCGCTTCACGCACCGGGTTATTGCCCCGAAACGAGAATGATACATTGGATACACCACCGGATATCAGGGCATGAGGTAACGATTCTTTAATGTCCTTGACGGCTTCGATGAAATCAACCGCGTAATTATTATGCTCTTCAATACCCGTACCAATCGCAAAAATATTCGGGTCAAAAATAATATCTTCAGGTGGAAAACCGACTTCTTCGGTAAGCAGCTGGTAGGCACGGGCACAGATTTCCACCTTGCGCTCACGAGTATCTGCCTGCCCTACTTCATCAAACGCCATCACAATCACCGCCGCACCATACCGACGAATCATACGCGCCTGTTTCAGAAAGATATCCTCTCCTTCCTTCATGGAAATAGAGTTCACAATACCCTTGCCCTGAATACATTGCAGACCGGCTTCAATCACTTCCCATTTGGAGGAGTCAATCATAATCGGCACACGCGAAATATCCGGCTCGGAGGCAATCAGGTTCAAAAAACGCATCATGCATTCCCTGGAATCCAGTAAACCTTCATCCATATTGATGTCGATAATTTGTGCGCCTGCCTGTACCTGATCCAGTGCGACTTCCAGTGCCGTATCGTAGTCTTCTTCCTTAATCAGCCGTTTAAAACGCAACGAACCCGTCACATTGGTACGCTCCCCCACGTTGACGAACAGGCTGTCCTCTCCAATATTAAACGGCTCCAGACCCGAGAGGCGACACGCCACAGGCAAGTCAGGAATCTTGCGCGGAGCTATCTCGGCAACCGTTTCTGCTATCGCCTTGATATGCTCAGGCGTTGAACCACAGCAACCCCCAACAATATTTAAAAAGCCGCTTTTTGCCCACTCACGGATATGTTCGGCCATTGCTGCTGGCTCAAGATCATATTCACCAAACTCATTGGGCAGGCCAGCGTTGGGATGTGCCGATACATAGGTCTGGGAGATGCGTGACAGCTCTTCAACATACTGGCGCAACAAATCCGGCCCCAGTGCACAGTTTAGGCCAAAAGAGATCGGTTCGGCATGATTTAGCGAGTTATAGAAAGCTTCAGTGGTTTGACCAGAAAGGGTACGCCCGGAGCGATCCGTAATCGTACCGGAAATCATAATGGGGTATTCTTTACCGATATCCTCAAAGACTTGCTTGACCGCAAATACCGCGGCCTTGGCATTCAAGGTATCAAAAACAGTTTCGATAAGAATAATATCTGCACCACCTTCAAGCAGGGCACTGGTGGATTCAATATAGGCATCAACCAGCTCCTTGAAGGAAACATTTCGGAAGCCTGGATCATTCACATCCGGAGAGATACTGGCGGTACGGTTGGTTGGTCCCAACACACCCGCAACAAAACGCGGCTTTTCAGGCGTGCTGTATGCATCAGCCACTTCACGTGCCAGCTTCGCCGCAGCGACATTGATTTCATACGACAAATCCTGCATGTCATAATCTGCCATGGCAATCCGGGTGGCATTAAACGTATTAGTTTCCAGAATATCAGCACCCGCTTGCAAATATTCAGCATGGATATCCCGAATAATCTGCGGCTGGCTCAGTACCAGCAAATCATTATTGCCCTTGATATCACTGGGCCAATCTGCAAAGCGCTCTCCACGGTAATCTGCCTCCTCCAGTTTGTGTTTCTGGATCATGGTGCCCATGGCTCCGTCCAGTACCAGAATACGTTGTTCCAGGAGCTGTTGTAATTGTTGTGTGTTAGCCATTATCGTCAGGAAAGAATTCGTATGAAAAAGAGCGGCAAGTCTAACACAGTGGCTTGTACGAGTAACTACTCTCTTGAATTACAATCAAGCCCGGAGACAGTCAAAAGATTGTGTTTTTTGTCACCCATATGACAGCTTCTCAGGGTTGCTAACGCTACAGTAACAAACAGGTTCTGCATAGCGGTTCTAAATGTACTAAACCTGTAGGATATATGAATGCGTTCATGGGGCAGCAAATGAGAGCGGTATTCCATTATCACTCTATGAGTAAAGAGACTATTCATAGCAAGAGAAAAGGTCTTTTGATAAACAAAAAAGGGATAAAACGATGAAGATAAATATCACTTATCGCAATATGAACAGAGAATCTTATGAATCCACCCGGGTTGCTATTGAGCAAACAGTCGAGAGACATCTGGCTCCCAGGCTGGCAGCCTTTGATGTAGGTCATCTGGAGCTGCACGCTACCGTGGAGCACACGAGTACCCACAGCTATTGCGTCACTTATCGTTTACACCTGCCTCCTAAAAAAATACTGGTTGCCAAAGAATGCAATGACAATATCAGAACGGCTATCCAGGAAGTCACCAGTGAACTTACCCGTCAGGCGAAGCGTCACCGCGCGCACATTTCTGGTCAGCAGCACTGGAATCGCAAAGGTCGCCGGCAGCGCCTGCAAAAGCTGTATCAGGATATTAGCAACCTGGAACCGGAGGTCAAACAGTCTGTGGAGCAATCCATTACGCCGTTACAACCCAGACTGGAACATTTTATCAAGCATGAACTGGCCTACCTGAGAGCCAATGGTGACCTGTTACCCGACTATCCCCGACTGGCTGATATCCGGGATGAAGCAGTCGCCCGCCTGCATATTGACTGGAAAGACCTGAAAGGCTCTGACGAAACACTTTATCGCAAACTATTACGGGAAGTAACCCAGATTATTAACCAGGAAATCGAACAAACACGCGTTACGTCAGAGCAACTCTCTCTGGATGACACCTTGTCACCGGATGCCATAGATCAGGCAGAAGCCATGATTGAAGAAGACCAGGGTGAGTTCTATCAACCCGATGAAGTCCTGCATATTCAGGATCTGATTCCGGACACTCATGCCCGGAGCCCGGAACTGAATATTGATGGTTACCATGACCATTTTTACCGTTATCTTGGCGGGCTGCCCATTCAATGGCGGCGTACTGTATTACTGGTACACCGTGAAGGTCTTAGTACCGAAGAAGTAGCCCGGCATATACTCTCAACAACACCTGAGGAGGTGGAGCAAATGATTGATCTGGCCGATGCATACATGTATGAGCGTATGAAGGATGCTGGCTTTGAAGCACCCAGAAAAAAAACTATCAAGCTGCTTTTGCAACAGTGAGCACTGACTAAAAAGGAAATATAAAAGCAACCTCCGTCAGCTGGCTGACAGATTTAACAAGCTGCTTCAGCTAGACTTGCAATACGCAATGGGTGTCCCTATGTAAGAAATCATACGGACACCGTTCACCCCTATTACAGAGAGAGATCCATGAGAACAGATAAATTAACCAGCAAGTTTCAACTTGCCTTGCAGGATGCCCAGTCGCTGGCACTGGGAAAAGACCACCAGTTTATTGAGCCAGTACATTTATTGACCGCCCTGCTAGACCAGGAAGGTGGCATCGCACGCAGTCTGCTTACCCAGGCCGGGGTGAATGTCAACCTGCTGCGTTCCCAGCTGGGAGAGGCACTGGATACCATGCCCAGTGTGACCGGTGGTGACGCAGGCGATGTACATGTCTCCGGCGACCTCTCCAAACTGCTTAATGCTACTGACAAATTATCCCAGAAGCGTGGTGATCAATATATTTCGTCTGAACTGTTTTTGCTGGCACTGATGGATGACAAGGGTAAAACAGGCACACTGTTACGTGAGGCGGGTGCGACTAAACAGGCGGTGGAGCTGGCTATTGAGAACATGCGTGGCGGGCAGTCCGTAGACGACCCGAATGCAGAAGACCAGCGTGAAGCCCTGAAAAAATACACCATCGACCTTACCGAACGCGCAGAGCAGGGCAAAATTGACCCTATCATTGGGCGGGATGAGGAAATCCGCCGAATGGTACAGATCCTGCAACGCCGCACCAAAAACAACCCGGTAGTGATTGGTGAGCCAGGTGTCGGTAAAACGGCACTGGTCGAAGGCCTGGCGCAGCGTATTGTGAACGGTGAGGTGCCAGATAGCATGAAGGGCAAACAGCTGCTCGCACTGGATCTGGCCGCACTGCTGGCAGGTGCCAAATTCCGGGGTGACTTTGAAGAGCGCCTGAAAGCTGTGCTTAACGATGTCGCCAAGTCTGAAGGCAATGTCATTATGTTTATTGACGAGATTCACACCATGGTGGGTGCGGGCAAGGCAGACGGTGCCATGGATGCCGGCAATATGCTCAAGCCTGCACTGGCACGCGGTGAACTGCATTGTATTGGTGCAACCACACTGGATGAATACCGCCAGTACATAGAAAAAGATGCGGCACTGGAGCGTCGCTTCCAGAAAATCATCGTGGACGAGCCGACTGTGGAAGATACCATTGCCATTCTGCGTGGTTTGAAGGAGCGATATGAGGCGCATCACGGTGTTGAAATTACCGACCCGGCGATTGTTGCCGCAGCCACGCTGTCACATCGCTATATTACAGACCGGCAACTGCCCGACAAGGCTATTGACCTGGTGGATGAGGCTGCCTCGCGTATTCGCCTGGAAATTGATTCCAAGCCGGAGGCCATGGATAAGCTGGAACGCAAACTGATCCAGTACAAAATTGAACGCGAAGCCCTGAAAAAAGAAGAGGATGACGCCTCCAAAAAGCGCCTTGCCGAGCTGGAAGAAAAAATTACAACACTGGAAAAAGAGTTTTCCGACCTGGAAGAAATCTGGAAGTCTGAAAAATCTGCCGTACAGGGTACAGCGCACATCAAGGAAGAGCTGGATCAGGCACGTATTGAGCTGGAAACCGCACACCGCGCGGGTGACCTGCAACGCATGTCTGAGCTGCAATACGGGCGTATTCCTGAGCTGGAAAAACAGCTGGAAGTCGCCAGCAAGGCAGATGTCACTCAAGACTTTCAGTTACTGCGTAACAAGGTCACGGATGAGGAAATTGCAGAAATTGTAGCCGCCTGGACGGGCATCCCTGTCTCCAAAATGCTGGAAGGCGAGCGTGATAAATTGCTGCGTATGGAAGATGAGTTACGCAAGCAGGTTATCGGACAGGAAGAAGCTATTATTGCTGTTTCCAATGCCATTCGCCGTTCCAGAGCAGGGATTTCGGATCAGAACCGCCCCAATGGTTCCTTCCTGTTTCTTGGCCCAACCGGTGTGGGTAAAACAGAGCTGACCAAAGCCCTGGCAGAATTCCTGTTTGATACACAGGATGCCATGGTGCGCGTGGATATGTCCGAGTTTATGGAAAAACACTCTGTAGCACGCCTGATTGGTGCGCCTCCTGGCTATGTCGGCTACGAGGAAGGTGGCTATCTGACCGAACTGGTGCGGCGTAAGCCCTACTCTGTCATTCTGCTGGATGAAGTTGAGAAAGCGCACCCGGATGTGTTTAACATCCTGTTGCAAGTGCTGGACGATGGACGCCTGACAGATGGGCAGGGTCGCACGGTTGACTTTAGAAATACCGTGATCGTGATGACATCCAACCTTGGCTCGGATGTCATTCAGAGCATGGCAGGCGAAGAAAACTACGATGCCATGAAAAAGGCTGTGATGGAAATTGTCGGTACCCATTTCAGACCTGAATTCATCAACCGGATTGATGACAGTGTCGTCTTCAGGCCTCTTGGCAAGGAAGAAATTCGCAAGATCGCTGCCATTCAGTTACGTCATCTGAATGAACGTCTGGCTGATAACGAGATGAGTATTGAGTTCACCGAAGCCGCACTGGATCTGCTGGGTGCGGAAGGCTTCGATCCTGTTTATGGCGCACGTCCTTTAAAACGTGCTATTCAGAGCGAGATCGAAAACCCTCTGGCACAGAAAATTCTGGCCGGTGAATTCGCCAGTGGTGATCGTATTCTGGTCGATGTGCAGGATGGTAACGTCATTTTTAGCAAAAAGTAGCTTGGCCCGGTGCAGGGAGCACCAGAATTTCGACCTGATCACCAATAATCAGTAAGATAACATCAAGCCGGAAACAGTGCGTTTCCGGCTTTTTTTATACTCTGAATCCGTGCTTTCGATACCGGTTTGTTAATCCGTTAGTATAAAATCAGCATTGGAGATATCTTCCGCCGTGTTACTTTTCACCCGGATTCGGCTCATGGCACTGGCCTGACCGGTTGGCAGGGTTACCGTTTCACTGCCATCGTTGGGCGTACCGCTCACCAGATTCATCCAGCTATTACCCTGATCCAGTGACAGGTCGATATCGACAAGCTCACCAGCATTATAGGCATTCCAGGTGACCATCTGGGAGCTGCCCCCGTTCCAGATTACATCTCCTCCGGGAGCCGTTACGATAATGGCTGGAGGTACGCTGCTTTCATAGTAGAGACTGTTATCCAGCTGCGGGTCAAAGAAATTGATGCTGGAAACATCATAGCTCGCCAGTGTTGTATTGACCCCTAACCGCCCAACCGGGTGAAAGCCTCCCTTTAGATAGTTCGAGGTCGCAAACCGCAGAGATGGGTGCATTCCAGCAGGATCCAGTACAGCGAGTGCAAGGATATATTCACCATTAGGGACACTCTCTGGCAGGTTAAAAACACTCGATGCCACATAAGTTGCAGCGGGAATGCTGTACCCGGTGCCTGGAATATCTGCATTGTCTTTATCATAGATCCAGCCTTCTCCCGGCATCCATGAGGTTATATCAACACCCTGAAAAACTTCTCGCCATACTGGCTGGTGGTTGACCGGGTTGAGCAGTACCAGTTCCACCGGCCATTTTTCATAAAACGGAGCAACGCCTTCATTTTTCACTGAAAATAAAACATGGAAATTGCGCCCCTGGGTAATACGCCGGGGGAATGTCACTGACTCCAGCAGGAAACGATAGCCCATGTTTTTTTGTACCAGATCAGCCGCTACTTCTGTTTCCGGTATTTGCTGATAATCTGCAATCCACGAAAGTGTACTATTATGGGAGCGCTTCAGGTAATTGAGAATACGGTTAAAATAAGCGGGGGTACTCAGGTTGTCCGTGGGATCCACACCGAGGTAATTTTCAATTCCGCCCCAGTTATAAGCCACTTCACCGATATAGCTTCGTGTTTTCCAGGAGTCGGGGCGGTTCGCCTCCAGCCACTCCAGAAACAGTTCTTCTGTCGGGTGTGCAAAAGAATCCCAATAGGTTGCAAAGGGATAGGCGCGGAAATAATCTGTTGAGCCAGAATGCAATACCTGCTTGTTTTTAAATGCTGCGGTGAAAGCATCACCCAGAAAAGTCTCCATTTCCGGAGTGGGGTACGGAGTATGTTGTTCCCCATAATTGCCCAGAATACCCATCGGCATTACGGCAATTCGCGGGTCGTTGTCCCATGCCTGACCCAGTTTTTGAATAAAAACGGCGACCCGGTCATAAAATTGCTGAGAGCTGAAATCACCATCGGTCATATCAGCAGGCCACCGGTATTCATCGTCGTAACGCATATACACAACGGGGGTTACTTTTTTGTTGCTGTCCGGCAGGGATGCCCACAAGGTGTTGGAATAATCGATGACTTTTTGCACAGTGTCATTCACATCATTTTCCAGAAATTCATAGCCTATAAACCATTTCGCTAATGACACATAAGGCCTGTCTTGTGGAAAAGCCGTCTGGTACTGCTGGTTTTTAAAGATCCAGCGAAACCCTTTTAAGGGATTTCGCAAGGCTTTTTGATAGGCCGGGGGCATGAGTGTCACCGTCTCGGAGGCAACCTGTCCACCCAGGTAATCCCGCAAGGCAGTAAACCATTTTCCCGCCATTTTATTCTCACCCGCTTCATTGGGGTGGTAATTATCATAGTTATCCGTTTGCGGATCATAACCACTGTAGTGGTCTACTGCGATAATCGGTGAAGTGATAGTCGTGCGGGCTGCAACAAAGGCATCTATTTGTGCATTAAAGTCCGCAGTATCCCGGTTTCTCATAGGGATAATCTTGGCCAGGAAAATCACAATGGAAGAGTTTTTTGCCCTGAGTTTTTGAATGATCCGGTCTATCTCGGTCAGGGTGCTGGCAACCGTCTGCCCTCTATCCAGATCATTGGTACCAATGTGCAACAGTACAATCTCAGGATCAATACCACTCAAATAGTTATTAATCTCAAAGTCAATATCTCCAGCCTCATATCCGGCATGTCCATCATGGTCTGGATCAAAATCAACAGGGGAAACATCGTTATAGGACCGGGAACCCACGAAGTCAACGTTATATCCGGCATTTTTCAGCAACAGCCATAATGACCGGCGATAACTGGGGCGACCACTGCCGGAGAAGCTGTCCGTGATCGAATCCCCTAGTGGATAGATACGTACAGGATCACTGGGCGGGGGCATAAGCGGTGTTTGTGCCAACTGATTGATCTCTGCTTTACTTAACGCCCGATCATAAACCTGAACTTCATCAATACGACCATTAAACAGACGGAAACCCTGCATGGCACCGATCGTGAACCCGTTTCCGGCATCGTGTGCAATACCCTGCGCTACATCTTGCCAATCCAGCTCATTACCATTGACATAAACTCTTAAAGTATGGGTAGTCGCATCAAAAGAACCGGCAATGTGCTGCCATTTGTTAAACTCAAAACTATTGGGAGGTGAACTCACGGATATCCAGATCCCGGATGTATCCTTGATATAAAAAGAAGCTTTTCGTTCCGCAGGATTCAGGTACAAGCCCACATTATCTCCCTGTGCTGCAATCCACTCCCAGGATTCACTGGAAGTATTCGGGTAAACCCAGGCTGCAAAAGTTGTGGAAGCCGTTTGCAATGCACCTGCGCTGGCTGTAGAAGCAAACTGGTTACTGGCCGGCCCCGCAAACGCCAGTGCAGCTCCGTAAGTACCCGGCACCCAGTTGGCGCTATTACTAATATTCAGGTCGATACCATTCCCACTGCTGTCCTGCGCCTGGGCACCACTATTTTCATCCAGCGGCCAGTGACCAATCAGGCCAGAAACTGCCGGTGCGCCAGTAACATTAACTGTACGGGTTGCAGTAGCCACATTACCTGCTCTATCCGTTGCCGTAAACTGCACCAGAAAACTACCCTGTGGTACAGCGGTATCTACTGCTGTCGCATCCACAGCAACCACAATCGTGCCATCTACGTTGTCCATTGCAATCACACCCGGATCCGTATAGGTACTTCCCTGTGCGACTGAAACCGGATTATTACCATATAGCGTAATAACAGGAGCCTGGTTATCAGCCATCGTGGAGTGTAATACCGGGTTCAACCCCTCTGCACCAGGCAATGCAGCCACCCAGTACCCTCCCCAGGGAATCAGTGGGTCACCGCCACCAATCACATCATAAACACCACTAGCCGCATTCCAGCGAAACGCCTGATAGTTAAAAACAGCGGCAGCAGTCGCTTCATCGGGGTTACAGCCATCACCGGCGGCACAGGCACCACTGTCAGTGGTCACACGAAGGCTATTCCAGGGAAGAGAGTCCGTATAGGGGAAACCGTAAAGAAACCAGGTTGGGTTCGCCGCATCTGTCGATAATAAGGTATTAATACTGACAACGGAAGCCAGACTCTCGGCCGGCATATCCAGTGTTGCTGCTGCTTGCAAGTTAATGACCCAATAGGATTCTCCCATCGCCATCACACCTGTCAGGCCGATATCGATATAGGTGTTACTACCGGAGCTATATTGGTAGACAGCCCAGTGCGTACCATAAACACCTGCCATATCATCACCAAAGATCGCCTGTACCGTATTGAAACCTGCTGCTGGCAAACAGGGCAGACTAACCTGTGTCCACTGATTCACAGGCAGCGTAAAAGATGCTGCTGCACACGCAGGTGTCTCATTCAGTGTTACCGTCAGGCCTGGCTTGTCTGTCGAGGCAAAAGCCACTGACAACACACTATTAACAAGCAAAAGAAACACACAAATAAGAATGAAAAAAGAAAGATAAAAAGAGTAAAACAGTGGCGGTGATTTTCTGAAAAACAGCCCGGTAGAAGTAGACACAATATTCCCCATTATTTTTCGTTACCGGACACTTCATTCAGGGTTTGCCAGAAATGAATAAAAATGCCCTCGGGCGAGACACTGGACACGTTCCCGCCAACCCGTTGACCGCTAATAATTAACACATGCTGAATAAATGTTCAAGCTTATTCAGCAGGAATAAAGACTCCGGGGAGCATTATCTCTTTACTATTTAAATTGTAGCGACTCAGCGTAATAATACGCAAGATGATAAGCCATTGATTATTAAGTATTCTATAGCAGGGATGCTGCCGCATAGCCTACAGGGATGTATTCACAGCGCCCCTAATAATCAATAACTTACCGTCTCCGCTGTTTAAT
>WFWY01000058.1 GCA_015490895.1 Thiotrichaceae bacterium | reverse complement strand
TTACAAGAGGGTTCTTTAGATGCATTGGCTTAATTGAACGGCATTGGTTTTTATCTCCACTGTAGATATATTAGCCGCCTGTTCAGATTGATCGTTTCAGGGTATTAGCAACAGAGTGTTTGCTATTAAAATATATTTTAGCTATAGATAAAGGACAGGAGTATTGTGGGAAAGCATCTGGGCGCTTGTCCGAGAACTAAGAAGCTACTGCAAATCTCATGAACATCATAATCTGAACTTATTGAGTCGTTAAATATATATGATTATTCGCCTCATTCAGTAAGCCCAGCTTATAATTCTCCTGTGATTTTCGTTACGCTTCCTATTCTCGGACAGGTTATCATTCTGGAGATCACCGCGAGCTAGAAAATTATGAACTATCTTATTGCGCTACTCGCCTTTTCGGCGATTATGATTGTGTTGTCCACCCTGGCGAGTGTGCTGGTTGAAAGTATCCATCGGTTGTTGAATACGCGCTCGCGTGATTTTGATGAGATGCTGACGCAGCTGTATCGGCAGTCTGTCAGGCCGCATTTTAAAAGTGCCGGTATTAAGCTGGCGGATGATGCGGAGTCCTTTGTCAGGGAGATTCGCAAGAACCCGGCTATTTCCAGCCGTAGAAAAGGTTTGTTTAATACTTTTTTGGTGAAGACGGAGTTTGAGGAGTTGACGACACGGCAGTTCGTTGAGCAGTTTGCCCAGTCCGGGGCAGGGCGACAGTTAATGCAGAAGGTGGTGCAGCAGGAAAATGAGCTGGCGGCATCAACGATTGCAAAGTTGTCTTATGAGTTTGAGCGTTATGGGCAGGCAGCGACGGAGTATTTCACGCGTCGTGCGGCTTTCTTTTCGATAGTGGTAGCTTTTGCGCTGGCGAGTACCTTGAATATTGATTCATTGACGCTGTACCAGGCGCTTTCCAGGGATACCAGGCTGGCTGAGCAGGTGATTGAAAGTATTGATGTTGAAAAGCTGCAAAAAGCGCGTGTTGCTGATCTTGCCGTTGCCGCCGATAGTGATGCACAGGAGACGGTGAATGAGAAGTATGATGCGATACTGAATAATTACCGGAAGGCGTCTGCACAGCTGGAGGGCTTGAGTTTACCGCTGGGACATGATTTCTTTCCGTTTTGTGCAAAGGGGAGTGACTTCGACCCTCGTTGCAAGATCATGACGCCGGTTGAGAATGTGCAGTTGCTGCCTGCCATTGATCCGGCTTTATCCTGGCTCAAGCATTTTTTTGTGAGGGTTGGCGTGGTTCTTTCTTCGCAAGATGGACTGGTCTGGTTATTTAGAATTATCATTACCACGGGGCTGATAGGTCTGGGTGCGCCGTTCTGGTACAAGACCTATCGTTCTGTCGGGCAGTTGATTCCCGGTCGGCGGCAGCCTGCTTCTGAAAGTACGGCGGAGCGGAGTCAGGGGGTTACGCCGGCTTCGTATCAGGCTGGGCAACCTGTTGTTGTGGGAGTGCAGAAGGCGACTGTTCCCGTTTCTGCGGAAGCGGTGAGTGAGCAGCCCACTGGGGTAAGTCGTCGCTCATTGAGTCGTGCGGATGCGGATGGTGCGGGTAAAAAAGAAAAGCCGGTTCCGACTGCTTCTGTCGCACCGGCTGAAACACCCGTTATGACTACCGTGCCGAGCACTATTCCGGTGCCTGCGGGGGTTGCGAAAGGTTTGTTAAAAGAAGACCTGGTGAATATTTTCAGGAATACTTCGACGGCTCATGATACCCAAGGAGCCTCTGAATAAGTCGTGAACAATTCTATCAATCGAAAAATTCCACTCAGGCTTAATCAGATACAGGAGTCTCCTGGGAGCTTGTCCGGGAAGAGGCTTCCCCGTAGCGATACACCGCAGGAGTTTGTCGATTTGTGGGTGAGCAGGGTATAAACACGGTACTTTGGTGGCAGCCTGATATAACAACACAGGATTGGGCTCTCTTTAAGTGCTTATTCGAGGTATAATCCCCGCCTTTCTATTACCTCAGAAACATAAGTATTATGGATAAAACCTATAACCCAAACGACATTGAGCAGCGCTGGTACAAAAACTGGGAGCGTCAAGGCTACTTTGCGCCTGCGGGTGGAGAGTCGGCTTATTGCATTATGTTACCGCCACCTAATGTTACGGGTACCTTGCATATGGGGCATGCGTTCCAGCATACCTTGATGGATATTTTGATTCGTTACCATCGCATGAAGGGTGACAATACGTTGTGGCAGCCGGGCACGGATCATGCCGGTATTGCAACGCAAATGGTGGTAGAGCGTCAACTGGGAGATGAGGGTAAAAGCCGTCATGATCTGGGGCGTGAGCCTTTTGTGGAGCGCGTGTGGCAATGGAAGGAGCAGTCCGGGGATCGTATTACCGAGCAGATGCGCCATCTGGGGACTTCGCCTGACTGGTCGCGGCAGCGCTTTACCATGGATGAGGGTCTGTCTGAAGCCGTGGTTGAGGTATTTGAACAGCTGTATGACGAAGGGTTGATTTATCGGGGTAATCGTCTGGTTAACTGGGATCCGGTGCTGCATACCGCCTTGTCTGATATTGAAGTGATCTCCGAGGAGGAGCAGGGGCATATGTGGCATATCCGCTACCCTCTGGCGGATGAACAGGGGCAGGCTACGGAAGACTATCTGGTGGTGGCGACCACGCGACCCGAAACCCTGCTGGGTGATACGGGGGTGGCAGTACATCCGGAGGATGAGCGCTTTAACCAGCTGATAGGCAAGCAACTGGTGTTGCCGTTAAGTGGTCGCCTGATTCCCATAGTGGGTGATGAATATGCCGACCCGGAGAAGGGTACGGGTTGTGTCAAGATTACCCCGGCGCATGATTTTAACGATTATGAGGTGGGGCAGCGTAATAATCTTCCTCTGATTAATATTTTTACCATTGATGCCTGTATCAATGCGGAAGCGCCGGAAGCCTATCAGGGAATGGAGCGTTATGAGGCACGCAAAGCCATTGTGGCAGACCTGGAGCGACTGGGTTTGCTGGTTGAAGTGAAAGACCATACCCTGATGGTGCCACGCGGTGACCGCTCGGGTACGGTTATTGAACCGTATTTAACTAACCAGTGGTATGTGGCTGTGAAATCACTGGCGCAGCCTGCTGTGGAAGCGGTCGAGCGTGGCAAGATTCGCTTTGTACCTGATAATTATAAAAACATGTATTACAGCTGGATGCGTGATATTCAGGACTGGTGTATTTCCCGGCAGCTTTGGTGGGGGCATCGCATCCCTGCCTGGTATGACGAGTCAGGGGCTATCTATGTTGGCAAAGATGAAAAAGCGGTACGTGAAAAATACAAACTGGGGAGCGAGGTTTCCCTGCGTCAGGATGAAGATGTCCTGGATACCTGGTTTAGCTCGGCATTATGGCCTTTTTCAACACTGGGCTGGCCGAAAGAAACCGCAGCCTTGCATACCTGGTACCCCACTAATGTACTGGTGACGGGCTTTGATATTATCTTTTTCTGGGTAGCCCGCATGATTATGATGGGGCTGAAGTTTATGGATGATGTGCCGTTCCGCGAGATTTATATGCATGGCCTGGTGCGCGATGGTGAAGGGCAGAAGATGTCCAAGTCCAAGGGCAATGTGCTGGATCCTCTGGATATTATCTATGGTATTTCACTGGAGGATCTACTGGAAAAGCGTACCCGTCATATGATGCAGAAGCACCTGGCAGAAAAAATCAAAAAGCAGACCCGAAAGCAGTTTCCTGACGGGATTCCCGCTTTTGGTGCAGATGCTTTGCGTTTCACCTTTACTGCAATGGCATCAACAGGGCGTGATGTGCGGATAGATTTGCAGCGTCTGGAAGGGTATCGCAATTTCTGCAACAAGCTCTGGAATGCCTCTCGTTATGTCATGATGCAAACGGAGGGTCAGGATGTTGGTCTGGAACAGCAGCCGATGGTGTTATCCTTGCCAGACCGCTGGGTCCTGGCACTTTTGCAGGAAACGATTCAGGAAGTTACCGGGCATCTTGATCATTACCGTTTTGACCTGGCTGCCAAGGCGCTGTATGAGTTTACCTGGAACCAGTATTGTGACTGGTATCTGGAACTGAGCAAGCCGGTGCTGAATAATGAGACATCATCGAATGCAGCCAAACGTGGTACCCGCCATACACTGATTCAGGTGCTGGAGTCCCTGCTGCGGCTGATGCACCCCGTTATGCCGTTTTTGACGGAAGAAATCTGGCAGACCATCAAGCCATTGAGTGGCAAGCAGGGCGACACCATTATGCTGGAGGCGTTTCCGGAAGTAGATGCAGACAGGCAGGACGGACAGGCCATCGCTGCTCTGGACTGGGTGAAAAG